>DAOUDJ010000016.1:0-77538 GCA_034430795.1 Anaerolineales bacterium | reverse complement strand
GAGAATTTTCGAGGAAGACCGCACACTTGGGGTATGCTTCGCGAGGGATGCTGCGCGATTTGCTATCTTAGTTGTATGATGGGGGTGCTGGGATTGCTGGTGACGGACCGAACCTAGGCGCTCCCACTCGAAACCGTTGGGTATCGTGATTCTGTTCTGTCTCCGATTTCGTAATCTCCCCTTTGGATGTGTATCATGAACAAATCCTACAAAAAAGAAGAAGAAACACAAACAGATACAGACGAAGTGTTGGGTCTGCTTGACTCATATCAAGCATCATCTGCTCTTTCTGCAGCAATGGAACTCGGTTTATTCTGGTATCTTCTTCAGGGGATCCAGAGCGGGAAAAAAATTGCGGGATTTCTCCAGCTACCCGTAAATAGATGTCAGTACTGGCTGCAGTACCTATGCAAAATAGGTCTTTTAGCGCAATCACAAAAAGGATTTTCAGTATCGGCTAAGGCGCGATCAGCAATTATTGATTCCTACAGCCAGGAAACGTGGGCATTGTTGGCAAAGGAGTCAAGAGAAGTGTCTCCGGTCTTTCAATTTCTAACAGATCACTTTCGTTACCCGGGATCCTTGTGGGACGTTGCCGGATTAGATCCACCGCAGTATCTGGAGCGAATGAACGAGGATCCAGTTAGAGCTCGTCAGTTCACACGCATGCTGTTTGAGCTGCATCAACAATTAGCGGAAACTATCGGTGCGATGTTGGATATGTGCGAAATAAATTTGCTAATGGACTTGGGAGGCGGCTCTGGTGTTATTTCAATGGCTTTGCTCCGCCGAAATGCGCATCTAAGCGCAACGGTTGTAGACATTCCAAACGTATGCAGTGCCGGGTGCGAGCTTGCTGTAGAACACTCCTTTGAGGATAGATTAATATTTCACCCAGCGGATTTCATCCATGAGAAATTGCCCGCAGGTTTTGATATGGTCATAGAATGCGACGTGGGTATTTACAGCGAAAAATTGTTTAAGAAGATAAGAGAGACGCTAAATCCAGGTGGTCGATATGTGATCATCGATCAATTCGCACCAGAGAAGGGAATGGCTCCCTATTCACGGATATCATGGGCACTTCAAGGTTCATTAAAAGACCCGGATTTCTCCTATCCCACAGCTCAGGAAATAGTGTCAATGCTTGAGAAATCTAGTTTTCATTCCGCGACCACGGTTGAAATACCAAAGATAGATTCTGATACCTCACAGTTCACCAAGGATTTGTACATGATCGATGCACATGTTTGACCTGAACACTTCGGGTATCCGCTCCTTCTTTGGCTTCGGGACGCGTCGCTGTGCTTCCTTACAGAATGCTGCGCGAGGGGCGCGGAGCGAGCCCGGGGGACAAGGCCCCCCAAACCCCTCTCCGCTTTGCTTCGCCCCTACAGGATGCTTCGCGAGGGAGACGATATGATGCGATAGCCGAGATGCACACAGGTAAGTGTATTGAGCAAGTTAACTCAGAGCCTCCAGGGCACACTTGTCGGGTCTTGAAATTTCTTGAGATGGCTAAGGAAAAAACTCAAAGTTGGAGGGTGATTGACCTGGGCTATCTTACGTTATTGATTGGCGGTCCTTTTCTAATGTTTGTTGGCCTTCTGTACCTATTAAACCGTAGGCGCAACAATATCACAGGCATTTTATTGATGGGCATCGGAACACTCATGTTAATGTTCGCTCTGTTCGGGTGAGCTTGACAAAAGTTGACCTGTGCTAGGTCCCCCCCGTTCGCCCCCCCTTCCGAATGGCTAATATTGCAATCGAACTATGCCCGAGTTCCAAAGCCGGGTTCTGTCCAATTGGCTATGGTTTGCGCTTCAATCGGAGAAAGAGACCGAGATAAAGATGTCTCATCCTTCTCGGATTTGGATTGTTATTTTGAGCTGAGAGCTCGATGTTTGATCCGGGGGGTGCAGTTCGCCCTGAATGCTCTTGCCAGGGTGGGGGAGTGGTCCCTCGACAAGCTCGGGATGATAAGTCCCCCACAGTCCCCCAGCCGCCCCCCCCTGCGGTTGGGGGCTCTTTCGTTGTATGATGGGAAGATGGAAAAGGCAATGGGGGAGCGGGGGACTACGCCCTCCATAATACGGGGGATCTTCCTCAGCTCGAAGCCATTAGGTGGCTCAACAACCGCGGTGTGAAACTGAAGCGCAGCATTTGGTGCTTGAAGTGGATTGAAGACTTGTCTTTCAGCCACGAGTAGTAGGATAATCTGAGAGACGAGGTAGTCTATTAATTGTTATCGTGTTGATTCCTTCCCAAATCAACTTATGAGCAGGAGGGTGAATCCGATGGAACAAACCGACTTCAAAGTTTATGGTTATCGATGGGTCGTGCTGCTTGCATTCATGTTTGTCGTCGCCATCAATCAGCTCTTGTGGATAACCTTTGCTCCAATCACGGGCAGTGCCGCCACCTATTATGGAGTCTCGGATCTTAGCATCGGGCTCTTGTCCATGAGTTTCATGATCGTCTATATCGTCATCTCGATACCTGCCTCCTGGGTGATAGACACACCTATGGCATTCGGGTCGCTGTTGGCATAGGTGCTGCAATAACGGGCATCTTCGGCTTGCTGCGGGGTATCCTGGCCCCTGATTACACATTCGTGCTTATTGCCCAAATTGGGATCGCCATCGGACAGCCATTCATCCTTAATGCCATTACTTCTGTATCTGCTCGTTGGTTTCCAATACAGGAGCGAGCTACCGCTGCGGGCCTTGGTTCGCTGGCAATGTACCTTGGCATCGTTGTGGCATTGGTGCTGACTCCAGTTCTTACGATCCAATCTCAGATAAGCGGCATGCTCCTAACCTACGGGATCGTTTCCGTGTTCGCCGCAGTTGTCTTTTTTGTTTTTATTAAAGAACGGCCTCCCACGCCTCCCTGCCCACCTGACCAGGAACAGCGGTCCCTTGTTTTTGACGGTCTCAAGGAATCCTTGCGAATGAAGGATTTTGTGCTCTTAATGGTTATATTCTTTGTGGGTTTGGGCGTGTTCAATGCGGTAACTACTTGGATCGAAGATATCGTCAGGCCGAGAGGCTTCTCGATCGTCCAGGCTGGTAGCATTGGAGGTCTGATGATCGTGGGTGGTATTATCGGTGCCGTAGTCATCCCCTTACTGTCTGACCATTACCGCAAAAGAACGCCTTATTTGTTAATGGCTGTGCTGGGCGCAACTTTGGGACTTGTCGGCATAACCTTTGCCTCAAGTTACTGGCTCTTGCTCCTCTCAGCTTTTGTCTTTGGGTTCTTCTTGCTAAGCGCTGGCCCGGTCGGGTTCCAGTATGGTGCCGAAATTACCCATCCAGCACCTGAAGGAACGTCAAACGGCCTGCTTCTGCTTATGGGCCAAATCTCGGGTATCGTTTTCATCTTAGGGATGGACAGTTTTAAATCCCCGGAAACGGGTTCAATGACCTTCCCCTTGATCGTGCTCATCGGTCTCATGGTTCTGAGCCTGCTCTTTGTTACAAGACTCAAGGAAGCGACAACCTTGATGATTGAAACTAAGAGCAGTTGAAACGCTGGCTTGTTGCCGATAATACCCTAACCCCGCGTGATTCTAACCGGGCTTTACCTGAGGGTAAGCGGCACGAATTGCTACCAGAGTTGTAGGATTGGGTTGCTGGGATTGCCGGCGATGGACCGAACCTCGGCGCCTTCCCCTCAAGGGCAGGGGGCTACGTCCCCCAAACCCCACTCCGCTTCGTCCCTACAGGATGCTGCGCGATCGCGAGGGCTTGGCGGAACGGGGGACTACGCACCTCAAAACCGTTAGCTTACTAAAAGATGTTGCAGTTTTACGAATGAGATACGAAGGAGCTAGCTGAAGATGAATAATTTAGAAGATATAGCCCCCTTGATTCGGCCATTTGTATCTGCGGATAGAGAAACGTTATATGCTCAAGTTAAAAAATATGATGATTTGTTGCGCGAACTACTAGATAGTGCGAGATCCGTCCATAGTGTTACCCAAAAAACAAATGGAATTCGTGCCCTTAATGGAGCTTCAGGAGCTGGGCAAAGTTATGTTCTAGAAAGAGTTGAGACGTTATTAAAGAAAAGATCGATAGTGCTTCCTCGAATATATTTGCTAGCGACCAGATCGCCTCGGCCTGGCGAAGGGCACAAAGATCCATATATCTTTGTTAAAGAAACTGATGCGGGATTCCGGGATATTTTTCATCCTGAAGTAATTTATCGCCAAGATGAAATCTACTATTATTATCAATCGCGACCCGGGGCAGCAAATGCCATTTTGATCGATGATGTTCGAGCGGCGATGAAAAAAACAATGTATTTGGAAACTGTGATACCAACTCTGTTGCATATAAAGACAACCCGGATTGGCGAAGTGCCTCCGTGGGGTGAAAACCTGAAAATTGTGTATTTAGCAACGCCAAGTGGTCAGGAATGGCTTGGTAGGTTGTTGAATCGAGAACCTTTAAAATTAGAGAACGAAAAATGGCGAGCGGCAATTATGGGCCGTGTAGAATCTTCTATCGGAGATATGGAACAAGCGGTAGAGTATAAAGTGCAGACGGTTCTCAACTGGCATGAAAAGGGTGAACAAGCTGCACAGGAAATATTATCCATATGGGGCTTCTATTAGACTTTGTGCCGAACTGATTTTTGACGATAAAAGCGGGCCAACCCCGCGTAGAGCAGACCCGTCATTGGCAGTGGGTAAGCGGCGCGATTGAAAAAAAGTTGTTTGATGGGGATGCTGGGATTGCCGACGATGGCCCTAGCCCCGGTGCCTTCCCCTCAAGGGCAGGGGACTACGCACCCCAGAAAACGTGGGGCTTCCCCCCTCAAAGTACGGGGGATCTTCGTCAGCTCGAAAACGGTAGGATGCAAAGGGCTTTATGATGAGATTAGTCGCCTTTACAAGCATGTTGATAGCTGAGGTGCTCATCGGAATTTCCTTCGCAATCACATGGATGTTTCCTGATTTCCGGATCTGGCCTCCACCTTCCAGGCAGTCCTGGCAATTCTATTACGCGTGGATATTGATTGATTTCTGCTACCTTGCTTATATCGCCGTAGGTATCTATGACTGGAATGGCTTCGTTCTTGGACATTGGCTTCGCTTTCCATTTGAAATCACGCTGATCATTGGCGGGGTTGGGTTGGTTATATGGGGGCTCAAGACGCTTAGCTATCAAACATCCTTGGGGTTGGGTGGCGAATTCGTCGAGGCGGGTCCCTACCGCATCTCTCGCAACCCGCAGTACGTTGGTTTCATGCTTCTGATCATTGGTTATGCAATCCTCACGAATTCCTGGATGACCTGGATTTGTGGTCTGATCGGTGCGGGGCTTTTCGGTCTGACCCCGCTGTTAGAGGAGCCGTGGCTTGAGGAAAGGTATGGAGATTCATACAAGGATTACAAACAAACAGTGCCACGTTTCATGGGTCGTAGGAAGAAACCTGCGGGCTAAGCACTTGCACACCGCAATGCCACTCTGCATCGCTTCGCCCTTCCAATATGCTCCCGAGATGCGCTTGGCGATGCGGGGGACTTCGCACCACGAGGTTGTTCTCGCAATGGATTGACGGAGGATGCCATGACCATGCGTAACTTGACCCCTTGTTTAGGACTGGCGGTGGCTGCCCTGGTCGCCGGGGTCCTTCTCTCATCCTGCAACATGCCCCGGCCGAACACGCCCGCTCCTCCACCTCAGCCCCAGCCCACACCGACGTCGACGCCGTGCATCCTGATCGCGCCTAGTATTCCGGCGCAGGACTCCCCGATCCACGAGACCCTACGGCCAACGCTGACCTGGTTCTACGAGGGCTCGTGTCCAGCGGATGGATTTAACATCCAGGTTGCCCCGGGAGGCGATTTCGATGCCCCCGAGACCGTGTCCGGGGATACGTTACTAGGGACGCTCAACTGGACACCTGACCAGGATCTGGCGCCAACAACCTTCTACGCTTGGCGTGTCGCCGCACATCTCGATGGTGTACCAGGACCATCATCCGTCACCACCTTCTTCTGGACAGGCCCTACGTGTGATGGAACGAACCTGCAAGCCCCTATCTTGTTGATCCCTGAAGGCGCTGCGTTCATCAGCGATCCCTCGCCGTCCTTCGAATGGGACTATCCACAGGTCAGCTGTCTACAAGCAAACTACGCGCTCGAGGTATCTACCAACCTCGACTTCACCACCGATGTGTTGCACGCGGGAGTGGACCCGGGGCGCAGCTTTGAGACTGAGGTGTCCTTCCTCGAGGACTGCACCCAGTACTACTGGCGGGTAAAGGCTGTATTTGGAGATGATATCTCCGGACCGTACTCTGAAATCGCGACTTTTTACGCCGACCTAGCCGGCAACTGCGGATCCCACTCTGGCCTTCCCCTGATCTCCGGCGTCGTGTGGCATGATGTCTGTCAGTCTTCCGGTCCCCCTGGTCCAGTGGCACCTCCCGGGTGTGTGTATCGCGAGGGAGGTTATGGGCCTGATGGCATCCGCCAAGATGACGAAACCCCGCTCACCGGGCTGGTGGTGCAATACACAAAAGGGGGCTGCCCACCGACAGAACCTATCTACGAAGTTGCTGTGCTCACCGATGAGGAGGGCACCTACTACCAATATGTCACGCCCGGAATCTACTGCGTGTGGATCGACACGGCCCAGGAGGCTAATACCGCAATCCTCGGTCAGGGGCGTTGGACCTACCCTTCGGGAGGGTACGATTCGCCTGTTTGGCATGTTCTCACACTAGAATGGGGGGACATGGAAACGGAAGTCGACTTCGGGTGGTATTTTCGCCGCCAGAATGGGCGCTGAGTTTGCAGACATTTTGCAACATTGGATAGAGATGAAGTCCTCATGACCAAGAAACTTCCCTTTCTCTCGCTTGTGAGTGAAACTGAAACCATAGATGATTCCCTTCGGGCTAGAACGGCGGGGGATTTCGTTCGCCTGGATGATGGGTATACCCATTATGAATTGAGCGGTCCCGTAGATGCTCAAGTCGTTGTTCTAGTGCATGGATTTTCAGCGCCCTATTTCATCTGGGAGCCAACTTTCAAATCGCTCACTCAGGCGGGGTTTCGCGTCATAAAGTATGACCTATATGGGCGGGGTTTTTCGGATCGACCGCGCCTACGTTACAACATAGAACTGTTCCGATGCCAACTACTCCAATTACTTGATGCGCTCAATCTCAGCCAGCCTCTAGCCCTGGTCGCTTTTTCAATGGGCGCACCGATTGCCTTATCTTTTATTGATAAGTACCCGAAGCGAGTGCACAAACTGGCTCTAATAGGGCCAGCGGGGGCGCGTTCCATTAACTTTATTCGGTTGCTTAAAACGCACATCTCATCAAGCGCCAACACTGCTAAGTACATCAAAGAATATATAGAGCCTTACCAGGTACAAATGAGATATCGTGGTTTCAAGCGCGCTCTTGTCTCCACGATTTACAACGGCATGCTAGGTGATTTCTCAGGGCTTTATCGTCTCGTAGGAGAGCAAAAACGACCTATTCAACTCATATGGGGTTGCCAAGACAGCACGATCACGATTGAAGAGATTCAGATCATCCTAAAAAGTATGCCTGATTTGGAATTCCATCCTTTTGCAGACGGTGGTCATCTCACACATTTTGAGAAGCCTGAGGCTGTAAATCCACTCCTGATAAACTTTCTCAAGAACGGCGCAGAATGACTTGGAAAAATAAAAAGGGATCGCGTTGTAGGGTAGGAAAAGTATGAGCTGCCCACGCTTTATTCCGGGAGTCAAAAGATCGGGTTTGCAATGTTGGTTTGAGCATAGAGCTGTTTGATCCGGGGGGTGTGCTCCACGCTGCGCTTCGCGTAGCACTCCGTAGGAGCCATGAGTTCTTCGCGAGGGGAGTGGCCCCTCGATAAGCTCGGGATGATAAGTCCCCCTTTGGGGGATTTAGGGGGAAAAAATTCGGAATGGTCCCTCGTTGAGTTCGGGATGATAAGTCCCCCAGCCGCCCTCCCTGCGGTGTGGGGTTCTTTCGTTGTATGATGGGAAGATGGAAAAGGTAATGGGGGAGCAGGGGGCTAGCACCCTCCAAACCCATCTCCGCTACGCGTCGCCCCCTACACAGATGCTTCGCGAAGCTCAAAACTGTAGGCGACAAAAACTCTAAGGAGACAAATGGATGACAGCTGCCGAGATCAAACAGATGCAACCTGCTGACATAGAAGAAGCAGCTGAAGTTCTCAGCCATGCGATGCTTCGAAATCCGATCCATGTGGTTGTTTATCAAGGACAAAGTGAAAATGAGCGTCAACAAATCGAACGTGCATTTTTAGCCTTACTCAGAGATCGTCCTGAAGAAGTGATCGTGGCAAAACAAGGAAGTCAGATCGTTGGGGTTTGTAGGTCTTATATCTGCCGTGGTGATCGGTTCATATCGCAAGAGGTCCAGGAACTACTTGACATTGGAAATCCAAAGTTATCTTCAATAAAAGATCGCCACCAATACTGGTTAGGGTGCTGGGCAAGACGCGATCCGTCAATATTACACCGTCATCTTGGCCCGATTGGTGTTCTACTGGAATATCAAAATCTCGGTGTTGGAACACTATTAATGGAGAGCTATTGCAGGTTGGTTGACGAGCACAAACTACCGGCATATCTAGAAACAGATACATTGACCAATGTATCTTTCTATAGAAAGTTCGGTTTCAATATTATTGATGAAATCAAAATACTTGAGGTTATGAATTATTTCATGTGGCGTGAAATTCAAGAGTAATGGACTATTTAGCCGCATCATTACATCTTCCATGTGAAAGCCCAGGCGTAGAGGGCGACGTACATGAATACGTAATCTTGACTTCAAATATCCGCCAAGTATAATTTCATTTCGGGCACGTGCTCTTGAATGGAGAAGGGGCGAGCCCTTTTTTGTGGAGGCGTGGATGACGGACGAGCTAAATAACCCTGGAGTCGATATCCCCCCAGAGCTTCAGGGACAGGTCACGGTTACAACGCTGGATAAGATTTACAACTGGGGACGGCGGAATTCCCTCTGGCCAATGTTTTTTGGGCTAGCGTGTTGTGCGATCGAGATGATCTGCGTCGCAGCCAGTCGATATGATTTTTCTCGCTTTGGCATGGAAGTGATGCGCGCTACCCCTCGCCAAGCGGACATGATTATCGTTTCCGGCACGGTGACGAAGAAAATGCTCCCGCAGATCGTACGGCTTTACAACCAGATACCAGAACCAAAATACGTCATTGCAATGGGGGCGTGTGCTTCTGGTGGTGGTCCTTTCAAAGAGGGTTACAGCGTTGTTTCTGGCATCGACAAATTCCTGCCCGTTGATATTTATATTCCCGGTTGCCCACCAACCCCTCAGGCCTTGCTCAACGGCTTGATTAAACTCCAGGAGAAGATTGACAAGCAGTCCATTCGTTCCGTCAGATGGTATCAGAAGGAAGCTGATGAACTGATTCCCATCCCCATCCTCGGGCCGGATCTTATCGACCCTCGCGATATCCCGAACTTCAAAGAACTTCAGGCTCAGGCACTTTCACAAGATGCGGAACCTACGCCTGATGTGGTGCCGCCAATTACGACATAGGTCACAGATACGATGACAGAGCAAGAAACAGTGCAAATTCAGGACACCTTAGAAGAGAAATTCCCAGGCGCCATTGCCCGTGATGAGCGTCAGGGATATGAGGGGTACATCGTAAAAACTGCAAAACTCGTTGAAATTGTGAAGAGTTTGCGAGACGACATGGGCTACGATTACCTTTCCTCGATCACCGGGGTCGATTATCTCCCGGACGATAAGATGGAAGTTGTTTATCATCTTTATAGAAGCGCCGGAGGTCCTGCGCTTACCCTTAAAATTCAGACGCCGAGAGACGACAGTGTTGTACCCTCGTTGATCTCGATCTACCCCGGCGCAGACTTCCAAGAACGTGAAGCATGGGATCTCCTGGGCATCCGCTTTGAGGGGCATCCGGATCTCAGACGCATTCTTTTATGGGACGGATTCCACGGTCATCCCTTACGCAAGGATTGGAAGGAACCGTTCTTCGAGGAAGAGGGAAAGCCATTCAAGAGCCGATGGCCTCAAGGGGAGGTGCATCGGGTCGAGGACATCAATCCATTCGGTAAGAATGTTCAATATCCATCAGAATTCACTCCGGAGGGTTGGGTTCCGGAGGGAGAATCTGCGCTCTATTCGAGTTTGGGGAAGATCGATCACGGCAATGGTGACAACGATCGCGGTTTAAAGACCGATCAGATCGTCGTTAACCTCGGTCCGCAACACCCATCAACACACGGTGTCTTCCGTATGGTTGTAACGCTTGATGGGGAAGAGATTGTTGGGCTGAAGCCTGTGATGGGGTATCTGCACAGAAACCATGAAAAGATCGGTGAACGCAATACTTACTTGATGAACATGCCGTTCACCGACCGTCTGGATTATCTTTGCTCAATGAGCAATAACTTCGGATACGCTCTGGCCGTTGAAAAGCTCATGGGTATCAAACCCCCGGAGCGAGCAGAATATATCCGCGTCATCATGGCTGAATTGACGCGTGTGGTTAACCACATCTGGGCGATCGGCTTCTTGCTCAACGATCTCGGTGCGTTTTTCACGCCAATGCTCTATGTCATCAATGAGCGGGAGTTAATCCTGGACATATTTGAAGCGGTCTCCGGCTCGCGGATGATGTGCAATTACTTCCGCTTCGGTGGTGTGGCGCGGGATCTGCCCGAGGATACCCTGGAGACGATCAAGATCCTCGTAAACGAGAGGCTGCCCCGCAAAGTCGATGAGCTTGATCTCTACCTTACCGGAAACGAGATTGTGCGCGCGCGGGCGATTGGGGTAGGCGTCTTGACGGCAGAGCAGGCATTGGCGAACTCGGCAGCTGGCCCCGTGTTACGGGCTTCTGGAGTACCGTATGATGTCCGCCGGGCCGATCCGTATTCAATCTACGACCGCTTTGATTTCGATGTTGCCGTCCGTTACAACGGCGATGTCTATGATCGCTACCTGATTCGGCTGGATGAGATTCGGCAGAGTCTGCGGATCTTACAGCAGGCCGTCAAATCCATCCCTACGGGCGAAATCCAAACCGGCAAACCGCAGTATCAGGTTCGAGTGCCTGCAGGGGAGGCGTATGGGCGGGTGGAGGCTCCGAAGGGTGAACTTGGATTTTATGTCGTCTCAGATGGAAAACCGAATCCATGGCGGTATCACGTGCGTGCGCCATCCTTCATCAACCTCACCCCTTTAGAAATGATGTGTAAGGGGCAAAAAATCGCCGATGTCGTAGCCATTCTTGGATCAATTGACATCGTTCTAGGTGAAACGGATAGATAGTTAAGAATTTATTGAGAATATTAATTCGTTGACACGGAGAGCCAATGTACGGTATCGGATTGATTAAGGGACTGGTGGTTACACTAAAACACTTCGTGGAGACGTATGTGGATGATCTCCGCTGGGTAGGGCGCGGCCGGTATTATAACGAAGATGCTCTAAAAATTCGCCAGGGAACGGAAGCGAGAGGGATTTTTACAGTCCAATATCCGGAGGAAAAATTATCTGTTCCGGAAGAATTCAGGTATATACCCTTCCTTGTGTATGATGAAAATCCCGATGGAACCCGGGAAGATCGGTGCACCTCTTGTGGAATCTGCGCCAAAGTCTGTCCGCCACAATGTATCTGGATCGTGCGTTCAAATGATCCGAAAACCGGGCGACCGAAACCAGCCCCAGCTGAGTTCTTCATCGACATTGATGTCTGCATGAACTGCGGACTATGTGCAGAATACTGTCCCTTCGATGCGATAATCATGGACCATGTTTATGAACTCGCTTCCTACGATCGTTCATCAGCTCATATTTTCAATAAAGAGCGCTTAAGCAAGCCGGCATTGTACTACGCTGAGATTCGCCCGAAAAATTACGCCCGGGAAGAGGCGGCTCGGGCAGAGAAAGAGGCCTTGAAGGCCGCAAGAAAAAGAAAAGATTGAAACACGGATAAATCAACTAAGGCTTTAAGATTATATGTATCATCGTGAAACTGAAATTCTATTTCCCATGAGAGTCGCTTCCGCGCTGGTGGAGATGCGCGGGGGCGTTTGGCGAGATCTTGTCGAACGAGCCTGCAAAGCGGATGCTGGCTCCCCAGACCGGCTCGCATTCAATTTGCTTATCATTCGTTTATGCAACTGTCTTTCCTGCCAGACGCATTCCTATCGGGCTTTGCACGGGTGTGAACAATGTGCAAAGCACTCGGTACGTCGATTCCGAGGAGAAGACGTCGAGCTTATTCAGTTGTTTGAGGATGCAGGCGCGGATATTAACCTTCATTTTAGCAATCAGGTCAACCAGCGATACCCTATTTTGGATAAAGGTTAAACTACTAATGACAGATCCATCAACTAACGAAAACGTTAAGGAGAATCAGATCGGCAACGCTATCGCTATCGCATCAGGTAAAGGTGGTGTAGGGAAATCTACCCTTGCTGTAAATGTAGCCGTGGCACTTGCGAAGAAGGGGTTGAAAGTTGGGTTGCTTGATGCTGACATCTATGGACCTAACGTGCCGACAATGATGGGGATATCGGCAATGCCGCCCCAGGAAGGTCCCAAACTGAAACCTGCAGAAGCCCATGGTGTCCAAGTGATGTCGATTGGCTTTTTGGTTCCCGCGGGACAGCCGCTGATCTGGCGCGGCCCAATGTTGCATAGTGCGATACAGCAATTTGTTAACGATGTTGATTGGGGGCAGCTCGATTATCTCGTGGTCGATTTGCCGCCAGGAACGGGAGATGTGCAGCTCAGCCTGGCACAAACACTCCCGCTTTCCGGTGGCGTGATCATAACGCTGCCGCAAAAAGTATCCATCGAAGATGCAAAGCGTGGCCTTGAAATGTTCCGCACAATGGAAATCCCATTGCTGGGTGTTGTCGAGAATATGAGCTTTCTTGAACTACCCGACGGTACACAACTCGATATTTTCGGGCAGGGGGGCGGAAAATTAATGGCGCAGGACGCAGGTGTACCTTTCTTAGGTACAATTCCAATAGACCCCGCAGTTCGGGAAGGGGGCGACCAGGGCATGCCCATTGTCATCTCGCATCCGGATTCAGCAGCTGCAGGAGCCTTTAACGGGATTACAGAAGCGATCTTCGCTCGATTTGACACTGGAGATCTGAAAGGTGTAGACGATATCGAGATCGAGATCACCGATTAGAACGGTCTCTGTGGAAAAAATAGATGAAATGAAAGCCGTATTAAGGGGCTGATTGAAAGTCGGCCCCTTTTGCCTGCCATGTGTGCGTAGTATGATTGGTTTCTAGCGCGGTTGTCTAACTGAGGTGTTTTCCATGTCAAATCTAGAAAGATCAGTCGCATCTATTCGCTTCCAGCCAGTTGGCAAGCTTTACCATTTTGATGCAACAAAGGTTGGTGAGCTCAAAGCTGGTGATTATGTCATCGTGTCGACTTCGCGCGGGCGTGAGCTGGGTAAAGTTGCTGGTTTGCTGAGCGGCAAGAATTTACCAAGAGGATCGCACAAGCCTGTTGAGCGCCGCGCCACTCCACGTGAACTGGTTATGGGGCGGATGTGGCAGAGTCGTGAATTGGAAGCGATGATTAATTGTCGTGAAAAAGCACATGAATTAGGACTTACCGGCATCAAGATTGTTAGGGCTGAATATTGTTATGACGGTTCACGCTTAACATTCATCACCAGTAGTGATGGGGATGAGAATATTGACCTCACGCCTCTCAAACGGGCGATGCGGCGTTCGATAAGAAAAACAAGTATTGAATTCCGGAAAGTGGGGCCAAGAGATGTGGCCAAGATTATCTGCGGCATGGGCGCCTGTGGGCTTGAAGAGCGCTGCTGTTCCCGTTTTCTATCGGAATTCAGTCCCATCTCGATCAAGATGGCAAAAGCGCAAGGGATCTCCCTGAACCCCCAGGAGATAACGGGTATGTGCGGTCGTCTTCGGTGCTGCCTTATTTACGAGTACGAACTATACGCAGAAGCTCGAAAGCACCTCCCGAAGAGGAAGAAAAAAGTGGTTACACCAAGAGGGGTTGGCAAAGTGATCGACGTACTTCCTCTTAAGAATACGGTGGTCGTTAAGCTGGAAGATGATCGCAGGGTGGAATTCCACAAGGATGAAATCCAACCCTATGACGAACTTAAAGCCTTGCAGCAGAAGGCCGAGAGCCCCTGCGAAATCCATGCAAACGGCGAGTGTGATTGTGGTAAAAAATCAACCTAGGGTTTCACGAGGGTAGATATCTTATGACGACATCCGATCGAGTTCTCGTAGTTCTTGCTCACCCGGATGACCCCGAATTCTTTTGCGGTGGCACGATTGCCCGTTGGGCAGCCTCCGGGAGGGAAATTACCTATTGTTTATTGACCCGAGGAGATAAAGGGGCCGATGACGATAGTTTATCCACTCAAGAATTGGCGGAGATCCGTGAAACTGAACAACGATCTGCTGCGAAAGTCCTGGGCGTGCATGAGGTGATGTTTCTGAAGGAGTTGGATGGCTTCGTTTTGCCTACACTTGATCTGCGACGGGATATCGTGCGCGTTATCCGCCAGGTTAAGCCGAAGGTCGTAATCACTTGCGATCCAACGAATTTCTTTCCGAGTAATTACTATATCAACCATGCTGATCACCGGGCGGCAGGTCAGGTGACTTTGGATGCGGTCTATCCAGCAGCCCGTTCCGCGCTCTACTTCCCTGCACTGAGTCAAGAGGAGGGGTTGCAGCCGTATAAAGTTCGAGAAGTCTATGTCGCTGGGGCACAGCACCCAAACATTACCGTAGACATCACCCAATATTTCAATCAAAAGGTAGCTGCTTTAAACGAGCATCGAAGCCAGATCAAAGATATCACCGCTCTCGAGGAGCGCATGCGGACACGCATGCTCGATCCCGAGAGCCCCCCGGATGATCCCCGTTACATAGAGAAATTTCGACGGATAGAATTGCGTTAATACTTAGAAATCAGATGATGAATACCTACCTTAACCAGGCGAAGTCGAATCGTAATCAGCTAATTGCCTGGCGGCGGGATTTCCATCAGCATCCTGAGCTGGCTTTCGCTGAGCATCGCAGCGCGCAAATTATCGCCGAATCTCTAAAGGATATGGGCTTACAGGTCCAGACTGCCGTCGCTGAAACAGGCGTAGTTGGCACGCTCAAAGGCGGGCAATCTGGACCGACCCTGCTCATTCGCTTCGATATGGATGCTTTGCCGATCCAGGAGGAAACTGGCGCCACTTATGCATCCAAGCAGGATGGAGTCATGCACGCATGTGGTCACGATGGCCATATGGCAATTGGTTTAGGCGTCGCCCAGATCCTTAGCTCACAATCTCAAAAACTTCCCGGCACGATCGTTTTCATTTTCCAGCCTGCTGAGGAAGGGCAGGGCGGGGCTGAGCGCATGATCGCTGAGGGGGTCCTCGAAAGCTTAGGCGCTTCCAAATCACTTGGGCTGCATATCTGGAATGAGAAACCACTTCACTGGCTCGGCATCACGCCAGGAGCGGTCATGGCTGGATCGGAGCGATTTGAGATCGTAATCCGCGGGAGCGGTGGACATTGCGCCTCGCCTCACCTGGCACGTGATCCTATATTGGCCGCTTCGCAGCTCATCACAGCCTGTCAGTCGATCGTATCGAGATCTATGGACCCATTGGAACCATGTGTGGTGAGTTTCACTGTTATTCAAGCAGGCGAAACCTGGAACGTGATCCCATCCTCAGTCCGACTGGAAGGTACGATACGCACTTTTTCTGAAGCTTCGCGGATGACGGTAATCAAACGTATGAAAGAGATATCCAACGGTGTCTGCTCTGCTGCAGGATGCCAGGTAGAGCTTGAGTTTGAACGAATTACACCGCCTCTTGTTAATGACGTCGAGACCGCGTTTCTAGCTGCGGAGGTCGCTCATCAACTTTTCCCTGAGTTCGAAATCGATCGCGAGCATCGCGTGATGGGCTCAGAGGATATGGCCTTTTTTATGCAGGAAGTACCTGGGTGTTATTTATTCATCGGCTCGAATAATCCGGCTCGCAACCTTGATGCACCGCATCACAATCCACTGTTCGATTTCGATGAGAATGTTCTCTCCATTGCTGCAGGGCTTCTTGCAGCTTGTGCGTGGCGTCTTCTGGAGCAGGATTCGTGACCGCGATTTCCCGCATCTTCGGGCGCCGCGGTTCTCGAGGCTGGGTGATCCTCGCCGGCGAATCGCCATTTGATCGCGGCTTGGAGACATCGGCATTGGGCTCAATAAAGAGATTAATGGGTACTGAAGGATCCATGACCGTTCTTGCTCCTGGAGGGAAGATTCCATCTTCTATCCAACCCTTCATCAACGATTTTGAGGTGCAGCTTGGTGGCAGCTTGAAAATAATTGATCCTCTGGATGCGGATCCCACGATCATTCAGACAACTTGCCAAAAGGCGCAGCTAGTGTTGGCAGTGGACGGCAATCGCGATGATTGGGCCGCAGCCTTTTCGGAAGAACGAATGCCTGCCGACCCGGACTTGATCGTCAACGAAAATTCTGTGTTTATTGCGACCGGCAGCTTGGTCTCGGTTCTAGGAGAATGGACCTATGATGCGGATCGCGACCAGATTTCCGAGGGAATCGGGTGGTTCCCGGACGCGATCATCCTGCTAGGTCCAGAAGCTCCGGCGACGAAAAAGGTAGTCAGGCAGAAAATTGAAGCACATATGAAGAGCTACGCGATCAGCATCGCGCCAGAAACAATCGTTGGCATCGGTCCACAAGGGCAGGTTGAGATCTGGAGTGAAGTGGCTCCTGAGATCCTGCTTGGGAAGGGTTGGGTATAAGATGAGCGATGGGAACGGGCACAACCCTCACTTGATATTTACGAATCCACCAAAACGTGTGGTAAGCCTGGTGCCCTCCATCAGCGAGAGCCTCATCGAGCTTGGGATAGGCGATCGTCTCGTTGGGATAACTGATTTCTGCCCTGACCCAATTGGGGAACCCGGCCACACCGCTGCAGTGGGTGGAACCCGATCCGCGGATACTGAAGCTATCATGGCACTTAAACCTGAGCTTGTGATTGCCAATCAGGAGGAAAACAGCCTTGAAACCATTGAAGAACTCGAGAGGCTGGGAGTCCCAGTCTGGGTAACTTTTCCGAAAAATGTTGATGATTCAATTCAAATCCTTTGGGCGATCGCCCGTATCTTCAAAATAGAAAAAGAGGCAGCACCGAGGCTTACTCACCTCGAACGAATGTTGGATTGGACCCGGCAAGCATCTTTGATGTCCTCTTCTTTGAAGGTGTTTTGCCCGATATGGCAGGATGAAGATGAGCAGGCGGGTCTGTGGTGGATGACGATCAGCCAGGAGACGTATGTTGACAGTGTGCTTTCCATTTCGGGCGGGGAGAATATCTTCAAGATGAGGGAACGCCGCTACCCGCTGGGAGCGGATTTGGGGTTGGCGAAACCGGAAAACCCTGGAGAGCGCGATATTCGCTATCCACGAGTTACTGTTGAAGAAGTCAAAACCCTTTCTCCGCAGGTGGTTCTCCTTCCGAGTGAACCCTTCCCCTTCGGAGAGGCAGAACGAGAACAAGTGATTACCGCTCTTGAAGGCACTCCTGCGGTGCAGGAAGGTAGGGTATTCCTGATGGACGGACGCTTACTGACTTGGCATGGCACACGCCTGGCACATGCGCTCACCGAAGTGCCGAATTACCTTAACTTCGATTAATCCATCTCTCCACCTCCATGATGGTCGCTGCCGGTTGAGTGGCGTTTAGTAGGCTAAGCTTGAGAAGAATTACAGAAACCGTCTGTTTTTCGCTGCAGTTTTCCTGATGCTACGCTTGATAATCGAAATGGGGATAGCGAAATATTTGCACAGGTGCGTGAGATTCCATAAAGTGAATGCTACGCTCACATTGCTTTCTACGACTGTGCTGGCGGGTTAGAATAGAATAACCAGCGTGGCTGGCAGCACTTCTTCTGACTATGACACGTTTGGATAGAGTGAGGATTGACAAGATATACATTTCAAGGTGTTATCAGCGTGCTGAAGCGGATACTAAGCGGAAGGGATAAACATGGACACGCAAAAACTTCTCTATCTCTCAAGAGCAGATGTTGCGAGCGTTGATTTGGATGTGAGCACAATTATCGACCTGCTTGAAAAAGCTTTCCGTGAGAAGGGCGAAGGCAAAGTCGAAATGCCTCCGAAGCCAGGGATACACACCCAGCCGGACGCCTTCATCCATGCTATGCCGGCGTACATCCCCGCGCTAAAGTCGGCCGGGATAAAATGGGTGAGCGGTTATCCGCAAAATCAAGCACGCGGGTTGCCCTACATTACGGGTCTCTTGATTTTGAACGATGTTGAGACGGGTCTCCCCTATGCCGTGATGGATTGTGTGTGGATAACGGCTTATCGCACGGGAGCGGCTACTGCACTCGCGGCGAAGTATCTGGCGCGGCCGGAGAGCGAAGTGGCTGGGATTCTAGCTTGCGGCGTTCAAGGGCGAACCAACCTCGAAGCTCTGGCTGCGATCTTTAAAATCAAGCTTGTATATGCCTATGACATCAACCGCGAGGTGCAGGATCGTTACGTAAAAGAGATGTCTGCCAAGCTTGGAATCGAAATTGTGGGTGTGAATAAGCCCGAAGAAGCCGTTGCAGAAGCAGATCTCGTCGTCACATCCGGGCCGATTCTCGAGCATCCAAGCCCGACAATTATGAAAAGTTGGTTGAAACCGGGTAGTTTCGGGAGCGCCGTGGATTTCGATAGTTATTGGTATCCTGAAGCGATGGCCGAGATGGACAAGATAAGCACAGACGACCATTCGCAGTTTGAGTATTATGTATCTGTCGGATACTTCAAGCAGACTCCCAAACCCTATGCTGACCTCGGTGAAATTGTCGTCGGGAAAAAAGTGGGGCGCGAAAACGAACGTGAGCGGGTCCTGGCGATCAACCTTGGGCTTGCGATCGATGATATGGCCGTAGCTCCGGAGATCTACCGCAGAGCGATCGATCGGGGAATTGGTACACAGCTCGATCTCTGAAATTGAATAAAAGATAGCCCATTTTCACATGATGACCGGATCAGACAAGATTCTAAATACAAGGAGAGAAGGATGATGCGAACATGTGGTCGATTTATAGCCGGGGTCTTCGCATTGCTCTTCATCGTCAGCGCAACGGTAACGCTGCTTCTATACAATCTGGATGCAACTTTACTGACTTCTGAACCCTACAAGATGGCGCTTATCGAAGAAGACATTTATGCGCGCCTGCCGGGGTTTGTTGGACAGCAGATCCAGTATGCAATGACGTACAACCCCTGTTTAGAGTCCCTCGACCCATGTGAGGACGGTCCAGAACAGGGAAATCTAGAGGGAGGACCGCCTGCGTACTTCCGCATACTGTCGGACGATGATTGGGAGCACTTGATTACAACTTTGCTAGAGCCTGAATGGTTACAAACGACAGTGGAGAGCGTCCTGGATCAGGTATTCGACAATCTTAATTCAGACGCTCCTCCAGAGCCGATCTCCATCTCTCTCGCCGAGCTAAAAAAGAAACTCACCGGAGAGGTCGGCTACGAAACATTGTTAGGCTTACTGGAAAAGCAGCCTGAATGTACGCCCGAACAAATCTTGCAACTATCAGAGGCCCAACTTTTGGGGGGCGAAATGGACGATTTTCTGCTTTGCAATCCCCCGGAAATTCTCATGGATGTCGTCGATCCTCTGCTGCGGGAAGCAATCCAATCCGCCGCATCCGGTATCCCTGAGGAGATGACCTTCGATCTCCCATTCTTGGACCTGTTAGATTCAACAGACGTTGAAGTATTTGGCGGATATCCGATCCAGTCAGTCTTTGCGGCCCGGCGTTTGCTGCGATTTACGCTTCTAATTCCGATCGCGTTTTTGCTTCTTGTGACGATCTTTGCGGTTCGTTCTATCCGCGACTGGCTACTGTGGTGGGGTTTCCCTTTGCTGTTTACAGGGCTGATAAGCTTGGTCTTCAGCACGCTATCGCTCCCGATACTCGGGTGGGTGGTTCCACGGCTTATTGGTGAAGCAGCGCCAGCGGGCGTGACGCCGGAACTTTTCTCCATCGGGGTGGACCTGGGCAACGCTGTTTTTAGCCAGGTGACACGAAAAATCATGGTTCATGCGGGGGTTATGGCGGCTATCGGATTTGGTTTTACGATTTCAGCTTTCTTTGTGAAGCCAGTTAATAAAAGATTCGGTGATCCACTGCCTGAAAACTCAATACACCAGGAATAAGTATTTTGAATGTGATCTTACGAGTGCTTACTATTTGCAAAAGTCGGACCCTTTCAGGAGCGAATGAGTGGATGAGAATGCAGGACGCCCTCGAAGCGTCTCAGGTCGTCAAATTAGATTGACGAGCCTATCTTCGTGCGCGGGTTGAGCGTCGAAATTAGGCGCTGAAGCGCTGGCGCAGGTTCTGCGCCCTCTACAGGATATATTTCAGCCAGATGATTTTCCAGATCTTCTGGTAGGTTTAAGTTCCCCTGATGATGCGGCTGTCTGGCGCTTGGACGATAAGCGTTCACTGGTGTTGACGATCGATTTCTTCACCCCTGTCGTCGATGATCCGTACGACTACGGTGCGATCGCTGCGGCAAACGCTCTATCCGATTTATACGCCATGGGTGCACGCCCGATCCTAACTTTGAATGTAGCTGCAATGCCTGGATCCCTACCGGCTGATATCGTGTCGGAAATCTTCCGTGGGGGGGCGGCGAAAGTGCGTGAAGCAGGTGCCGTGATTGCTGGAGGGCATACGATCCAGGACGATGAACCGAAATATGGTCTCGTTGCAGTCGGATTGATTGAGACAGACAAACTGCTCACTAAGGCGGGGGCTGTGGTGGGTGACGTATTGGTCCTAACGAAACCGTTAGGAATGGGCGTAACGACGACTGCGCTAAAGAACGGCACAGCTCAGGAGGAGGATATTTCCCAAGCTGTTGCGTGGATGAAGCGCCTGAGTGACGGAGCATTAACCCTGGCGCTTACAGCTGGCGTAAAATCGGCCACAGATGTCACCGGTTTCAGCCTGTTGGGTCATGCAATGGAAATGGCGGATGCTTCAGGTGTAGGACTGCGGTTATATCTACCCTCCATCCCTTTCTTGGGGGGTGCGAGAAAGTATGCTGAAGCTGGTAACTTCCCTGGCGGTAGCGTGGAAAACAGGATGTATCTCCGCGATCGAGTGCAGTTTGAGGAAACGATCGATGAATATAATCAATTGCTCTTATTCGATGCGCAAACATCTGGAGGATTGTTGATCGCAGTGCCGGAGAGGAACCTGGGCGCATTTCTCGAGCAGGCAGTCTCCGACGCGACCCCGGTATGGTTGATCGGAAGCGTCGAAGAGGGGCAAGGGATCCATGTGGAAAACCGTCCCTTCGAAGGCGAGACGCCCGAGTTCGAGGATCTGGGGAAGCTCTGGTTTTCATCATGATTTTAGCGTTAAAAGGTCACGGTTTACCCAACAAACTGCGTGTAGCCATATAGGTTACGCATAGATGCTGGGTGGTCCCTGTTTTCATTGCAAATGATGAAGAAAAAGCGGAGTGATGCAAATCACTCCGCTTTTTAATACGATTGATATTGGGGGAAAATTGGGTTTATGGAGTAGGGGTTGATCCAGGCGCGGCACCGGACCAGGTAAATACACGTTTCATACTGGACGCGCCTCCAGAAGTGAAGCTTGGTTCTCCAGCTGCAGTTACACCTATTTGTCGGGCGACTTCAACCCACCAACGCATGATGTGCGGTGTGGGTTCATTTGGCCGGAAAGACGTTGAAACGATGTACTTCGTGTCTTTGACGTAATCGATGATCATTCGTGTGCCCGTACCCTCGGTGATGTCCTCTACATTGATACGATAATATTCGTTATCCCGTAATTCACCGACAGATGCCCACTGTAAAGTGATCGTGTCTTGCGCTAATGAAAAGGGTGATCCATCCTGCGGTAAGAGCAGATTAGGTGCGGGATAAGGAGGTGGAGGCGTCGGTGTTGGCGTAGGTCCTGGGGTTGGATTTCGTTCGCAAAGTGGAATGATGAGTATCTGACCAAGGAAAACGGTCTCACTGGCCATATCGTTAAATTCCATGATCCCCCTGAGGTTAACATTGTAATTGGCGGCGATGGCACCGAGCGTGTCGTTGGCTTCCACGGTGTAGTAAATAGTTTCACAGGCAGCGATTGTCGCCGCTGCTGGCGGTAGGGTTGCTGTTGGCTCGGGTGATGGTGTCGGTGTCGGTTGGGGGATACTCAATCGCTGGCCAACCGTTAAGATGCTCTCGCTGTTCAAGCCGGGGTTGAGCTGAAGGATCGATTGAATCGAAACATCGTAGCGAACCGCAATCGCTAGTAACGAATCACCTACATCAACGATATGATCAATTGGTGGAAGCGGGGTAGGAGTGTAAACCTGCGTGCTGGTCGGTGTGGGCTCGGACGTTGCGGTCTCGGTTGGAGTTATGGTTGGCGTCGCCTCGTCAACTTCGGGAGTCCCCACCCCAAGGCCGCGCACCGCCAGGTAGGTTAATCCGACTGCGAGAATGGTGAAGATGAGCAGGATGCCTAATGCAGCCGGGAGAGATAGTGTGACCTGAGAAGCCTGTCTTCGGCGCCCTCGTGCGGGGGGGTTCTTCAAAGCGGTGCCGCAGATTTCACATCGGGAAACGCCTGCTGCGAGTTTAGATCCGCATACAGGGCAAACGCTAGGGGTAGTACCAGCCTTATTTTTGGGGTCGCTCATTTTAGAGTTTGTACCTTTCATTCAAGCCGAGCCATTATACCAGTATGGACGGCAGCGCCCAAGCAGCCTTCCTGGGGCAGCGTTTGGGGTTCCGGATTGATCTTGTAGCGGTGTTTTTTGCATTCCATCGCCAGAGGCAATCCGCGATTAGGCGGAGGAGCTTATATTTGTTTCGTTAGGCGGGGCTATCAAGCGCTGCATCATGGGGATTTCTCGCTTCGCTCGAAAGGACATTTGGAGGCGAACCGCTCT
This sequence comes from Anaerolineales bacterium, assembly GCA_034430795.1. GTDB lineage: Bacteria > Chloroflexota > Anaerolineae > Anaerolineales > E44-bin32 > E44-bin32. The sequence goes on along the minus strand of DAOUDJ010000016.1, from coordinate 54,434 downwards.
CAATCGTGTCATTTCGAGTGAGTCGCAGGGCGGCGGCCGAGAAATCCATGAGGCGATTCTATCCATAATTCAAGGATCTATGGCGGAGCTCAACCCAAATCACTCAATTGAAGTTTGGTATCCACTCAGGCCGATTTCCTCTGCGATCCGCCGCATGGAATGGAGGACGTGGTCGACATGACTCCAGAGTTCCACGCCTAGCTTTTCAGCGGCCTTCTCAATTTCATCACGGTCAACTGCTGCCGCGAATCGCTTATCTTTCCATTTTTTCTTGATCGATTTCACTTTTAAGTCAAGGATGGATTTCGAGGGACGAACTAGGGCTGCCGCGGTGATCAAACCGGTGATTTCGTCGCAGGCATACAAGGATTTTGCCATCAGGGTGTCGCGCGGGATGCCTGTGTAATCGACATGACTGAGGATGCACTGGATGATCTCCTCAGGAACGCCGCGCGCACGCAGGATTGGGGCACCGTTTAGAGCGTGTGCTTCAAGAGTAGGATGGATTTCCCAATCAAAATCATGCAGCAACCCCACTACACCCCACAAGTCAGGATCTTCGCCGAAATCGAGAGCGTAATCGCGCATCGCAGCCTCGACTGCATACATATGCCTTTTTAGATTTGCATTCTGGATGAATTCATCCAGAATGACCAGGGCTTCCTCTCGGCTGGTCATTTTATAGGTGATCCTTTTTTCAATATTTGGTCCCATACTTGAGCGGTCTTCAATCTCCCCGCTTCCCAGAGGGCACGGAAAGTGGCGCCGATCTCGCGCGCGGACCAGATTGCTTGGGAAGAATAAGGTCGGAGGTCGGCCGCGATACCCTCAGACTCGATTGAAAGCGCATCGCAGAGAATCAACGCTCTTGGCAGATGGTAGCGCTGTGTAACCAGAAGCGCGCGATCCACGCCATAGATATTCTTGGCGCGGGCGCAGGTGAGGTAGGTACGGTCACCTTCAGAGTCAATAAGGATGTCCTCCTGAGGGACTCCGAGCTGTTCGGCAAGTTCAAGCATCGCGGCAGCCTCATCATATCCAGATGCCTTTGATGAGCCGCTCATTAGCAGCGTTTTCACTTTGCCCTGCTCGTAGAGCGAAACCGCGGTTGAGACTCGATCTGCCAGAACCATCGTGGGCTGGCCGTCGCGGCGAAGACCTGCGCCGAAAACGATTGCAGTGGGCATGGTTCGAGCTTCTTCCGGAGAATGGATTCGATCAGCGTAGTGCGTACTGAGAATCCAGCGCGGAATAGCGAGGAGCGAGACTGCAATAAACCCCCAGAGTAAGATCTTAAATACGATTATCATGGTTCGCAATAGCACCGAAAGATTGTACCAAATGGATCCTAAGACTACGAATTAGTACAAACACATCTCCGGTGCGGTTTTGGGATAACTTTCCGTAAATTGTGCCAGGTCTTGGAAGAGAGTTTAGGAAACTGATCTGTGTGTGGAGAACGCTGGGGAAGGTGTCTGTGGTCGGTCAGAAAGCGGGGCGATGTTTTTTTTATTGACCGTGTCAAGACAGGGTGGTAAACTCCCATCTTGTCGAATAGATCGGATGAATGCGAGGAATTTGATCTTGTAGGCAGAGTCTCATGAAGCTCAACCATGGCTCGGAATTCCTGGAATACCTCACTGCCCATGCTCCCGAATCCGGGAAGCATCTTCCATCACTTGTAGAACTCAAAAAGGAACTCGATCTCAGTGTCCTAATACTGTGGGAGAAGTTTGAAACCCACGGGCTTGTTGAGATTCAGCCAGGGAAGGGCATACGAACGTTGTGATGCTGTGCCGGTGAGGGTTGGATACATTGACCAATTGTTTGGATCGATCGAGATGGATGTTCTCCAGCGCGACGGAGAATTGAGGAGAAAAACCAAATATGAATAAGAAAGCCGCCGAGAATAAGGCGCAAGATATAGACGCTACACAGGGGAAAATCGTCAATGATTTCTCCATGGTTGTTGCCACGGTCAATGGTTCCGGCAGCCAAACATCGAACCTGGCTTTAATCCGGGCGCTATTCCGGATGGGGATACCGGTTAGTGGAAAAAATATGTTCCCATCGAACATCCAGGGCTTACCGACACGGTTTACCGTTCGCGCCAGTGGAGATGGTTTTACCGCACGGCGTGAGAAGATGGAAATCCTAATTGGGATGAACCCCGAAACCTTCGATGCAGATCTGAACGACCTTGTAGAGGGGGGAGTGTGCTTCTACCCCGACCAATATAAAGTCCCCGAAAGCCGAGATGATGTTGTCTTCTATCCCATGCCGGTTCGGCAGATCATCAAAGAGCAGAATCCGCCGCGTGAACTCCAGGGTTACATGCGCAACATGGTCTATGTTGGCGTGGTTTCGGAGATGTTGGGAATTGAGATCGACGAGATTCGGGAAGCATTAGAAACCCACTTTAAAGGTCGGGAGAAGTCCATCGAGCTCAATATGAAAATTGTAGATGCTTCCGCCTTATGGGCGCGCGAGAATTTGGTTAAAGAGGATAAGTACGTCGTGGAGCGGGATAATAAAACCGAGGGCTTGATAATGCTCGATGGGAATACCGCCGGAGCACTGGGAGCGATTTTCGGCGGGATCACCTTCATCGCCTGGTATCCGATTACACCCGGTTCCAGCCTGGCTGAAGCGCTTCAATCCAACCTGCCCAGACTGCGGAAAGATGAGGAAACGGGTAAGCAAACCTACGCCATTGTTCAGGCCGAAGATGAACTTGCAGCGGCCGGTATGATCATAGGTGCTGGTTGGGCGGGTGCTCGAGCAATGACTTCAACCTCCGGTCCTGGCATCGCCCTTATGGCAGAATTTGCCGGCTTGGCGTATTACGCGGAGATCCCCATCGTGATCTGGGACGTACAGCGGATGGGGCCGAGCACAGGTTTGCCGACGCGCACATCACAAGGGGATATTCTTTTTACTCGCTTCTTGGGGCATGGAGATACACAGCAGATCATGCTGATTCCTGGAAATATCGAGGAGTGTTTTGAGTTCGGCTGGAGGTCATTTGATATCGCCGAACGGCTGCAGACCCCGATTTTTGTGCTCAGCGATTTGGATTTGGGAATGAATCTATGGATGTCGAAACCCTTTGATTACCCTGATCAGCCGATGGATCGCGGGAAGGTTCTTACGGCTGAAGATCTAGAGAAGATCGAGGAATATGCTCGCTATCGCGATGTCGATGGGGATGGCATCCCATATCGAACGCTGCCGGGGACGGATCATCCCAAGGCGGCTTATTTTCTAAGGGGATCGGGCCACGACGAGCATGCTCATTATAGTGAGCGACCGGAAGACTATGTTGCCAATATTGAGAGACTTGCCAGGAAGTATGAAACGGCAGTGGAGTTCATGCCGAAACCGGTGATTGAAGAGACTGAGGGTGCAATGATTGGTCTGATCGCCTACGGGTCGGTGGATCCGGCAGTTAATGAAGCGCTTTCCCGTTTAGCAACGCAGGGAACGAAGATCGACTATCTTCGTATACGGGCAGTCCCGTTCACAAACGAAATCCATGAATTTATCCGCAATCACGATCGTGTATACGTTGTTGAAATGAACACCAATGGACAGATGCACATGCTGCTCCGGCTAGAGGTTCCAGAACAGGCTACAAAATTGATCTCTCTTACGCATAACAATGGTTTGCCCATGAGCGCCCGCTGGGTTACGGAAGCGGTTCTGAAGCTCGAGGGAGGGTATGATGGACACTAAGGTAGCGGATAAGCGAGCGAAACCCAAGAAACCGAATGAAATCGGGTTGACCAAAGCGAACTATCGCGGAAAGCCCTCAACGCTCTGCCAGGGGTGTGGGCATAATTCAATCTCCAGTCAAATCATCGCTGCCTTTTATGAATTATCGATCCCGCCAGAGCGGATTATCAAGATGTCAGGGATTGGCTGCTCGAGTAAGAGTCCAGCGTATTTTCTCAGCAGGTCATTTGGTTTTAACTCGCTCCATGGTCGCATGCCGACGATTACGACCGGTGCGGTGATGGTCAACCATTCCTTGAAAGCGATCGGTGTCTCTGGGGATGGGGATACCGCCAGCATCGGTTTAAGCCATTTCAAGAATGTCGTCAGACGGAATGTGCCGATGATTTACATTATTGAAAATAATGGGGTGTATGGACTGACGAAAGGACAGTTTTCCGCGACTGCAGATAAAGGTTTGGAGTTAAAGAATGTCGGGGTTAATCCCTTCATGCCGATTGACATTTGTATGGAAGCATTGGTCGCGGGAGGAGGTTTTGTAGCCCGTTCTTTTGCCGGGGATCCCCGCCAGGTTAAAGAGTTATTGAAAGCCGCTTTTCATTTCCAGGGTACAGCGGTATTGGATATTGTCAGCCCATGCGTAACCTTCAACAATCGTGACGAGTCTTCGAAAAGTTATCGCTGGGGTCGGGCACGCAAAGAGCCGCTCCATGACATCACCTGGGTTCCAAAACGCGAGGAGATCCATGTCGATTTAGAACCCGGTAAGATTATTGGCGTAAACATGCACGATGGTTCCCAAGTTAGATTCAAGAAACTGGAGCTTGACTACGATCCAACAGATCGTATGTCAGCGTTGAAAATGCTTGAAGAGACGAGCCGTGGGGGTGTTCTGGTGACCGGTGTTATCTACATCAATGAGGATACACCGCCACTTGATGCGCTAGAAAACCTGGTTGATACACCGCTCACACAGCTTTCAGATGAAGCTCTCCGGCCGTCGAAAGAAACGCTGGATACTTTCATCGAGAGATATCGTTAGAGCGCAGCTCGATTGACAACAGCGATTTAATGGGGCCGACCTGTGTCGGCCTCCTCGCTTAAGAATCAAACGTGAGGGACGCGCCGTCGTGTGCGCCCGCGGACAATCATCCATTAGCAGGGGGCACTGAACATGATCGAAGGATGCAGATCAGCTCCCGCTACAATCTCTGCCTAGGTTCCTGGAAGATTGCTTCGTCGCTCCGCTCCTCGCATAAACGAGGATGGACGCTGCTGTCCAAATGTCATTTCGAGCGAAGCGAGGAATCCCTATGATGTTTCACGGCAGTGGACATCGCCAGTACCTCACGCCGGAGCACACCTTTTGGAGCAGTCATATCTCGCCATTCTGGCGTCAAACTCGCCAATTTGTATAATCTTGCTTGAGAGGGTATCCAATTGAGCGGTTTTGGCATTTTCGCAGGACTCGCAGCTGCGAGCATCTGGGGCGGGATGTACGTTGTCAGCAAAGTCGTGTTGGAAGTTATCCCGCCTTTTACATTGCTCAGTATGCGCCTTCTGCTTGGAATCGTGAGCTTAGCCGTCTTTCTTCCTCGTCAGGGAGGGCTTAAATGGCCTTTAAAACGGCTTCTAGCGGCATTTCTGGCAGGATTCATAGGTTATGGCATCTCACTGGGTCTCCAGTTTGTAGGGACGCATCTGTCAACTGCGGCTAATGCCGCACTCGTGACCTCAGCATCTCCGGTATTCATCCTGATCTTTGGTATCTGGCTTCTACGAGAAAAAGCTACGTGGAGCAGAGTCGTGGCATTGATTCTTTCATCCGCAGGGGTCGTCGTCGTTATCGACCCAAGAAGCGTGCTCCTTGGAGGAGATCTGGCACTTGGAAACATCGCCTTGCTGGGCGCAGCGCTGACGTGGGGCTTATATTCTGTGCTGGTGAAAAAAGTCGGCGCCCAGATGACGACCGTCGCCGTCAGCTTCATCGCCTTTCTGGGCGGTTTGCCGATGAGTTTATCGATCTCGGCATTTGAGATCAGGACTGCGGGCATTGGCCAGATAACCCCTGGAATCATATGGGGGGTGCTATATTTGGGTGTAATATCAACTGGGCTGGCTATGTACCTTTGGAATAAATCTCTCGATTTATTAGATGCCGGATTGGTCTCTCTTTTATTTTTTGCTCAACCGGTCGTAGGCGTGGGGCTTGGGGCGGCTCTGCTTGGTGAGGAATTCAATCTTGGTTTCTGGATCGGAGCCGTGCTCATTGGTGGCGGGTTGCTCGTTGCCACCCGTGCGGAGTCGAAAAGATCAACCTGGGAACGATTGGACGATCGACCTCTGAGGAGGGTTAAATGACGGGAAGTAATGGGTGTTTAAACAAAGGGTTGAAGGCGCTGGTGATCGCCATAGCGCTTGTGTTCATCCTTTTGATGCCGCTGACGCTACTGGGGCGCGATCTAGCAAAGGTGATATTTTCACCGGAGAATGTTTCTGGGATCCTCCGCAACCGGCTGCTCGAATCGGGTTTTGTGAACAATATCGCTGCCGAGAGTTTCTTGTCTGAGCGATGGTTCGACGAAATCGACATTGGCGGTGGAGATCTGAAGCCGATGTTCCAATATCTATCTCAGGCTGAGCGCGAGGAGATCCTGGCGACTCTCATGCCACCTGAGTGGGTAGATTCTCAGCTGGATAGTATTATCCGCTCTTTTTTTACCTGGATAGACAGCGAGCAGCCTGAACCACGCATCGCGATTGACCTCGTCCCTCTAAAGCAGGGGCTACTCAAGGGCGGTTTACGGCGCATAATCGACACCCTGATCGACTCATGGCCGAGCTGTACGACGGATGAGATCGAGATTATGAGCCAGGAATTGATGCGGACGGGCGAGATCCCGATCGAGATTTGCGAACCTCCCGAGCCGTACAGATCGCAAGCTCTTGATTATGCCGTCGCTGAATTAGGGAAATTGATCCGTGGACAACCCGACAAACTTCCAATCCTTGATACGCAGGATACTCCGAGATCAGAAATAATCGAGTTCAAGGAACAGCTCCAGTTCATGAGATCTGTGATGATGTGGAGTTGGTTCTTACCTGCTTCATTGCTGGGCGTGATCATGCTCCTGATCATCCGCTCAATGCGTGATATCGGCCGGTGGTGGGGGATTCCACTGCTCATCGGTGGCCTGTTGTCGCTCATGGTCATTGGGATTGTAAGTGCAGGGCGAGCCGACCTTGTCCGTGACACACTTGCCGATTTCGCTCCGGTGGGGACGCTGCTCTACCGGGCATTTGAAATTGTATTGCTGGGGATACTTGTTGCGGTTATTCGTCTAGCATTCTTCCATGCCTTTCTCATCACAGGCGCGGGTTTGGCATTGTGGTTGGTCACGCGCTACTTGAGCAAGCGGGCGGAGCCGCAAATAATGCTTGAGCCTGAGCCGGGTGATGATGCTCAGGAGGGACAGGTTTCCAGGTTACCTGCGCCGCCGCCTGTGCCTCCGCTCGGAAGTGGACCGGAAGATGAGGAGGGTCCTCCTTCGGGCATCTTCGGTTAGTTAAACTCAAGGGAATGATGATCGTGGAGGTGGAGTCTGTGTGGGATAGATCAAACCTTCCAGGCGATATCGAGCTGCAGACAAATCCATGGTTTTCGGGCAGACAGAGGCTTTGTTGGATCAAGCTAAGTCGATGCGCATAGCCATGTCGTAACAGAGAATGGACCCTGGGAATCACAGCAGATATACCTCTAAGGTACGCGGCACTCGATTAAGTACATATAAAACACATGGCAACGAAGAGTATTTACTATAGATGATTGAAAATTCTTACTCCGTGCGTCGAGCGATTACACCGCCATCTTTTGACGAATCTCGAATGCATCGTGAAGGGTTGGTCAGCAGCATTGTTGCCGCGCTTGACCATAAATTAATCGTCGTGGTGGCGCCTCCTGGGTATGGGAAGACAACCTTGATGGCAGATTTCATCACACATACCGATCTGCCGATCTGCTGGGTTGGCTTGTGCGAAGAAGATCAAGATCCCATGCGATTGGCTTTGGTCTTGAAAGCCTCACTTCAGCATCGTTTCCGCCGATTGCGCAATTCGTTAGATTTTCAAAATCTTGGCGGGTCTCCGCCTGAAGCCCTGGCACGCACGTTGATCACTGCGATTGAGGAGCATATTTCCGAACGTTTTATTCTCGTGCTGGATGATGTGCAGATCATCAATTCGTCCGCGGACTCGATCAAGCTGATCGACACGCTCATTTTGGAGAGCCCGGATCGACTGACCTTCCTGGCTGCCGGGCGCGCCCTTCCCGATGTATCGATATCGAAACTCGTCGTCAATTCTCAGATGTTCGGCATAGGAACCGAGGCGCTGGCGCTGTCCCGGGAGGAAGTGGTTGCACTGGTCGAGAAGAAACTTAACCTGAATCTCGAACGCGATCAAGTAGATTTACTGCTTGACCAAACGCAAGGCTGGATCCCGGGGGTCTTACTTTCTGCAAAAACGATAGAGGGTGGGGTCGATGATATCTTGAGCGGGAGACCTCTTCTCCACGAGTTTTTCGTATCTTCAGCTTTTGAGGCGGAACCGAGCGATCTGCGTGAGTTCATGCTTGAGGCTGCAGTCCTTCCCGTCATGACTTCAGTAGCCTGTGATGAAGTGCTTGAGCGGGGTGACAGCCGAAAGATGTTGGGAAGGCTTGCCCGCAAAGGTCTATTCATATCGACGACCGATCTCACTTTAAAGACGTACGAGTTCCACCCCTTGTATCGGAATTTCCTGGTCGATCAGCTTGTGAACGTCAGTGCGAAACGCTATACCAAGCTCTCCGTTCGTGCTGCGCAATATTACGGTTCGTCGGGTGATATCGAATTGGCGATCTCTGTATTCACGGCGGCTGGAAAAACGAGAGAAGCTGCTTCACTAGCAGAGAAACATTCACGGCAGATGTTTGAGGTGGGTCGGATTAATACGCTAAGCGGTTGGGCGCATGCCCTGAAAGACGCAGGTGACATGATCCCGACCGTCTATTTATGCCTGGCGACAGCGTATGCCGACCTCGGTGACTTGGAAGCGGCGGAAATCGAGCTGGAGCAGGCACAAAACGCGCTCGAGAGCGTGTCTGCGAGCAAACGCCGCAAGATGCTCGCGCGTGTAGCGACCGTTCGTGGCTGGATCGCCTATCGCAAAGGGGAGTATCGCCAGGTCTTCGAGGCTGCTGATCAAGCAGAGCAGCTCCTCCCGAAGAGCGGTGCTCATCTTCGCAGAGCCACATGCCATCGCTTGAGAGCCCTGGCAACCCGTGCAAGCGGAGGTGACCTGAGCCTGGCGGAGAATTATGCGCTTAAATCCGTAAAACTCCTGGAAAAGAAGAATGAAGAATTCACCCTGGCGAATGTGCTGCTCGATTTATCTAGGATTCGAAATTATTTGGGAGATCCTCGCGAAGGATTTGCGTTTGCTATGCGTGCCTACAAGATATTGAAACGCACCGGATCCCCTAGTTCATTGGCAAGTTGTCTCAATAATTTAGCGGTTTATGCGCATCTCAACGGGCGTTTTGGTGAAGCGCTCGAATTCTTCCGTGAAGGTCTGCAGAACGCACATCAAGCTGCAAATAGATCAACGCAGGCAATCCTTTTGTATGGTCAGGCGGACCTTTTCTGTGACCTTGGCCTTTACTACCAAGCCGGTGAGTTGTATGGTCGCGGTCTCACAATCGCCACGCAGCTCGGAGAAAGACCGCTCATTTTCTACGGTTTCTTGGGAACGAGCGTCCTTCACCGGCGTTGGGGCACGCTCGAATTATCGCTTGAGTGGCTGCGCAGAGCGGAGGGCGCTGCAGATGATGAAGGGAAATCCACTTTAACTGTCCTTCAACGTGCGGCCATCGAATTGGGAAAGGATCCAGGAAAGGGAGAAATGGAATTATCGGTGCTCCTCGAACGAGGGGATCGCTGGTTGAGCGCCTCAGATCAAACGCTGCTTCTATACCTGCTCGGCATGGCGTTAGTAGTGCAAGGGAAAACGACAGCGGGTGCAGATCGCTTCAAGCAAGCTCTGGACAGTGTGGGGGTGAATGGCATGGGACAGGTTCTCGCCGCCGAGGTGTTCGCCGACAAGAATGCGTTGAAACTCTTCTCCCAATTTCAAATCACCCACCCTGTGCTGACGGGGATCGTGCATCGGATCGAGGTGATGCGAGCATTTGCAGGAGAATTCCAACATGGGAGCGCTGAACAAGACGAGGACCATCAGTTGGATCTTCGTGCCTTGGGGGAGACGAAAATCAGCGCCGGTGGACGTCGGATCATTGATTTGGAGCCTCTCCCGCGCCAGGTACTTTTCTATCTCGCCGGAGAGGGCCCGGTTTCCCGGGACATCCTGTTGGAGGATATCTGGCCAGGAATGACGATAGACAATGCACTATCCAGTCTGTATAACGCCACACACAGCCTGCGAACGGCGATCATGGAGGATCTGATATTTATCGAGGGGAATAGATACCAGGTCAATCCAGAGATCAGCGTTAAGTACGATATCTCCGAGTTTGAACAAGCGACTGAGATTGCGGAGGCGATGGCGGCTGGCGACCCGCGGAGACTCTTCGCTCTTGGCGAGGCCTTGAACGCTTATGGGGGTTCGTTTCTCCCGGAGTTCACCGCGGATTGGGTCCTCATGCGTCGGAGTGAACTCGAGCGAAGGTGTCTGTTTACATTAAACGAGCATGCCTCCGAAGCGTTGGCTCTTGGGAAAGATGAATACGCTCTCAAGAGTCTGCGCAAGGCGATCTCCCTTGATCCCTTGCGGGATGATTTAAACATGCGTTATCTGGAGCTCTTGAGTCAAATGGGGCGCAGGAGCGACGCTGTGTCTCATTATCAAGCCTATTGCCGTCTCCTGGCAGAAGAGCTTGGTTTAGACCCTCCACAAGAAGCACGCAATCTGTACGAACGTATCATAGATTAACAAACCCCCATTCAAAACTAAAACATCATGATGATCGCTTCCATCGCAGACATGGGTGGTTTTTCTGTCGGTTGTCCTTGTGTAGACCTGACATATCAAAATTCGCTATGTTTGAAGCCTGTTCCCGGAAGGTGAGGGTTTCATGAGGGGTATTGGATTAATCTGCTGTTGAGGGTTTACAAAAACAACAGGAGGTTGTTGATATGTCTTATCGAATGCCCATGACAGACGGAACGGGCGGGGGCTAATCCCCTCTTATTCCGACCTACCAATCAAGAGTAAGAATCTACATCGGCAGGCAGCAGGGGGCTGCCTGCTGGAAAATTTAACCACGGTGATGAACCAGGGAGGTTTACGGCGATGATGATGAGAGTGCTAGATAAATTTCTCGGTCGAGCGCTTATCGATCCAGCATTTTTAGCGGCACTGAAGAATGGTGGGGTCGAAAACCTGCTCGAGGAATACGAGTTCTGCGATGAGATCCGATCCGCATTGCGAGATATCAGCGCATATGATTTTTTGGTTTTTGCGAATCAGGCCTATTCGATCGTCTATCAACACGACTCCACCGATCCTGACATCCCCTTCTCATGGCCGACCGAAGGGCTGCTCAAGCAAGCGGAAGAGAGGGGACAATATAAAGCCGCATAACGCGCAAACCAATAGGATCATCTAATCGTTGAGTTCTAGCAATGTTGGCACCGTGAAGCTTTACTTCAATCGGCGGTTGAAAGGATAAAGAATGCCTGGAAAAGTGCTCTTCAACGCGAAAGACAACCTGATTGAGATCCATTCCTGGGGCGAGGTGACGAACAGTGAAATGCTTCGCTCGCAGGGTGAGCTTGAACGTCTTTATCAAGAGAAAAAAACGACGAAAGTTCTATTTGATACCGAAGCGGTAGAAACTTTACCTTCACCGTACATGCTTTACGAATTCGTTGTTTCACTCTTGGATACAAGAAATCCCGCTGCACTTCGCTTCGCTCTTCTGACCCGTGTTGGGTTGAAAAATGATATGCGTTTTGTAGAAACTGTTGCCGTGAATAGGGGCATATTGGCAAGGTATTTCATTGATCGCCCGCTAGCTCTGGCGTGGCTCAATCATTGATGCCGCACGATTTTGGAGTTGGATCTTACGCAGGGATCTCACCTTCTTCATGTGATCTATCTTAATAGTAGAAAACACTTGGGAGAAGGCAATGATCATTCGAGGGTCATCTTCGTATCATCGCTCACTTCATCCGCGATATACAGAGGCAGCAAATCTTCGACAACATCCCTTGTTATCTCTACATACTATATGCACGAGAATGGCGTATCGTTACATTTATCTTTGAAGGTATGAATGCTGAGCCTGCATTCGTGCATTTAACCGGTCGCCGGTGGCGACCGCGTATGCCCTTCCGGTGCGCTTCGCCATAACGTGCTTCGCATGGGTTCACGCATAGCGCATCGTACAGATATCCTGCGGGAGGATGAACTGAGCGACGCGAATTGCAAACAAGGTTGTCGAATAGAAATGCTGGGATTTCCGGTGATGGAATAAACCCCGGCGCCTTCCCCAAAAAAACGTGTGACTTCGTCCCACAACCCCTTTTCCGCTTCAGGGTGTAAAACGGAACCGGGGCTTTGCCCCCGATAAAACCGGGGACTTTGCAGTTCAAATCCGTTATAATCGTACGTTAGCGGCCATGCAAGATGGACTAAGTTTAATTAATATCAAGATGAGAGCGATACAGGCAGCGGAAATTAAAGAACGCTCGTTTATAGCAGGAGATACGATGATTCGAAAGTCGGCATTAAAAATTGTTATCCTAACGCTTCTCCTGAGTGTTTTCATTTCAGCCTGTAGTCCAGGTTCAGCGACCACACTTGACGGGCCAGCGCTTCTCGAGCAGCGCTGTACAGAATGCCATACGCTCGATCGAGTTGAGCGTGCCTCGAAAAGCCCGGCACAATGGGGAACGACTGTCCGGCGTATGGTGAACAAAGGCGCTGAGCTCAATACACTCGAACAAGAAGTGTTAATCGAATACCTTTCGAGCGCATATCCTTAAATCGAAATCCATTGCGTTCCAACCAGGAGAAACGATTATTCGGTTGCTTGTCCTCTTTACGGAGCGGACACTTAAAGCAGCCGGAAGTCGATGCGTCTATGAGAGATTCTAAGTTTAACTCGTTGGAAAATTGTTTATTATGGCTCAGATTGACAATCGCTAGACGTAGGAATTTAGTGCCTGGGTGTGCAGAAGGGGTTTAATGGGTTGGTGCGCGCGCGTGCGAACCTCGAGAAAAGTGGAATACGCCTATCGACTCGCTTGAAAAGCAACCGATTGCACCGTAGAATTAAACGATGATGTGTTCCGGTAACAAGATGGGTGCCCGGTGACTTCACCTCTCATGGACGAATAAAAATATAGTCTGCATTTGATAAGGAAGTGTTTGAATCTTTAGGATGACTATTCAACCTGTCCGACTCACAGGCTCTATTGTGCGCTTGGAACCACTCTCTGAAGCTCATGTGCCCGATCTGGCGGTCGTCTGTCAGGATGAGGCGATCTGGAAGTTCTTGCCCTACGGAAATATCAATACAGAAGCAAAAATGTACGAGCTTGTAAAAATGTTGCTCGCCCGAGCAGCGCAAGGGACAGACCTGCCATTTGCAGTGATTCTCCTTGAATCAAATCAACCTATTGGCTGTTCTCGCTACCTGGAGATACGAGAAGATCACCGGGCTTTGGAAATTGGTGGGACCTGGTTTGGCAGGGAATATCAACGATCTGGGGTGAATACCGAGTGCAAGTATTTACTTATAAAACACGCTTTCGAGACGCTGGACTGCATCCGCGTACAATTCAAGACCGACGCACGCAACCAGCGATCACAAAAATCCCTTGAACGGATAGGAGCGGTCAAAGAGGGTATCCTGCGCAAGCAAATGATTGTGAGCGATGGTTATATCCGCGACTCTATCTACTACAGCATAATTGACAGCGAGTGGCCATCCGTAAAGGCTAACTTGGAAGAGAAGCTGAAACGAACATACGAATAGGGATAATGCGCAGTCTGTCCCTGTGGACCCTTGAAAGGGATAGCCCTTGTGCGAAGCGTTCGCCAATTCTGCTCTACAAATTGCGACACCAAGTAACCAATAATGTCTTACAATTCATTCCGGCAAATCATAGCCTTCTGCTTGCTGCTGAAGTGCTCAGACCCTGGGTGCAAGACAAATTACAACAGATGATTCCTGAGGAGGAAAACATGACAGAAGAAATGGAACCGAAAACAACAGATGTTCAGGAAGATGACGATCGATATATCAATAGAAGAAACTTAATGTCGACATCATCTCAGGCGATGCTGCTATCCTGGTTATTTCTCGTAGTAATTGTGCTTTTCTTGATCAATCTGATTGTTTTCATACTATCGGTCGCCGGCGTGCAATTCCAAGGTGCTATTGTTACCCTCAACCAGATGATCGGTAATCTATCCACACCACTGCTCCTTATCGCTGTAGCGGGATTCTTTTTTGTTTTCCTACGAGCGATTTCCGAGGGGCTATACCTGCTCATGGATTTGGGGGATGAAGTTTCAAAGATCGGCAAAGAGCTAAAAAAATAAGTTCAACGGAAACTCGATCACTAATACTGCGCTGATTGTCTGCCCTGGCTGCTATCTGGTATGCTGGGGCAGACGTATTGCTCAACCTGCAGGGCCTTGCGTCCCTGCGGTTAGGTGCGCTATTGACGGCTCCGAAGAGTTCGACATCAGCACACAACTTCCCTTTAGAATCTACTTGCTAGAACGCAGGTTTGTTATGGGCAAAGGCGACGATCCAAAAACACTGATCGCAGATCTTCAGGGGCGCAGGAAAATTCTGGTCCTTCTAGTATCGGAATATGAGGATCGGTTAGAGTTTGACGACTTAAGAGATGGTGAACTCGATCACTCCATCGAGGAATTGCGGGTGCTGAGGACACAGATACAATCCATCGATACCGCCCTGTCGGAGATTGGAGACAAACCTGATGGCATAAAACCCGGCGCTCATTAGTATGGGTCACTGCTTGAAAGAGGTATTGCGTATGAAGGCCTTCCGCTTACTACTAATCCCGTTCTTTTCGATACTCGTCGTGTCCTGCGCTGCAGCTGCTGAAATTCCTTCTCCCACAATCGCGCCGGCAACACCCACTGTTACCCCAGTCTCGACAGAGGAGATGATCCGTCATAAAGCTGATAGGGTTATCAAAGCACTGCACGATCGAGATCTGGATCTGCTTGCGAGTCTAGTCCATCCAACGCAAGGCATACGTTTTTCTCCCTATGCGTTTGTGCGCGATGCGGACATTACGGTCCCAGCCGAGGATGTTCCGAATCTTTTCTCTGAGGATGTGGTGCTCCTTTGGGGGGTATACGATGGCTCTGGGGCACCGATCGAACTCACTTTCGAGCAGTATTACGACCAGTTCATTTATGACCAGGATTTCGACAGCGCAGAGGAGATTGGATATAACCGGCGGATAGGGGGCGAGGGAGGGACGATCAATAATATTTCGGATTTCTATCCCGGGGGAGAGATGGTTGAATTTCATTTCACAGGTTTTAACCCTGACTATGATGGACTCGATTGGCGAAGCTTAAGGTTGGTTTTTATACAAGAAGGGGATGAATGGTTTCTTGTTGGGATTGTGCACGATGAATGGACGATCTAGCTGTACATGGACGATGGGACGGGGCCATTTAATATGATCATATGTCTGCGAATAGAGGCCGGCAGCCTGATTCTTGTGAGGTGTTCATGATGGATGAAAAATTCGTAATGATTGAGCATCAAAACCAGGTCGCAATCTTAAAGTTAAATCGGGGGGTTACAAACGCAATCGATGGCAACCTTATCCATGCACTTGATGTAGCGCTTAAGAGCCAAGCTGCAGATCCAGATGTGCTCGGGATGGTGCTTACAAGCTTCAATAATAAATTCTTCTCCATCGGCTTAGATATCCCGAGTTTATTCGCTCTCGGCGAGAAGGATTTCCGATCTTTTTACCAGTCCTTCAATCAGATGTGTCTTGGCCTGTTGACTACAGCAAAACCACTCGTCGCCGGGATTACAGGTCATGCGATTGCCGGCGGCTGTATTTTAAGCCTATGTTGTGATTACCGATTTATCTCAGAAGGGCGCAAGTTGATAGGGTTGAATGAGATTAAGTTAGGGGTTCCCGTTCCCTATGTGGCGGATTGCATTCTCAGGAAATTAATTGGGTATCGGAATGCGCGCGATGTCATGGATTCAGGCGGGTTCCTCGAACCAGAAGAAGCACAACGATTAGGTGTCATAGATCGGATTTTGCCCATAGAAGAAGTGGTATCTCAATCGATTGAGAAAGTGAGAGAGCTGTCCTCTAACTCTCTGGAAGCATTCGCTTTGATCAAGAGCAGTCGAGTATATGCCCTTGAGAGAGAGATCACGGCGCAGTTATCGAAACGGGAAGATGCATTTATTAAGTGCTGGTTTTCAGATGATGCCCGCGTGCAGCTTAAGGACGCCATCTCTAAATACTAGCGATTGTGCGTTAGTATCCGCTATGAAGTCGGGATGGAACCGTTGACGATAGGGAGCGTGATGACACCTGAGGCGATTCGTAAGATTTACGATTATACCTACTGGGCTTTTGAACGTGTTTGGAATTGCATATGCCAACTGACGGATGAACAATTCACACAGGAGCTTGACTATTCATCGGGTTCAATTCGCAATCATGTCATTCACATGATCAGCAGCCATCACCGCTGGGTTAACCGACTGAAGGGAGAAGAGATTCTTCCACATCTTAATTTTAAGGATTATTCATCGCTACCGGCTGTGAAAACTAAATGGGATGAGGCAAAAGCTGAATTCCTCGACTATGTCTATTCGCTCGACCAAGCACAATTGGAGGAGGTAGTTCGTTATGAGATTGCCAGTCGTGGTGTAGTTTCAAATTTGCACCGGTGGGAAGTGCTCCTGCACTTGGCCAATCACGCCACGGATCACCGCTCTCAGATTCTGGCACTGCTGCATCAACAATTCGGCATACAAACGGTTGAGCAAGATATGATCTTCTTCCTGTGGGGAGAGGATGTCAACCAAGGATAATCAATCGCCACAAACTTCTGCTGTGTAATAGTGGTTTTGATGGGTAATGATTCCGAACTGGCTTATGGAGGACAACAACGTGAACAACTTGAAAGACCTTACGGGACCAATGCGTCTCCCCTTCGTTATCTTAACTCCTGCCTGTGTTTTAGTAGGACTCGGGACCGCAATTTGGTCAACTGGAGAAGTTAATACTATTTATTTCACCCTGGCGCTTATCGGGGCAATTGCTGCTCACATCAGCGTCAATGCCTTCAATGAATACTTTGATTTCAAGAGCGGATTAGACCATAGAACCCATCGGACCCCCTTTAGCGGAGGCAGCGGTACCTTGCCTGAGAGACCTGAACTCGCGCGACAAGCCTTGAGCGTCGCCATCGCAGCGATAATTATTACGGCCCTAATTGGCTTTTACTTCCTTCGGGCAAGAGGGCCTTCCCTCTTACCACTGGGTGCTGTCGGGCTTCTTATTATCATCGCCTACACTCCCTGGTTTACACACAATCCAATTTTATGTCTGATTACTCCCGGATTGGCTTTTGGACCTTTGATGGTCATGGGTACCAATTTTGTCCTCACGGGCGGGTACTCGTGGACGTCATTTATTGCTTCACTTGTACCTTTTTTCTTGGTGAATGATTTGCTGCTCTTGAATCAGTTCCCGGACATCGAGGCTGATCAAAGTGTGGGCAGAAGACACCTTCCGATAATCCTGGGTAGACGGGTGAGCAGCCTGATTTACGGCACAATCTTGCTTTTAGCTTACCTGTCCATCGTCCTCGGGGTCACGCTTGGCTATCTGCCTCCTACAACTCTCATAGGGCTGTTAACACTGCTTATCGCTATTCCCGTCATCATCGGCGTCTATAGGTCTGCCGAGAGTGCGGAGAAAATAGTGCCCTTCTTGGGATTGAATGTGATGGTCAATATCGCCACTCCTACGCTGGTCGCCATTGGGTTGTTTCTAGGATAGGCGGCGGGGGGCGATCCCTAGATGTCCAGAGCGACAAGAACTTCATGATCACAGGAGTTTCTGCAACGGTGTGATAATTGTAATGAGATTCCGACACTAGGATTTTCTTTCCATGTCAGACTTAAGTCCACTGAGTATTTCATTAGCGGTCCAGGATTTCCGTCGCGCGCGCCGCAAGGCAGCGCTGCAGGAAGTCTTCGCCCGTTTTACCAGCAAGTCCTCTGATCTTCTCTCCTACGAGGAAGTGTCCAATTCGCTTAAAGGCAGGAAAAGTGCGAAGCAGGAATTGAGGGAAATACCGCTGGATGCGATTGTGGGAAGTGTGGGCCGCTATAAGGA
This sequence comes from Anaerolineales bacterium, assembly GCA_034430795.1. Taxonomy (GTDB): domain Bacteria; phylum Chloroflexota; class Anaerolineae; order Anaerolineales; family E44-bin32; genus E44-bin32. Next base: position 36,264 of record DAOUDJ010000016.1, on the reverse strand, counting down.
CTTCACCCGTAAATTCCTCCCTTTGCAAGATAGTGACGAAAGTCGGTGGGCAAGGGTTAAAGCGGCGGTTGTGGAATTGACGGGATTACCACCTATCGAGGTTTACCAGATTGGAGATGTCTATTTTGTGCTTGAGGGAAATCATCGTGTATCGGTTGCCCGGCAGCTCGGCGCAACTCATATTCAGGCCTACGTAACTGAGGTCTTTACGAAAGTAGCGATCTCCCCAGACATCCAACCCGATGATCTGATTGTTAAAGCAGACTATGTTGATTTTCTGGAGTTTTCCCGCCTGGATATGCTGCGTCCAGAGGCTGATTTGAGTGTTACCGCTCCCGGCCAATATCAAAAACTTGAACAGCAGATTTCAAACGTTCGTGACTTCCTAGGTAAAGACGGCGAGAAGGATATCTCTAATGATGAGGCTGTCGCGCATTGGTTCGATGAGTTCTACCTGCCTGTGGCGAGCGCAATCCGAGACCGCGGCCTCCTGAGGGATTTTCCGGGCCGCACGGTGACAGATCTCTACTTGTGGGTATATGAGCACAAAAACACACTGGAGAAAGCGTTAGGGTGGGATATCGAACCTGAAGAAGCAGCAAGTGATCTCGCCGAACGGTTCAGCCCTGGGTTTCTTAGAAAAGTATCACGGATACGGGAAAAAATATTAGACAAAATAACGCCTGATGAGCTTGAAGCCGGCCCTGCTCCGGGAGAATGGAGAAAAAAGCGAGTGGCGGTGCGCAGAGCAAATCGTCTATTCACGGAAATTCTAATCCCTATCAGTGGTACGGCACGTAGTTGGCAGGCATTCGAGCAGGCGTTGCTGCTGGCGAGGCGCGAAGACGGAAAATTGCGTGGTCTCCACGTGATTCCCACAGATTCTAAAAGGGAAAGGGAGCAGGCGCGAGCAGTGCACAAAGAGTTTCTCGACCGCTGCCAGGCTGTAGGAATCCATGGGCAGATGGCTATCGAGGTTGGTGGTATATCCAGGAAGATCTGCGACCGTGCTCGCTGGGTAGATCTTGCGGTTGTGAGCCTTGCGCATCCTCCTGAGCGTTACCCAATTGCCAGGTTGAGTTCGGGTTTCCGAACGATGATCCAACGTTGCCCCCGGCCGGTCGTCGCAGTGCCGGGAACATCATCACCGATGAACCGAGCCTTGCTCGCTTTCGACGGCAGCCTAAAAGCTATGGAAGCACTTTTCATTGGAACCTATCTGAATGTCCAGTGGAACATAAGCCTGGTGCTCTTGACCATAACCGAAGGACGTAGAGTTACGTCGAAGACGTTGGATCATGCACAGCAATACCTTGAATCTCATGGCGCGCAGGCTATCGCCTTAAACAGGGGTGGTCCAGCTGCGGAAACCATTTTGGCATCAGCCGAAGAATACGAATGTGACATGTTTATTATGGGTGGATATGGGATGCAGCCGGTGAAAGAGGTTGTGCTTGGAAGCACAGTGGATCAAGTGCTGCGAGAAGCAAGGGTGCCAGTGATGGTTTGCCGGTAGCGATCGATCCAATTTGAAAGTTGACCTGACAATTTGGTTCCATACCCTTGCGAGCGTAGCTCTAAGCAGGTTGTACTCTTGTCGGATTGTCTCCGAACATGAATTGCGGATTATCTCTAAACCTCAATTAAACGGACCGGGAATACGTCAACAATTGTTGTATCGCCGCAGGTTGTTCGCGTCTGGGCGTTGTAACGTCTATGATGCATATGCCCGTGCAATAAGTACCGCGGTTTAAACCAGGCTATTAGCGTGCGGAACGCTTTAAAACCGATATGAGCTCGATCTGTATCATCGTGAATCGCATAAGGCGGTGAGTGTGTGATGACCACATCGACAAATCGACCGTATCGCAGCTTATTCACGAGCAAGCGGGGTATTAATCTAGCGACGCGAGCGCGCATTTGTACCTCAGTGTATTGAAAAGGGGGTCCCGGTCTATATCGTATGGACCCGCCCAGCCCCATAAATATTAAACCTTTGACATTGACAACCCGTCCGTCGATGAGATCGCAGCCTTCCGCCGTATTAACGCGGCGGCCAGTCGCAGTATGTTGAATCTCCACATCGTGGTTTCCGTGGACATAAAGAACCGGCTGATTTGTCATCGAGACAACGTATTCAAGATAATCGTAGGGCAGGTCACCACAACCTACAAAGAGATCAACATCTCCGTAATTATGTAGGATATGCTCCGAATAGACTCGCTCATCTACGCGGTCACTGATAGCCAGGATCTTCATGCTGTGTGCAACGTTCTTCTTGAGCATCCACGCTCTTGTATATCGGAGTTTCTCGATTTTACCATCAGGTCCTCATCCGAATTGATGCCAGGTTCTCCCTTAATGCAGGATAAGTTCTCTGCAATTATTTCGATTACAATAAAACCTAGGAAGTAATAAGGATTCTTTGCATTGTAAAAATTAGGAGCGGAGCGACGAAGATTCTCACCCAACCGCAGTGACCTTATACCATAACCGAGAATCTTCGCTCCCCGCGCCCGCTCAGGATAACATGCCTGAGTAATAATTAAATTCACCAAGAGTGAGCCGCGAAAACCTGCCATCCAAGGATTGATAAAATGCGAGTGTTTACAGTTTCCGCCCGAACCCTGAATATCTTAGCGGCCTCCGTCTGGTATATCGGCGGCATTCGCTTGCTGCAAAAGGGTATTGACCTGTTGATTGAAGCAGAGGCAATGAATCCCGGACTAGTATGGCCCTGGATAGCTGGATTCGTGGGAGTGTTCCTCGGTGGATTGAAAGCAAAATATCTTTTCACCAACAGCATTAAAAAGAATCTGATCAGGATTGATGGTTTATCTAAGCTAAAAATCTGGCAATTTTTCAGTCCGGGCTTCTTTGCTGCGTTGACGATCATGATCCTGGCCGGTGTAACCTTATCCAGGATGGCCCACGACAATTACCCATTCTTGATCGCTGTAGCAATATTGGATATCGGGATCGCCATCGCTTTGCTGGGAAGTAGTTATGTATATTGGACGCAAAAGGCATTTGTGAAATAGTGTCTGAGATATTTTGTTTTGACGAAATATACGTTCTCAAATAAACATACCCTAATCGAAGAACGCGATGTTTTGCTTCGGGGGCACAGAGCGAAACCGGGGACTTCGCCCCACAAACTGCGTGGGACTTTGCAGGATAAACTCCCAGTTTGTCAGGTTTTCTCTGAGACGAGCAGATTCATATAAGGCTCGAGGGTGGATACGCTCTCGAAGCTCATTGTCTGCTCGATGATGTCCGTAATTCTTCCCTCACTCATCGTCTTGTGGGCATTCGCTCGGAATTTAGCAAACAGGTCCTCATCGCTCATCGGATCTTCCGGTGAGCCTTTCGCATAGTCAGTTTGCGCGCTATGTTTGCTGCCATCTTGCAGGGTGATCGTTACGGAGGCACGCTTTACGTTAGGAAACAAAGCATCGATCTCGGGGTCAGCGATAACCTTGATCTTCTGAAGAGTCGCTCTTATATCTGGATCCCTCAATTTATGCTCTTCAAACGACTCGGGTAATACATTCCCGTCAACGACGGCGGCGGCGATTACATAGGGTAGGCTGTGATCGGCGGTTTCCTTCGTGTCGGGTTTGTATTTACTTGGGTCCGAGAGGATATCCGCGCCGCGAGTGGTCGTTTTAACCAGTATCTCTTGAATCTGATCGTGCCTGATCTCATGCTCGCGGATTACTTTGAGCGCAGCGCTTATGGGCTGGTGTGTTAGCGCCTCCGTAGGGAAGGCCTTATAACTGCACTTTGTGATGAGGAAAGCTTCGCCAAGTTCATCGAGCAGGGCATCCGTGTCCCAGGTTACGTTGTTCAGAACTTCGATTAACCCTTCTTTTCCCTCGATTACATGGACAGGACCCTCGTAACCCTCCCGAGCCATCAGCGCGGCGTACACTCCGGCTTGTGCGGCGAGAGGGTCGGCGGTGTTTTTCATATTCGTGAGATACCCAGCAACCACGCCACCGAGTGTGAAGTGGCTGCTGCCGCTTATGCCCATGGCGGCGATGAGCTGATCAATTCCCAATCCATACAACTTACCGGCGACGAGCGGGCTGACGAATTGCGTTAGCGACGCGTGATGCCACCCGACTTCCCGGATCCCCGGCGTGGCTGCATGGCACCAGCGCATTTCAAGTTCATAGGCGATGACGGTTGCGACGAGGAGGTCTGCACCGTTTCGCCCATTGGTTTCAGCAGAAGCGAGAGCAGCTCCAAGGAGGTCCGAGGGGTGGCTTGGGTCTTGAACCCAGTAGATATCGTTGTAATCCAGGGCGCGGATGAGCAGGCCATTCATGAGCGCTGCATTCGGAGCGTTGGTTTTAGAGCCCGTCCCGATTACAGTCGCTTCCGGTGTGCCGCCGAGTTTCTCTGTGAAGCGATACATGGCCTGCATGTCCTCGTTCTGCGTTGCGGCCAACGCGCAGCCGACGCTGTCCAGCAGGAAGCGCTTCGCTTCGTAGATTGCATCCTGAGGGATGTCGTCAAAGTGCAATCCGTCTGTAAATTCAGCCATTTTCCGGCTGATTGAGGTCATCGCATCCTCCACGTTCAAAACGTATTTGTGAGCGTCTAGAGTTTACCGGCAATGGCATGTGCCATTTCGAGCGTCGTGCTTTCGCCGCCCATATCGTATGTGCGGACATCTCCTTCGGCGATCACTTTCGCGATTGCGCCTTCGAGCGATTGAGCCATATCGATCTCTCCCAGCCAGTCGAGCATGAGCTTCACAGCAAGGAGCATGGCGATGGGGTTAACTTTGTATTGACCTGCATACTTTGGCGCTGACCCGTGTGTGGGTTCGAAGACCGCGAACTTATCACCGATATTTCCACTGGAGGCAAAACCAAGGCCGCCGACTAACTGGGCAGAAAGATCGGATAGGATATCCCCAAACATGTTGCTCGTTACGAGCACGCCGTAATTGTCGGGGTTTTTAAGGAGCCACATCATCTGTGCATCGATGTTGGTTTCCCAAAGTTCAATATCCGCGTAATCGCTCGCGACTTTACGGGCTTCTCGGATCATCAGCCCGCTTGTCTCACGCAGGACATTCGGTTTCTCAACCAGCGTAACCGTCGGATAACCAAATCTCTTGGCATATTCAAACGCCTGACGGATTATCCTGTGTGCTCCGCGATTAGTGATCACTCGCAGGCTGATAGCAAGCTCATCTCCCGGAATCGCATCGAAACGCCCTATTGCCGGGGAGTATTTTCTCATCGTTTCCCGCACTTCCTCAGGGAGTGGATGAAATTCGACCCCGCTGTAAAGGCCCTCAGTATTCTCCCGAAAGACGACTAGGTCGATGTCATCGCGATAATTCAGCGGGCTGCCCGGGTACGCCTTGCAAGGTCGAAGGTTTGTATATAGGTCGAAATGCTGCCGGAGACGGACGATTGGGCTGCGGTACGAGAATCCTTTGCCTTTGAATTCCGGAGCCAGCTCAAGTTCTGCTTCATCCGTGGGTTTTGAGGTGATGGCGCCGAACAATCCGCAGGTGCAATCTTCCAACAAGGCGATCGTTCTTTCTGGGAGCGGATCACCCTCTTCGCACCAGAATTCCCAACCTATGTCCGCAGGGATATATTCGGCGTCGAGTTTTATTTTGTCGAGGACAATCCGCGCAGCGTCCATGACATCCACGCCTACACCATCACCTGGCATCCATGCGATTCTATATTTTGTCATTGATTAAAGCTCCTCTTAGTTTGTTCTCGTTTATCGTTCCGCCTCTTTGTTTTAGAGAGACAGTGTGGTGTCCTACATCTGGGAATCTCAGATTTTACGAACTCGCTTTGAGAGCTATGGGGCGTTTGGATTCACGCAGGAAGATGAGCACCATGAAGCTTCCAAGTGCAAGTATGACAGCGTTGATGTAAAAAGGCACAGCCGGGCCTGCACGATCGTAAAACCATCCTCCCGCAATTGGACCGATGAGCGCCCCCAAGAAATACGCGAAAGTGTAGAGGCCATAACTCGTTCCTCGGAAATCCACTCCGGCGATGTCGGCCACAAAAGCACGTTCAGCGGGTATGGCTGCAGTGTAACCGATTGTCTCTACCGCCCAGAGCATGGATAAGGCTCCGAGCGAACGCAGATTCGGAATGAGCAGAGATGCCAGGGCGCCCAAGATCAAGCCGCCAGCCATTGGACGCTTGCGACCGAATCTGTCGGCAAGTTTTCCCATCCGTGATGGAAGGAATGCGCTGATAAGCGCGGCCGGTAGATAGGCTATCGCCAACCCCCACACATCCGCACCGAGCGTGTCTTGCAGGAAGATCATGAGCAATGGCCAGATCATCGTGGATGAAGCGCCGGTAAAAAACACGATGACCATCAGGGTAATGAGCTGCCTTGAGAGAGGCTGGCTCTGGATTATTTCTCCGCTTCTCTGTGGGCGGGTTTCCGGCACGCCACGCCAGCCAATGCCGAGGGCAATCAGGGCCGGAATGGTGTAGCCGGCGAATAGGATGAGCCAAACCTGGCTCCCCGTTGAAACCATTTGATCAAGGCTGAAGAGTGCAAAGAAACCCGCAGTCGTGCCAATTAAAGCACCGCGGTTAATCGCTTCATCGATCAGACCGAAATCGTAGCCGCGGCCGGTTTCCTGGGCGACATCGGCAACAATTGTGAAGGCGGCTAGCCAGAGGAAGGCTTGGCCCAGTCCCTGGATGAAGCGAGCGATAGTGAGCTGGAGAATGCTGTTGGAGAAACTGAAGACGACCATCGCAATGGCATAGCCGAATAAACCCATAAGCAGGAAAGGACGCCGGCCCCAGCGGTCCATGATCCGCCCCAGGAAGGGGCGAACGATAACTGGCACAACCGAGACGGCAGAGAAGAACCCGCCGATCTCGAGCGCGGACGCACCCAGCTGGCGACCATAGATTGGCAGCACAAAGGACAGGATTCCAAATGGGAAGGAAACCCAAAAAATCGCCTTCCATAGATTTCGGAGAGTTGGATCCTTCATCTGTGTGCGCTCAAAATCTCATCCTACTCAACATGACTGAGTACTCGAGGACACCGTTAACCTGAAGTGGATGGTTATCCATAGGTATGCAGCCCGCATGCGATAGGATGGATGGTGTGCTAATCCTTAGCTTCGAGTCGTTCCTTTGTGTGAGCGACAAGTCCACCGGCATCGAAAATCTCCTTGACAATCTCGGGGAGAGGGCTAAATGTGTAAATGCCCTTGCTTGTGCGGATCTCGCCATTGTCCAGGTCGATCTCAACCTGTTCACCATCCTGGATGACGAGGACGGCTTCGGGACAAAGGAGCGCTGGAAGCGCGGCGTTCAGACAGTTGCGGTAATAGATGCGAGCGAAAGACTCAGCGATGATTGCTCCCAGACCGCCCTCCTTCAAGCAGGTCACTGCTTGCTCACGCGATGAGCCGCAGCCCCAATTCTTCCCGGCTACGATAATGTCACCGGGTTTGACACTACCAACGAAGTCGGGGTCCAAATCCTCGAGGGCATGCGCCGGCATTTCTGCTGGTTCGCTGATGGTGTAAGTGTATTTCCCGGGGAAAATGACATCGGTGTTGATGTTATCGCCGTACTTCCATACTCGACCACGGATGATTTCCATCGCTTACCTCAATCCAGGGTATTCGGGTGCGTGATCTTCCCGGCGACAGCGGAGGCGGCGGTGACTGCAGGGCTGGCGAGATAAATCTCGCTTTCCTTCGTTCCCATCCGGCCTTGAAAATTGCGATTGGCAGTGCTGATCGTCACTTCGCCGGGAGCAGGGACACCCAGGTGGTTGCCCATGCAAGGTCCACAGCCAGGACTTTCTACGAGCGCACCAGCGTTGAGGAAATCCTCGACATACCCTTTGCGCAGTGCTTCCCGCAAGACTTCGGAGGAAGCCGGGATGACGATCATCCTGGTCCCGGGAGAAAGCTTCCGCCCGCGCAGGATTGCTGCTACAGAAGCGAGGTCTTCCAGGCGGCCATTCGTGCAGGTTCCAAGGAAAGCCTGGTCCACTTTAGTGCCCGCGACTTCCGACAAGGGTCTAACGTTATCAACGGTGTGCGGGCAGGCGATCATCGGCTCTAGACTGCCGGCATCGATTTCAAGAACTTGCAGATAGGCCGCGCCTGGATCCGGAAGCACCGGCTCAAAATCATGTCTAGCCCGGTTAGAGAGATAGGCAAGGGTTTTGTCATCCGGCGGGATGTAGCTGTTCTTCGCGCCCATCTCAGCCGCCATATTGGTGAGGGTCGCACGTTCGCTCAGGCTCATGTCCGCGATCACGTTTCCGTGCCACTCGACGGACAGGTACAATGCGCCGTCCGCTCCGAGATCGCCGATTATTTTCAGGGCGAGATCCTTTGGGGTAACCCAGGCTGGCATCTTCCCGGTCACGATGATCTTCAAGCTCTCGGGGACTCGAAGCCAGAGCGTACCGACCGCCCAGATGGAGGCCATCTCGCTGCGGCCGATTCCGGCGCTGAAAGCGCCCATGACCCCTGCGTGAGGTGTATGCGAATCTGAACCGAGTACAATCTCGCCTGGAAGCGCCAGTCCCTCCTCAACAAGAACCTGGTGGCAAATACCTCGTCCGACATCGAAGAAGTGGGGGATCCCTTGCTCACGCACAAAATCGCGTATGATGCGGTGGTTTTCGGCGTGTTTAGTTGTTGGTGCAGGGGCAGCATGATCGAGGAAGATCGCATGCATCTGCGGATTAAAAACACTCTTACCGCCCATCCGTTGGAAGATGCCCACGATGGCGGCGGTATTATCGTGCGATAACGCGACTTGTGGTGTAACCTCGACGATATCGCCAGGTTTCACCTGTAGTTTGCCGGAACGGTGTGCAAGAACCTTTTCAGCGAATGTTTGTCCCATGCGATCCTCTTTATCCCGAAGTATCCATCATCATGGGTGTTTTGATGCATATTTTGTCAGATCGAAGTCGGTGAAATCGGCGTGGTGAAAGACAATCGACTCCGGTCGTCGCGTGAATTTGTCGCCCTCCCAAGAGTGGGTCGCCACGATATGCATGACAGTTTCTGGGATCTGATGCTTATAGCACAGGGCGACTCCGGTGAAGGGGTGGCGCAGGTATTTATAGGTGCTGGCCCAAACGAACTTATCCCCTTCGAGGCTGAACTCAAGCAGCTTGCCAACGTCCGCCAAAAGCGCGCCGGCGATCAGCACATCCTTGTCGATCGAATACCGTTCTCCATAGGCGTCGGCGAGGACTTCCTCCATGGCGATGCACAATCTGCAGACAACGCTCACGTGTTCAGGGAAGGTGGTCTCAACTTTATCTACCAGAAGTGTGTAGGGCATCGTCTCGAGGTCGTCAAGCTGCCAACCTCCTTCCACGAGGGCATCCTCCCAAACCGCGATGACCTTTCCTCGTAAATCATCGTCCTGGATCTGGTTGATTTCTGGGATGAGATCGGCTATCGAGTTTGGCATCATAGACCTCCAAGCGTGAATGACTTGCCTATCCATCTAAAGATCGCGGCGCGGGGCCGTCGTATGAGATTTCTGTAGGATGAATGCGGCGCATTGGCCGCTCGCGAGTCTGCTCTTCATGAGCCTGAAGGATGAGGCCCGGAACTCTGGCTATGAAGAACATCGCATTCGCGAGTTCAGACGGGATATTGAGATCCACGAGCACGGCCGCGATGGCACCATCGACGTTGATCGGGAGAACTTTTCCCGCATCTTTCAATGAGGATTGGATGGCATTGATCATTTGTATGCCATCTCCGGCGATCCCCAACTCCTGAGCGAGCTGAAAGAGTTTCGCCGTGCGGGGGTCGTCGGTATGGATGCGATGACCCAGCCCCGCGATTCGTTTCCCGGAAGCCTTGTGTTCGGAAACGAGATCGGTTGCGATTTTGTCAACGGCATCACTAGATTGATTGATGCGATCGATCCCACTTTGCAGGACCTTCATGCAATCTGCTATTGCGCCGCCATGATGGCGATTGATGGAAAGGATCCCGGCAGCCACCGCGGCGTTGAGGGGTGCACCGGTGGACGCTACTGTGCGGGCAGCAAGCGCAGAAGGAGGTGAAGCTCCGTGATCGATCGATGAGACCAGTATGGCATTCATCATCCTGGCTACCTCCGCTGAAGGTAGTTCACTTTTAAGGGCGAGGTATACAACCTCTGCGAAGGATATGGATCCCATCAGTTCATCGATTCGATAACCACGCAGCCGAATCTCGTTTGGTTTGATTTCAGTGATCGATGTTTTCCAACTTAGATCGGTCATAGTTTTATCCCATGCTTCTCAAGAACGGATTTGGTGGCACGAGGCAGGTCTCCGAAGGCGTCTACGACTGTGGCTCCAACTTCCTGCAGGCGTTTTACCTTTCCTTCGTAGGTGCCTCGATTGCCTTCCACAATTGCACCTGCATGACTGAAGCGTGTGCCGCTCTTGGCGGCTTTTCCGCCGATGAAGGCGATAATTGGTTTTGTCACCTCACCCGATTCGACGAGATCCGCGACTCGCTCCTCTTGGCTGCCGCCAATCTCGCCGAACATCACGATCGCTTTCGTCTCTGGGTCCTTTTGGAAAAGTTTAATAACTTCGGGGTGGGGCAGGCCGACGACAACATCTCCACCTACGTGAACAAGCGTTGTCGCGCCGATACCCTCCTGAGCGAGGTAATAGGCCATAGATGAGGTAATGCCGCCAGAGCGCGAAGTGATCCCTACCGGTCCGGGGAAGAACCAGGATCGAGCGGATGCCGCACGACCGCCGATCATCCCCAGCACGCCTTTGCCGGGGGAGAGGACCCCCAGCGTGTTTGGCCCCACGAACTGCGCCTTGTGTTTTTTCGCGCTGTGGGCAATCTCAAGCACGTCGTAAATCGGGACTCGGTCCGGAACAATAACCAGCAGTTTTAAGCCAGAATCGATCGCCTCCAGGGCTGCACTCCGGACCAGTGGAGCGGGTATGAAGAGCACGCTGATGTCGAACTTCCCACACGCCTCACTGGCTTCGAGAACCGTGTCGTATACGGGCACACCGATGATCTCCTGGCCGCCCTTACCGGGCGTGACACCGGCGACGATGTTGGTGCCATACTCCTTCATCAAGGAGGCCCTCGTTCGACCTTCACGCCCTGTGATACCTTGGACAAGGACGCTTTTCTTTTCATCGATCAGGATCGACATGTCCGCTCCTGTGATCGTTCTCTGTTGGATAAAGTTGGTAAATCTTACTCCAGGCCTGGTATCGGAAGGTCGACATAACCGCCCCGGTTGCCTCCAAAGTAGCATTCAATCTGGCAGGCGAGGCACTCGATGCAGCCGCTCTTTCGGGCTTCCTCTGCGCTGATATTTAGCACGGGGAGGCCATCCTTGAGGACAAGGATTTCTGGCACACAGGTATCAATGCAGATATGTGTATCACACTGGCGACAGGCAGCGTGGTCAAAAAGGACAGTGCCACCGGATACAGTTTCAAATTGGTAGGGTTCTTCAGGTTGGGGTTTCACAACGGGCGGCGTAGTGTCTCCGATAGGATGAAAATCCTTGATTAGAACATCCAGGCGATCTGAACAGAAATCAGGTGAGTCGTCTTTCCCATAGGCCTCGATGGGCACAGGTAGAGCGTCGTTTACCCGTTCCATGAGCGCAATCGCTCGATCTTCCGCGTTGCCTCCTAAGCGGATCACCGCAGGGACGTTCAATGGGACTTCAAGAAATGCCTTTGCGAGCCCGCGGGCGCTGTGGAACTGCTCCTGCGAGGCGACACCTGAGCCGGAGGCAAAATAACCATCGATGGGTCCCTGGGCCAGGATGATCCTGGCGGCGCGATAAACCTTCGATGCCGGTGGATTCCCGCTTGTGTCAACGAAGTTGGCAATCTTGTAGCCTTTGTTCAGTATGGCGTCCATGCTCATCATCGATCCCCCGCCGCCGGCGCCGTGAAAACCGATGACTTTATCCCCGCGCTTGAAATCCTGCTCCATCTGGATGAAGTAGAAGGTGCCGCGATAATCACCTTTCTCAACATCCCAGGCGATGCGCTCGAGCTCCGTGGGTGGCCGGTCGAACTCGCGGGCAACCTCTATCTCCAGCCCCGGATGCCGGAACACGGCATAATCATCAACGGTGATGCGGCAGTCCGCAGCGATGAGTTTTCCATCTTCCGTGAGCACGATGGGGTTGATTTCGGCTGCGCGCGCATCCGAATCGCGAGCGACGAGGTAAAGTCGGGACAGCAAAAGCCCCAATGCCAGTTGGAGCTTTCCGCGAATGCCGACCTGGCGAACAAGATCGCGCCCGTAGTAGTCAGGAAATCCGGTCTGGATATCGACGAGCGTCTGGGCAAGCGCATCAGGATGTTCGCTTGCGATCTGCTCAACGCCAGATCCGCCTTCCGTGCTGAAGATAATTCTGGGTGCTTGGGCGATGTCATCGATGATGACGCCGGCATAGAATTCCCGCTTCACGTTTAGTTTCTCTTCAACCAGCACCGTGTCGATTTCAAATCCGCCGACTTCCATACCTAAAATCGCACTCGCCGCAGCTGCTGCGGTTTCGGGGGAGTCAGCAAACTTTATCAACCCGCGTGATGCACGCCCGGTCACCCATGCCTGTCCTTTGATAACAACTTCGCAGCCCAGTTCTTGGGCAATCCTTTTCGTTTCTGATGGCGTGCCCGCGGTTTCGCCTCTGGGAATGCCAATCTTTCTGTCTGCGAGTAGACTTTTTCCTTGATGTTCGTGCAGTCTTGCCATTGTTATCCTCGCCCGTTCGTCATCGTACTACGGCGTTATCATGCAAAATAGACATAGATCTAAAATGGGGCAGGGGTTCCATGAGACTCATTAGGAGCTTGGAAGATTTGCAGTAATAGTTGTCTCCCAGACTTCAATCAGTTGCGGCTAGGATTGGATTATACAATCAGCATATGCGGGGGTAAACTCGATCCCGGCTTATGAACCTCCAAGTAAACAATATATTAGATGCATAATGACCGTAATTCATTGACGTTACGCTTGATTTTCTCTGACACTTAGTACTTGTGAATATGTGTGCGAAAGCCTAATCTCCGGTTATGTTCGCGGGCGCTACATGGTTATCCCGTATGTATTTACAGAACGCGAGGGCAATATGAGGGTCTTCGCACGTACACCTGTGAACCTGGCTGAGTTTAAGATTCCGAGAGGTCGCGTTTACCTCATCCTCGAGCGTTGCAAGGGTTGCAACCTGTGTATTGAGTTTTGCCCCCAGCAAGTTCTTCAAGTTTCAGAAAAGACCAATGAAAAAGGCTATTATTATCCCGAGATCTGCTCAGATCGTCAGGATGCGTGTGTGCATTGTGAATTCTGCACCATGGTGTGCCCCGAATTCGCGATCTATACACTTGAGGTGGAAGAATGACTTCCAGCCATATCCTGACGGGTAGCCACTTCATGAACGGTGATCATGCCTGCGCAGAGGGAGCAATCGCTGCAGGCTGCCGTTTCTTTGGTGGTTACCCAATCACGCCATCTACGGAAATTGCAGAACGTCTTTCTCGTCGGATGCCTCATATTGGGGGTGTTTACATTCAAATGGAAGACGAGATGGGAAGCATGGCAACCGTGCTTGGCGCTTCTGCAGCTGGTGCTAGGGCAATGACGGCGACATCGGGTCCAGGCTTCAGCCTCATGATGGAAAACATCGGGCTGGCGGCGATGATGGAGCTTCCATGCCTCGTCGTAAATGTTCAGCGAGGGTCTCCTTCAACTGGTCTTCCAACGCTGCCGGGTCAGGCTGATGTCATGCAAGCCAGGTGGGGATCGCACGGCGATTACGGCGTTGTTGCGTATGCTCCATGGTCGCCTCAGGAGTTCTTTGATCTAACCGTACACAGTTTCAACGTCGCCGATCGATATCGTATTCCAGTTTTGCTCTTGGCGGATGAAGTGGTTGGGCATATGGTGGAACGGGTCGAAATCCCAGAAGCTGATCAGATCCCATACTGGGGAAGAAAGCGCCCAAATGAATCTAAAAAGGAATTCAAACCGTTTGAAGCGCTTGATGATGACCTTGTGCCGCCTTTGGCTCATGCCGGGGAGGGATATCGGGTACATTTCACGGGTTTGACACATGACGAACGCGGCTATCCAGAAATGTCTGCCGATACACATCATGCTTTGGTTACCAGGCTGGTTGAGAAGATCAACCGAAATTCAAAGGATTTAATTCGTACAGAAGCGTTCCATCTAGAAGGCGCGCGAGTCGTGGTTATCTCTTTTGGAAGCACTGCACGTTCAGCAAGAAGAGCTGTACGTGTCGCTCGCGCGCGTGGACTGCCGGTGGGGTTGCTGCGGCTTATCTCTGTTTGGCCGTTTGCAGAGCAGCTCATTCGCGATCTGGCGCAGGATGCGGATGCGTTTATTATGGCAGAAATGAATCTGGGTCAAATGATCCGTGAGGTTGAACGACACGTCGAACAGCCGGTACTTGGCGTAAACCATGCTGGGGGCGCGATGATCGCGCCTGAGCCGATCCTTGAAGCGATTGAAGAGGCAATCAAGAATGGTTCAACCCCTTCTCGTTGAAAAGCATCCTCTTGATGGTCTGATCCGCGCGGATCGGATGCCGCATATCTGGTGTCCGGGCTGCGGTATTGGGATTGTGATGCGCTGCTATGCGCAGGCGATCATCAAGTCAGGAATTGACCTTGAGAATCATATTGTTGTTTCGGGGATTGGCTGCTCTGGTCGTGTGGCTGGGTACATGAACATTGACTCCTACCATACGACACATGGTCGGGGAATTCCTTTCGCTGCGGGTTTGAAATTAGCCAACCCAGAGTTATGTGTAACTGTATTTAGCGGCGATGGCGATCTGGCGGCGATTGGCGGAAATCATCTCATTCACGCCGCACGGCGTAATGTCGATATCACAGTTATCTGCGCGAATAACTTCAATTATGGAATGACCGGGGGACAGATGGGACCGACGACTCCATACGGCGCAATAAGTACAACCTCAGTATACGGATGTCCGGAGCATCCCTTTAACCTTGCATACCTTCTCGCTGCAGCAGGAGCGAACTTCGTCTCGCGTTGGACCACGATACATGTACGGCAGGTCATCGATGACGTGCTTTACGCATTCAATAAACCGGGTTTCTCTTTCATAGAAGTTCTTGCTCCATGCCCCATCGGATTCGGTAAGTCTAATGATCTTGAGCAAGGGGTCGATGAAATGATTCTGTATCGGGAGCGCTGTGTACACAAACCGGACACCCCTCTGGATCAGCTCGGGATCGATTTAAGGGAGGACCAACCGATTTATGTCGGTCGATTTATCGACAGAGATGCGCCTGCATATCAACCAATACACATGGAGGATGAGGCGTGAGGCAGGAGATACGCATCTCAGGTTTCGGAGGGCAGGGTGTCATCCTGGCGGGATTTCTGCTGGGGAAAGCGTTCGCTCTCTATCAAGATCTTGAAGCCGTGATGACCCAATCGTATGGCCCTGAAGCGCGTGGTGGTGCATCTTCTTCCAGTATCGTTGTCGCGGATCAGCCGATTGCCTACCCCTTTGTGCAGAAAGCAGATGTTCTGATTGCACTCTCGCAGGAGGGATATAAACGTTACCGAGGTGAGACGAAACCAGAAGCTGTAATCATTATCGATGAAAGTTTGGTAACTCCGAAACCAGGGGATGAGCCGTTGCGGATTCCTGCAACGAAGTTAGCAGAAGATTTGAACCGACGAATCGTGGCAAACGTGATTATTTTGGGGTACTTCTGTGCGATCTCAGATGTCGTCACCCGTAAGGCGCTGGAGGAGGCAATTCGAACGTCGGTAAAACCGAAGACCCTTGCGCTTAACCTGGAAGCCTTCGAGTTGGGTTTCGCTTACGCAAAAGTTGAGGAACGCGGCTCATGAGCGATACTATCTTAGTTCTGGGTGGTGGTATTGCTGGTATTCAAGCTTCGCTTGACCTTGCTGAATCTGGCGCACATGTAATGCTCATCGAGCGTGAGGCAACCATCGGTGGGGTCATGGCAGTTCTTGATAAGAACTTCCCAACCCTCGACTGCTCAATCTGCATCGAAGCTCCAAAAATGTCGGAGGTTGATCTTCATCAGAATATCGAAATCATCTCGATGGCTGAGTTGGTAGAGATTGAAGGTGAGCCTGGGCGTTTTCGTGTAGCCATCCGGCAACGTGCGCGTTACGTGACGGATGCATGCACACGCTGTGGTGAATGCACCCAGGTTTGCCCGGTTGTTCTGCCTAATGAGTACGATTCAGGAATGGCATCCCGACGAGCAATCTACACCCCAATACCTCAGGCGGTACCGGGACCCTACGTCATCGATATGGATTCCTGCCTGAATACACCACCAAATTACATCCCCTGTAACCGGTGTAAAGAGGCGTGCTTGCCTGGTGCGATCGATTTTCTCGTACCACAGGAGCGGATCATCAGAGCTGAAGTGGCTGCGGTTGTTGTCGCTGTAGGATATGACAGTTTCGACCCGCGCAAGATGCGTGAATTTGGATATGGGACACACCCAGATATCCTCACCGCGCTTGAGTTTGAGCGTTTGGTAAACTCCGCCGGTCCGACAGATGGTGAGATATTACGTCTTTCTAATGGTGAGCATCCACATAAAATCCTCTTTGTGCTTTGTGTTGGCTCCAGAGACCAGAGACACCACCCCTATTGTTCCCGCTTCTGCTGCATGTACTCAATCAAGCATGCTTATCAGGCTGTGGATCATGGTATTGAACATGTAGATGTCATGTACATGGATCTGCGGGCATATGGTAAGGGTTTCGATGGTTTTCTAGAGCGCACGAGAGATGAGGGGGCGAACTTCATCCGTACGCGGCCCTCAAGGATTTCCAACAATGGTGATGGCAAGATTCGCGTTCGCTATGAGGATACAAAGCGCTCAGAGATAGCTGAGTATGATTACGATATGGTCGTCCTGGCGAATGCGGTCTCGCCCCCAACGGGTCTCCCTCAATTAGCGGAGACGCTCGGTATAGAGCTAGATGGGGACGGTTTTATATGCTCGCTCGAAGAGCAGGGTGGTTTGATCGTGACTACGCGACCGGGTATATATGCGGCTGGGTGTGCTAGCGGACCTAAAGATATCCCTGATAGCGTGGCGGAAGGGAGCGGCGCGGCATCTCTAGCACTGCGGTTCGTAACCGATCGTTCATGGCCAGAAGCGCCCGAAATCGAGCCAATGGAGGACATTGATATTCCGCAAGTGGGTGTTTTTGTGTGCCACTGCGGCAGCAACATCGCCGGGGTTGTAAACATAGAGCGTGTCATTGAAGCATCAAAGGATATGCCAGATGTCGTTTTCACTTCAGCCCAGATGTTCTCCTGCGCGGGTAATACTCAGAAGGAAATCGAGGACGCGATCCGTGAGCATGGGATCAATCGTGTAGTGATTGCAGCATGTTCACCCAAGACACATGAATCGATATTTCGTGGTGTGCTCATTCGAGCGGGTCTGAATCCGTTCCTATTGGAAATGTCCAATATCCGCAATATGGATTCTTGGGTGCATAAGTTCGACAAGGAAGCTGCAACAGTAAAAGCCATCGATATGGTATCGATGGCAGTTGAGAAAGCGCGCAAACTCGAACCACTTGAGATCAGTCATTTGCCGTTAACCCAGCGCGTTCTTGTAGTCGGCGGGGGTATTGCAGGAATGAGTGCTGCAGCCGCGCTCGCCCATCAGGGCTTCGAAACACACCTTATTGAGAAAACAGATCGCCTGGGCGGTACCCTTAATCAATTGCATCGAATCGCGCCGGCTGATATCCCTGCAGAGGACCTCCTCCAGGCGAAAATTAAAGATCTAGAAGCGAGCGGTGCTTATGTTCACCTTGGCACAACGATCGAGACGATCGGTGGGTACGTGGGCAGTTTCACCGCATTACTGGATGATGAACAGACTCTTGATGTCGGTGCGGTTGTCATCGCGACCGGATCTGTACCCTATGTCCCGCAGGAATTTTCATACGGTTCGAATTCCAAAGTGATCACAAATTTGGATCTGGAATCCATTCTTGAGCGAGAGACGTTGGAAGCGGAAAAGATCACATTCATTTCCTGCGTCGGTTCAAGGCAGGAAGGAAAAGGGTGCTCTCGATATTGCTGCACCTCGATGATCGCGCAAGCACTGCAGCTGCGAGAGATGGGGAAGAAGGTCCGCATCGTAGCGAAGGATATCCGCACCTACAGCCGTCAGGCGGAGGAGTTGTACGAACATGCGATGTCCGCGGGTGTACAGTTTTTCCGGTACGATGCGGATCGTCCACCTCAGGATGCGATCACTTTTCAAGATGAGTATGTCGAATTAGATGATGAATTTCTTGGAGTGAAGGTGCGAATTCCCACCGAATTGCTGGTCCTGGTTGTGGGACTACGACCTCAGGAGGATGCGCTCTCCGATCAGCTCAAGCTCTCCCACAGCGAGGATGGATTCCTTATGGAACTGCATCCAAAATTGGGACCTGCCGAAACCGCGAACCAGGGTATTTACTTAGCTGGTGCTGCCCAAGGGGCGAAGGATGTACGCGAATCGGTGGCACAGGCACTCGCTGCGTCAGGGAAGGCTGGGGCGCTTTTATCCCGCGGAGTCATTGAGAAAGAGCCGCTAACTGCTGTTGTCAACGAAGAACTATGCATCGGTTGTATGCGTTGCGTGAAGGTGTGCCCATACAACGCCATCGAGGCGACAGGTCCTGTGGGAGAGGGGAAAGTAATAATCCTTGAGGCAGCCTGCATGGGGTGCGGAACGTGTGCAGCCGAATGCAATTTCGATGCTATTGATATGCCTTACTTCACAAAATCACAGATTATGGCACAGGTTGATGCCGCTCTGGCTGAGAAGGCAGAGGAAAAGTGTCTTGTCTTTACCTGTAACTGGTGCTCTTATGCAGGAGCAGACCTGGCAGGGATCGAGAAAAGGCAATACCCCACTTCAGCTCGGATTATCCGAACCATGTGCTCAGCGCGTTTTGAGGAAGATTTCGTTGCGCGGGCATTTGAGCAGGGAGCGGGGGCAGTCCTCATAACTGGTTGCCGCCTGACCGATACCGGATCTGATTGTCACTATAACTTCGCCAACCGATTGACATGGAAACGTTTCAAACACTGGCAGAGGAAATACGAAAGGAAAGGGATTGAGCCCGACCGGCTGCAGTTGCAATGGATCTCCGCTGCAGAAGGGAAAGAGTTCGCGGAGAAGATAGCGGAAATGGATGAGGTCATCCAAAAAATTTCAGAGACTCTTACAACTGAAGGTGCAGATTGAACGAGAGATCGAGAATGCGATCCTCTCGTAAGGAACGATTTATTCTATGACGGTTGACAAGGGACCAATCGAAATCGACGATGCTCTGTGGGAAGAGCTGATCGAGATCACGGATGGCAAAGCCGCGCCATGTTATCAATGTGGCGTTTGCACGGCGGCCTGTCCTTGGGGATTAGTACGGGACGATCCCTTATCAGTGCGATCCATTATGCGCGGCGCGCAGTTGGGGTTATTGGAGGCCGAGGAAGCGATCTGGCTCTGCACCGCCTGCGGGCAGTGTGAAATCTACTGCCCGAGGGGCGTGCCGATCGTGGAGGTCTTTCAGAGTCTTCGACAACTGCTCTGGGAGGGGCGTAAGACCCCTGCCGGATTAACGCCAGTTCTTTGGTCGGTTTATTGGAATAACAATCCACTGTCACAACCACCCTCACAACGGATGGATTGGGCAGAGGGTCTCGAACTCCAGACATATGACTCTTCCAAACATGAGATCTTACTGTATTTCGGTTGTACGGCTTCCTATGATAGCAGGGCGCAATCTGTTGCACGAGCGATTGTGCAGCTGCTGAGAGCTGCAGATGTAAGTTTCGGCATTTTGGGAGAGGAAGAACCATGCTGTGGGGAAGCCGTTCTACGGCTCGGACACTCCCCGTATTTCCAAGATGTGGCACAACATGCCATAGATATCTTCGAAATAAATGGTGTGGGTAAATTGGTCATGCTATCTCCACATTGCTACGATGTGTTCAAGAATCACTATCCGCGTGTAAACGAATCTTTTGAGCCGGTCCACTACACCGAATACATCGCTGACCTGATCGAAGCAGATCGCCTAGCATTAGTCGGGAGTCTTCCCTCGAAAATTTCTTTTCACGATCCGTGCCTGCTTGGACGGGTGAATGAGATTACCCATTCCCCAAGGGTAGTTTTGGAATCCATCCCAGGTACACATGTTATAGAGATGCCACACTCTGGACCCGATACACTCTGCTGCGGTGGGGGTGGGGGGCGAATGTGGATGGAGACTCCACCGGGTGAGCGCTTCTCCGATTTACGTGTCCAGGAGGCGCTTGACGTTGGTGCCGATATCATAGCGACAGCATGTCCTCTGTGCATCTCCTGCTTGGAGGATTCAATCGGGAGCATGGGGGTTGCGAAGATTAAGGTGCGTGATATTGCGGAGATAGCGCAAATGGCTTTGGGTCAAGAGTCGAAGAATGATGTGGTGGAGGAGTAGTATCTAGTGGTCGCCTCGCTGTACGCTCCGTCTGAAGCGAATAAAGCTCTATGGGTGTTCCTGGAGATAGAAGGTGATGGTTTTGCAAGCGTATCCGTTGAGCTTTTGTCAAAAGGGCGCGATTTAGCGGATCGAGCGGGGTGGACACTTTGTGGTTTACTGTTGGGAAGTGATGTGTCGGATCGGGCAAATCAAGCCTATTCATACGGCGCTGATGAGATTTGGCTTCTTGAGCATCCGTTACTGGGGCAATTCGATGTCTGCGGTTATTCCCACGCTACAATGCAGGCGATTAAGGAAGGGAAACCCAGTGTATTCTTGCTCGGTGCTACAGCGAATGGACGTGATCTGGCAGGGCGGCTTGCAGTACGGCTGAGGACAGGATTGAATGCGGACTGCACGGATCTAATCTTGGACGAGGATCGCGGCGTGCTTATCAGCGAGGTAACTGGTTTTGGTGGTGGTGTGATCGCACTCCTTGAATCGGCAGAGCATTGCCCGCAGATGTCCACCGTTCGTCCTGGGGTATTCGTTGCGAACAAGCCTGATCCTAGTAGACAGGGGGATCTGGTGGCGATGAAGGTAAAGCTCAAGAAAGCAAACATCCGCTCACGTATTGTCGAGCGGCAAGTTGGCGAAGGGGTTGATCTCACGCAAGCACCAGTGCTGATCTGTGGAGGGCGAGGGATCGATGGTGATTTTGCAAGCTTGCGAGAACTGGCGGAGTTGGTCAATGGCGAAGTCGGCGCTACAAGACCGCCAGTTGATGAAGGGCATATTGAGCGAGAGAGGCAGGTAGGTCAAACAGGCGTCGTCTGTCGACCGAAAGTGGTGTTAAATTTTGGTATCAGCGGGGCGTTCCACTTTATCGTTGGGATCCAGGATGCGGAAACGATTATCGCCATTAATACGGACCCGGAAGCCCCAATCTTTAACCATGCTGACTACTGCATTGTCGGGAATGCGCATAAAATCCTGCCTGCACTAATCAAAGCGTTACAACGCGAACGTGAGTCGATCCATGCCTGATCTCGAGATTGTCGTGTGCATGAAGGTCGTGCCGAAATCGGAAGAGATTCGTGTTGATACAGAAACACTACTCTTGGAGCGTAGCGGTGTACGTTCGGAGATCAACCCTCCGGATATGAATGCGCTTGAGATGGCGCTGGCATTGAAGGATGACCAGCCAGCGCGCATAAACATCCTCTCGATGGGACCACCATTCTTCGAACCTATTCTGCGTGTGGGTTTGGCGATGGGGGCAGAGCGCTTCTTTTTGATGAGCGATCGCGAGTTTGCCGGCGCAGATACATTAGCCACAACGTACACGCTTGCTAAAGGGATCGAAAAGATTGGCAATTTTGACCTCATTCTTTGTGGAGAGGAATCGGCGGATGGAGCTACCGGGCAAGTCCCTCCTGGTTTGGCGGAATGGTTGGACTTGCCTCAGGTCACCCTGGCTACTAAATTATCTGTTGATCAAAAGAAGCAAATCGCGCGAGTGAGACGTGAAATTAAAGGCGGGTATGAAATCCAAGAGGTGGACATCCCTGCGGTGATCTCTGTGAAGACTGCTTCGAACGAACCAAGATTTATTGATTTCCATCGCAAACCCTGGGCGTTTGAAGAAGCTGAAGTTGTAATCTGGAATCATGATGATGTAGATGTTGAAGATGGATACATCGGATTAACGGGTTCACCAACTGTCGTATCAGGTTTGCGCGAAGCAGAAGTTCGCGAGCGCCGAAAGGAATTCCTTCGGGGGTCGCCCGAAGAGATTGCAATGGAGCTTGCGAAGCGTTTGAAGGGAATTCTTACCTGACGATATTTTGGAAGGAGAGTAAGTGCACGAAATAGCTCGCATTAGCGAGCTATTTTTTAATGGCATAAGTACCCGTCATCGATGTCATTTCGTGTGAGCCGTAAAGGGACGCTAGAATTAGCGATCCCCCCCATTTCTGCGGATTGTTTTGTATGTAGGTTCGTATCCGCGATAGGGCAACTTCATTCCTGATGATGTGGTCGCAGAATCGAGGCTGCCAGGCGAAAGCAGTTATTCCTGCACGACGGATTCGTTTCGTTGAAATTGATTTAAATTGGTTGATAATCGCCCCCAATGTTCCGTGTTCCCATTTCGAAATTGTAAAGACGCCCCGCCGGGGCGTCTTTACGCTGGGTATCCGTTCCGTGATTACAAGAATTCCATGGATGTGATTGGGCATGATAATCCATTCGTCCAACAGGATATTCGATCTGAGTATTGCAGTTTTCATCCACTCTTCAGAGACAATTCTACCGGCTTCGGACAGATACAATTCCCCATCAATGACATCGCAAAAGAAGTTTTCCTTATTTTTCGTACAAACCGGCACGAAATACCAACCAGGGGAGGAGTAATCCCAGGATCGAAGTCGCGCAGACTCAATTCTATACCTGTTCTTGAATTTCATGTTCTATCCCCCTTACGTATCTCCGATTTGTGGCCCTACTCTATGGTGTGGAGCAGGGTGAAATTCGGGGGTCCCATCTCGCCGATCGGCAGGCTGGCGACCATCACTATTTGCTGGCCATGGTTTACGATGCCGGTTGCCATGCATGCATTGCGCACTCTAGCGATCATCTCCTCGACTGAATTTGCCTTTTTAACCAGGCGAGGTATTACACCCCAGGCCAGCGAGAGTTGATGGAAGGTTTTCGCCTCTGGTGTGAAAGCCAAAATCGGGACTCTTGGGCGACTGTACGACATCAGACGGGCTGTCCGACCAGAACGCGTAAAAACAGCAATGGCAGCGACATCGCGATCACGTGCCAGGGCTCGTGCAGCCTGTGTCGTCGCGACGGCATCATCATTCGTGATCAAATCTTCTTCCGTGAGCACACAACTCCACTGCAGGGCGTGGCTCTCTGCGTCGCGGATGATCCTGTCCATAGTTTCAACGGTTGCGATAGGATATTCGCCGATGGCTGTTTCACCGGAAAGCATCAAACCATCACTTCCGTCAAACACGGCATTAGCAACATCCGACGCTTCAGCTCGAGAGGGTCGCGGGTTTTCGATCATCGAATCCAGCATCTGTGTTGCTGTTATTACGAAGCGTTGTGCTGCATTTGCGTGTTGGATGATGTGTTTCTGTATGGATGGAACGCGCTCCGGTGCGACCTCCACGCCCAGGTCACCGCGTGCGACCATTACGCCATCGCAGACGGCGAGGATCTGGTCAAGATTATCGATAGCTTCTGGTTTTTCCAGTTTGGCGATTAATAATGGGGTGGCGCAGTCATGTAGCGAGGATGAGATCGCCTCTTTGAGGCGTACTAAATCCTCTGCGCGGCGCACGAACGAAAGAGCGATTGCATCAACGTCATGTGTGAGTCCAAACTCGATATCTTGAAGATCTTTCTTTGTGAGGGAGGGTGCTGATATGTTAACGCCGGGGAGGTTGATCCCTTTCTTGTTTCCGAGCTTACCACCATAGATAATTTTCGTCGAAACATCATGGCCATCAATCGAGGTGACGCGCAATTCGATGCGGCCGTCATCCAACAAGATCCGATCGCCTACATTTATATCTTGCGCAAAGGAATCGTATTTAACTTGGATCGTGTCCTTTGTGCCAATGACATCACGTGTTGTAAGGTTGATCTGCTCACCGGGAGTTAGGAGGACCGCCTCGCCGTCCTCGAGCATGCCGGTGCGCAGCTTTGGGCCCTGTAAGTCTTGTAGGATCGCCAGAGGCCTCTTTTCTTCCTCTGCGAGCGAGCGAATTTCCTTAATAACTTTCGCATGGTCATCGTAGTTTCCATGTGAGAAGTTCAAGCGGATTACATCCACTCCTGCTTGAAGGAGGCGTTTGAGCTTGGCACGGCTGCTCGAGGCAGGCCCAACCGTTGCGATGATCTTCGCGTTGCGGGTCATAGGTAATTCAACTCGTTGGCTTCCTGTTCCAGCGCTTCACGAAAATCTGGGTGAGCGATTTCGATGAGCGCTCGCGCCCGTTGTTTGATCGTCTTGGCGTAAAGGTTTGCAACGCCGTATTCTGTGACGACGTAATGAACATGGTTGCGTGTAGTCACAACACCCGCACCTTGTTTGAGCATGGAGACGATGCGGCTGATCTGAGCGCCGCCGCCGGGTGTGGCTGTTGAGGGGAGGGCGATGATTGGTTTTCCACCTTTGCTGCGTGAAGCCCCATAGACAAAGTCCAATTGACCACCGACACCGGAGTAGAGCTTGGGACCGATGCTATCCGCGACGACTTGACCCGTGAGGTCGATCTCGATCGCGGAGTTGATAGAGACCATTTTCTCGTTTTTTGCGATGACAAATGGGTCGTTTACATACTCCGTGGGATGGAGTTCGATGATGGGGTTATCATCGACGAAATCATAGAGTTTCTTGGAGCCGAGGATAAAACCTGCAATGATCTTTCCGGGGTGCAAGGTTTTTTTCTCGTTCGTGAGTACCCCAGATTCGATTAACTTGATCACGCCATCTGAGAAGAGTTCGGTGTGGACCCCCAGATCTTTCTTATCACCCAGGTAGCTTAAGACTGCATTTGGAATCGCGCCGATGCCCATCTGCATCGTCGATCCGTCTTCGATAAGGTCGGCGATCGTGCGGCCGATTTTCATGCTCAAGTTTGTGGCTTTACCCATCGAGAGCTCAGCCAGCGGATAATTTACGGAAACAGCAAAATCGATTTTCGAGAAGTGGATGAATGAATCGCCAAGCGTACGCGGCATTTGTTCATTGATTTCGGCGATGACGACATTCGCTCCCTGCGCAGCACTTTTAACCAAACCGGCTTCAATTCCCAAGCTGCAAAAGCCATGCTCGTCCGGGGGGCTGACTTGGAGGAGGATAGCGTCTAGCGGAAGATGGTTGTCACGGAAGAGAAGCGGGACTTCAGATAAGAATATTGGCGTGAAATCCGCACGCCCTTCGTGAACAGCTTTTCTGATGTTGGGGCTGATAAAAAGGGTGTTCACCCGAATGTGACCTTCCATCTCAGGATCGATATGAGGTGCCGGACCAATTGTCAATACTTGAACGATTTCAACATTTTCTAGTGTCCTGGCTCGCTTCACGAGTGCAGCAAGGAGTTTTTGGGGTACGGAGCAGTTCCCCGTTAAAAAGACGCGCCAGTTAGATTCGATGGTTTTAACCGCGTCATCAGCACTCGTTAAGCGTGTTTCGTACTTTTTCAGCCAAGTCATTTATTTTGTTCCCCCACGCCACCCAGACGACTTAAATGGATCACTTCGCCAGCCCTCGTGTTCAGCCCGCGATGCAATGCGGGCATATCAGCGAGCGCGCCATCAATACCCTTTAGTGCGATCGCCTCGAGGTAGGGATATGCACCAAGGAATAATGCATGAGAAGCAGTCCGTCCCAACACACCCGACATATTTGGAACGCAGTAATGGATGACTCGTTCCTCCTCATAAATCGGGCTGCCGTGATTTGTCGGGCGTGAAGTCTCCACACATCCACCCTGGTCGATGCTCATATCGATGATCAGCGCACGCGGTTTCATGGATTGGACCGTCTCTCTCGTTACCACAAGTGGTGCTCTTGAGCCAGGCACATGCACTGAACCAATGAGTACATCGGCGAATACACAAGCGCGCGTAACATTGAACGGTGTTGAGAGCATGGTCACGATGGAATAAGGAAGGCGCTCCTGTACTTCACGGAGACGTTGGAGATTGGTATCTAGCAAAGTAACGTGTGCCCCGATTCGAGTGAAACTGTCAGCAGCTGTACTGCCGACGATACCGGCGCCGATGATCACAACTTCAGCGGGAGGGATTCCCGTGGCGCCGCCAAGCAGGATCCCTCGGCCGCCATGATCGTTTTGCATAAAGCGCGCCGCGACCTGGACCGCCATGCGACCTCCGATTTGACTCAGAGGGGCCATGATCGGCTTATATTCGTCATCCTCTTCAACTTGCTCGTAAGCTATGGACGTTATCTTTTTTTCCAGAAGCGATTCGATTTTATCCTGCCGGGACGCGGCAAGGTGCAGGAAGCCGGTGATGCATATTTCCGGACGCATCAAATCAATTTCGTCTCGTAAGGGACGTGCGAATTTCATGATGAGGTCCGGGCGGCCGAATATCTCCTCCTGGTTGTAGACGATTTGGCCACCGGCTGCAGAATAATCGTCGTCTGTAAAGCCTGCGCCTTTTCCAGCTTCAGTCTCAATATAGACCGTGTGGCCATGTTTCGTGAACAGGTTCACGCCCGCAGGCGGGAGACCGACGCGGAATTCAAAGGGTCTTCGCTCTTTAGGTACGCCGATATGCATGACTCATTCTCCAGGGAAACAGCTTCTCGGGGTAAACACGAATGTTATTCAATGATGATAGTCGCATCATTAAGAAGACAGGAGTTTTACTAGAATTGCCTTCTGGGCGTGTAATCGATTTTCAGCTTGCTGGAAGATTACCGAGTGAGAGCCATCTGCGACATCATCGGTGATTTCCTCTCCACGATGAGCAGGGAGACAGTGCATAACGATCACGTCATCTGTCGCTGATCCGACCAATTTCTCATTCACTTGGAAGGGTGCGAAAACTTCCTTGCGTTTTTGCGCTTCGTCTTCCTGGCCCATACTGGTCCAAGTGTCTGTATAAATGACATCTGCACCTTGAACTGCGGCGATAGGATCGCGAGTTTGCTGGATCTTACTGCCCGTTGCTGCGGCCAGACCCTCGGCTTCATTAATAACAGCTTGAGGTAGATCGTATCCTTCAGGCGAAGCGATGGTGAAGTGCATGCCCAACTTGCTACAAGCGAAAGCCAGGGAGACAGCGACGTTGTTTCCGTCACCGATGAAGGCCATCCGCAAATCCGTCAATTTATTAAAGCTTTCGAGGATAGTCAGCATATCTGCCATCGCCTGGCAAGGATGGTTGAAATCACTGAGCCCATTGATGACTGGAATCGATGAATGTTTCGCGAGTTCAAGGATGTGTTCATGCTCAAAAACCCGAGCCATGACCGCATCAACATAGCCGGAGAGAACCCGGCTTACGTCTGCGATAGACTCGCGTTTGCCAAGGCCGATTTCGGCAGGGGAGAGGTAGAGAGCATCGCCACCGAGATGCCGCATCGCCATATCAAAGGAGACGCGTGTGCGGAGACTGGGTTTTTGGAAGACCATCGCCAGCACTTTACCGGAAAAGAGAGGTTTGTTGCCTCCATCCTTTCTTTCTTTTTTAAGTTGTAGCGCGAGCTCTAGCATTGCCGTCAGCTCAGCGCTGGAATAATCTGCAAGGGCGATAAAATGACGCATGGATATCTCCTCCAAGCACTACTCGAGCTGCCGATTTAATCCAGAGGAGTATAGCATAGGACCAGCCGACGGTTTAGAGCCTATGAAGGGAAATCGTGGATCAATTTACTAATCTGACTTGGAAACCCCGATATTGTCGACGGGTGAGCGTCTGCGAGGTATGGGCGGGCGTAACCAGAACAGCCAACCCCCCGTCCGTCTTGAAGGGGGATCTAACCGGTCCATCGCCGCGAGTAGGAGCGCGGTGATGAGAACTGCAGCTCCGATCCACTGCATCAGCGTCATTGTTTCGCTTAAGATGAAATATGCCAGCGAGACCGTGACGAGAAGTTCAGCGAGACCAAAGAGGGATGTCTGGATTCCGCCGATTAATTTCACGCCTGCAAAAAGCGTAAGGCGCGACAGGAAGGTCACAGCGGTTAAGCAGATTATGGGAAGGATTGCAGCCTCCGGAAGGATGGTGTAAGGCCCTGAGTAGATTAGGAAAGCGGGGATAGTGACCAATGTCATCGCGAGTAGCGTATATAGCGTGACCGTTGGCGCAGGAACCTCATAGAGGACGCGTTGGTTGATGGGGATGTGGATTGCGTATAGACATGACGCGACCAGCATTTGTATAACACCGCGTGTGTCAACAGCACCATCGCTTGCCTGCGTAAGAAGATACACACCAGGGATGCTGAGTAGGAGGCGGATGATTGTGAGTCTGGTGGGGCGGCTTCCATCAAGGTAAAGAAATCCGGCAACAAATATTGGATAGAGCGTAAATAGGAATTGGCCCAGGCTGGCATCTAAACTGACAAGAGATGTAAAGTAAAAAAGTGACCCCAGACCGTTTAAGACACCGGCGATTGCGCAACCCAGGAGGCCGAGTGGGAAGATGTACAGATACTCTCGTTTAGAAATAAGGATAACAAGAAATAATAATAGAGTTGCACCAGCGGTTCTCGCCGCAACAACTGCCGTCGGGTCAAGACCTGCAAGGATAGCTTGCTTCCCGAAAATCGGAGATGTGCCAAGGAGAATGGCGGAGCCGACGGCAAAATAAACACCAATATTTTTCCTATTTAACTTCCGGTCCAAGGTGAGCGCTCCTAGCGCAGTGCTTGCTCGATCTCCTGTATGAGTTCATCAACGAAGAAATCCCCTTTGGTCATCAACCGCTCGATGTGACCATTAAGGCGCTTCCACTCGGTATTTGTGAGTTCTTTTACCGTAACCACGACAATAGGAATATCATGTGTAGGCATCTGCGCACGGAGGCGATCGAGAAGCGCAAAACCGTCCATTTCAGGCATCATTAGATCAAGGATGATTAAATCTGGAATTGATTGTTTTACGAGTTGCAGCGCGATTTCTCCGGATTCTGCCTCTTCTACTAGAAAGGTCCCCTGCGCTTCAAGGAGTCGGCGGATTAAACGACGAGCATCCGCCTGGTCATCGATAATAAGCACATTCCGCATTTGTGTTTGATCAATCCGGGTTAGCGCTGCGACGATGCCCTCTCTGGGATAATCAGGAAGAGCGAAGTCGTCGACTGAGACATCCTTTGACCAAGTAGGGCCCAGTAGCTTACTTTCTACTGGCATTGTGTGGCCGGAGCAATTTATGACGACAACATCATTCGATTGTATGACTCCTTGCCTTGTGAGTTTGATCAAGCCTGCAAAGGCCACGGCTGCGGCGGGCTCAATCGAAAGTCCTTCCACCTTGGCTACGAGACTCAGCGCATGGAAGGCATCCTCGTCAGAGACGCTGTCGATCGTTCCACTACCTGCCTCAAGCATCTTTTGGCGAAGCAGTGTGTAGGCTCTTCCCGGATCGCCAGTTGAAAGAGTGGTGATGTGGGTTTTCGGAGACAGCACAGGGTCAGCGACATCAAGACCAGAATCCCATGCCATGGCCATCGGTGCACAGCCGGTGGTTTGGATGCATGCCAGGGCAGGGATGTTGTCGACAAGTCCCGCAGTACGCATCTCCTGGAAGCCCTTCAAAACACCCAGAGGGCCTATTGCGCCACTGACGGCTTGGATATACCAATCTGGGGAGCTCCAGGTGCCCCGTTTCTTTGTTTCAGCGTTACTGGAGAGCTGTAGCTTTGTCAGCTGCTCGGCTATTTCGAAGGCGATGGTCTTCATCGATTCCAACGCTGTGATGCTGCGTACTCCGCGGTCTAGATAAAGACCTCGCTCCGCTGCGAACTGAGCGGCCAATTGCTTCGCCTGGTCGTATGTCCCGGTTACTTTTATAACTTGGGAACCGTAAATAGCCACCTCTCGCATTTTTTCAGGGGGAACAAGGCTGGTAATAAACGCCCACAATTTCAAACCCGCGCGAGCAAAAGCGGCAGAGAAAGCGATGGCGACATTTCCTGTAGAGCAAATGACCGCTTCGTTAATGTTATGTTCCAGCAAGGCTGCAACCGTTACTGCGGCTTGACGATCTTTGAAGGATCCTGTTGGATTCTGGCGCTCATCTTTAATATAGAGGTTGGGGAGACCGAGCAGCATCCCAAGTTGGTGGGCTGGGAAAAGCGGGGTCCAACCCTCTCCTATAGATGGATAAACGGACGGGTTTTGCAAAGGGAGCAGCTCGCGATATCTCCACAGGCTATCGGGGCGATTTGTAAAAAGTGTTCCCCAGGACTTACCTGCGTCACGATCATAGCAAGCTTCCAACCACTCGCTGCTGCATTCCGGACAGGATTTAGAGAGCGGGTGGTATGGCGTGTGAGCGTCACAATCAAGGCATTTCGCCACGAATGAGGGCATGGATTAACCTATCGGTGATTGTGTATCTGTGAAGTACCCAGCTTGTATCTTTGGCAGCCGCCCGTCATAAAGATCCCATGGAGAAGCAAACTGGCGCGTTTATCGAGATTATCCCCGGGGTGCGATACGTTTTATTATGGCCGCAACGTTTTTGTAATGGTCTTCTGATGGTCTGGTTGCCACTTTTTCCAAGGTTTCGGAAAGATCGATGAGCTTTTTAAGGTCGTTTGATGTGAGCGTATCTGGGAGAATACCTAGGATAGGAGTCTCAGCATCGATCTTCTGCAGGAAAAAGTAATCATCGTAATCTGAGAGACCTGGATAGGTCAGGCTTAGAATGATGATCTCGGGCGAGCTTCGATCTAACAATTGGGAAGCGTCCTCGAGAGAATCCGCGATTAGTACGGTTCCAAGTCTCCCGCCTTCGATCGCTGCCCGGATGCGATCGCTTTCATCAGGTTGTTCCTCAACAAGGAGAAAAGTGGATTTCTGATCACAGTTCAGCGCTTGAAGGATGTGACGCAGGGAGTTATCGCGAACCGGTTTCGTAAGGAAATGAGTGATATTGAGGATCACGCCTTTCCCATGCCCCTCATTGTATTCGGTTAGCAGGATCGGTGTAGCATCAAGCGTCTCATCGCCAAGCATCTCTGTCATGATTTGCCAGACGTCGGGACCGGGATGGAGGAGATCTAGCAGGATTGCATCAGGCATCATTGTTTTCGCGAGTTCAAAGGTGTGGCTGGGTTTTGTGACCACATGAAAGCGATACCCTGCATCTTCAAGAATACGGCGGTAGCGATAAGCCACATCGGAATCTCGATTAACGCAAAGAATTAGAGGAGCGAGCTCTTCTTTTTCTTGTTCGTTCACTTCATAAGGGATTGTGAAGGCAAAAGTGCTGCCCTCGCCAGGAACGCTCTCAACCCACAGAACGCCTCTGTGTAATTCAACGAGGTGCTTGCAGATTGATAAACCCAACCCGGTTCCACCTGTCTTCCTTGTCGGTGAAGAGTCTACTTGTGAAAAGGGTTCGAAGATTTTCTCGTGGTCCTCAGGAGAAATACCGTGCCCCGTGTCGAAAACAGCTATTACAACCTCGGGTTGACCGCCGCGTTCGATCAATCGTACCGAAATGCCGATATGGCCTTCATCGGTAAATTTTGTTGCGTTCGAAACGAGGTTCAATAGGATTTGCCGCAGGCGTATGTTATCCGCCTGAATGCTTGGAAGAGCATCCGGAAGATCGAGGACCAGCTCGATGGGCTTGTCTTTTACCAGGCCGACGGCGGTTGACATCACCCCGCGGATGATCTCAGGAAGGTCTACCTCTGAGAAGGTCAGTTCCATCTTGCCAGCCTCAATTTTTGAAAGATCGAGGATGTCGTTGATTAACCCAAGGAGGTGTTGACCGGCATTGTAGATTGCAGATAGATCTTGCTCTTGGTTTTCAGTTACGGGACCGTCAATCCCCTTGAGAATCACCCTGGAGAAGCCGATGATCGAGTTTAGAGGAGTCCGAAGCTCATGGCTCATGTTTGCCAGGAATTGGCTTTTCAAGCGGTCTGCTTCACGCATTTCCTCGAGGGCTTGTGATGTCAGTTGGTGGGAGCGTGCATCCTGCAGTGTTATCGCAAATTCGTGTGCCACTGCCTCTGCCAGGACACGGTCTTCGTCCGTCCAAGGATCATCCCCACCTTTTCCATCGAGCTCGATAACTCCAATGATTTCATCTTGGACCCGAAGGGGGACAACCAGGCGGTCTTGTGTGTGAACGGCGATTAATTGGATGGGCTGGTCTAGGTCATCGATTGGCCTGAGATTGCCTCGGTCGTCCTCGTATCCCAGGACCTGACCCCACGAAGCCGCAAGTTCAGGGACAGAGATTGCATCGATAGAATCCGGGGGAATGGGCAGCGTGACCGCCATGCGAGATTTTTGAGATCGTTCAGCATCGACGATCTGAGAGATCCCTCGATATCCTTTCGGGTTTCCCTGCTTATCCGTGAGCAGATGAGAATCGAGGAGAATTGTGCAATGTTCGCCTTGCGGGTTTTCGAAATCCATAAACAGATGCTGGATTGGCTGGCCCGAATCAATCAATTTGTTAAGTTCAGCTGCAGCTTCAGCATTAAACCCTGAACTGTAAATTTCTTTTCCTATGAGATCATCTGGCGCCAAACCTATGGCTTTTTCGACTTCAGGGCTGCACCACGTATAACGTCCTGCACTATCAATCTCCCAAGACCAGCCGCGCGGGCGGTCGGTTTCGGGAAGACCGAGAACATCGGTTGAAAGCGTTCCTGTTTTTGGGAGGTCTTTCGAGATCCCTGAGAACAGGTTTTCAAGACGTCGTCGTATACCTTCGATTGAGTTCATTCGAATATTGCCCTGTTTCCTCAGCTAACTCATGATACTGTTTCGCTGCACGACTCTCAGGCGCGTATTGGTTTATCGGCTGCCCCATGATCGAGCTCTCACGCAATTTGGTGTCTATTTCGATCTCAACATCAAAGATCGCTTCGTTAAATGCGGTTCTTATCTGCTCAGCAAGACTGCGGTGGATACGATTACGCTTGTCAAGCATCGTGAGAAGAATTCGATACCTTAATTCCGGGTTGTTTTCTTGGCGAATAGCCAAGATCAAGTTGAGCATATCGCGCAGCGCATGCGCAGAAAAATACTCCGGTTGAGTTGGAATGATAAGTAGGTTCGCCGTGGAGAGCGCGTTCTTGGTGAGCGTTCCAGAAGTTGGTGGGCAATAAAGGATGATCGTATCGTAAGATTGGTTGTTCTTGAGTTTATTATGCAAAAGCATCATATAGTCGGAGCGAACTAGCAGATGGGGTTCGGCTAAATTCAGTTCGTGATTCGACGGTACAAGTTCCATGTTAGGGAAATTTGTGGGGATTACTGCTCTGTTCAGATCGTCGTTTCCTAACAGCAATCCAGCGACGGTTCTCTCAAGCGATGCAGGCTTAAACCCAAGGGAAAGGGTCAAATTGGCGTGCGGATCCAGGTCGATGAGAAGCACTCTCCTTCCCATCTCCACAAGCGAAGCACCCAATGACAATGCGGTTGTGGTTTTCGCAACTCCACCTTTGGCGTTTGCGATGGCTATGATGTGGGTCATGCTTTGTTCTCACCCCGTTGGTTTTTCATGTGCTATGCAGCAGCAGAACCGCTTCTGTTATTCTTGTCGATCAATAGGAGGTCGGCTGCTCATGTTTACGGATTGTTCCAGTAATCGAATCCGGCTTCGTTCTGCTCCAAATACACGACGCATTTCTCGCACGGCAATTTGAAGCATACCTTCCACATCATCGCTGGATCTGATTACATCTGTTAATTCAAGAACCGTTTGCTCGCGATCAACTCGGCGCAGGGTTTCCTGGAATAGACGCGCATTTTGTACAGCCACTGCCAGCTGGTCCGTGAGGATCTGCAGAACTGCGATATCGTCCGAGCTAAAAGCGTTTGCATTTGTGTGCTGGACATCGAGGGCGCCGATCACCTGTTCACCGACGATAAATGGGATTGAGAGCTCGGAGCGCATGTTTGTAAGGAGTGGATGCGGCTGGTGAAGCTCGTCCTGATTTACATCGGATGCCAGATAATATTCACCACTTTCCACGACGGTGCCAATAATCGTTTTCGATCCTGCAAGCAGTTGATAGCCGGCAGAGAGCATTTGTGCCCCAGCTTCGCCAGTGGCGGCTTTGAGTTCAGCAATTTTCTGCGTTTCATCGAGCAGGAAGGCAGCAACATGTGGGTAGCCAAAACGATCGCTGATTAGCCTCACAACCCTATTTAGAAGCGTTTCTGTGTCGAGCAAACCGGTGGCTTCACGTGCGACCTCGGCTGCCGTTTGCAATTGGGCAGCCCGTCGTTGGACTTCTTCAAGCAAACGCATCTGCTCAAGCGCATTCGCGACTTCGTCAGCAACGGCTTCCAAGATTTCGCGGTCGTCTTCGGTCCATTCACCAGGGCGTTCCGCGAGAAGCCCCAGGTTTCCTACGATTTCGCCACGGACTGAGATTGGCGCATTTAACGGATCTCCGCCATCCGTAACTGCGTCTGGGTAGCGTGAGCCGGTATACTCGGCAAAAGTTTCCTGTTTGTCATCTTCGATTAATTGCAGTAGTTCTTCC
Source organism: Anaerolineales bacterium (assembly GCA_034430795.1). Taxonomy (GTDB): domain Bacteria; phylum Chloroflexota; class Anaerolineae; order Anaerolineales; family E44-bin32; genus E44-bin32. The sequence goes on along the minus strand of DAOUDJ010000016.1, from coordinate 1,484 downwards.
CATGAATCTGCAGTCTGACGCCGGTAGAGACTGTCCAGTTGCTCGAAGCTTAGTTGGGTCTCTTCAAATAAACGTGCACTTTCGAGAGAAACCGAAACTTGATTGGCAATAAGTTCGAGAATCTCAATATCGCGCGAATCTAAACCTTCGATGTCAGCGCTCTCAACCGCGAATGCACCAATTGCTTCACCGCGGCTGATGAGAGGGACAGCAACCGTCGTGCTGGCGGACCGGATGGTTTGGCCGGCTCCCGGGCTATCCTCGCTGAGGGCTGTAACGGGTTTCGCAGTTAAGACGGCACGCCCGAGAGGACCGCGCTCAAGGGGGATAGGGATTCCGGTCTGTGTCGGCTGAACACCTTCTGCAGTCGAAGCGCTGCGGACGACAATTTCGTTGCCTTCAACGAGCCCAATTACTACACGCTTGAAACCAAATATCTCGCGAATGCTCTCACCGGCTTTGGCGAGAAGTGAATCGTAGTCTGTTTGCTCACTTATACTGGTGAACACATCGATGACCCGCCGGTTCTGCGCGGATAGCTCGGTGAGCTCACTAATAAGGCGTGCGTTTTCGATTGCTATGGCGAGCTGATCGGCCATCGTTTGAAGGACAAGGATATCCTCTTCATCGAAGGCGTTAGGATCTTTACTTTGGACATCAAGCGCGCCGATGATTTGGTCGCCAGCCCATAAAGGAAGAGCCATCTCGGAGCGGGTCTCAGGAAGATCAGGGTTGGCGAAATGCACTTGATCCTCACCAACGTCGAGAGCGATACGGGGCTTCCCTGTGCCGGTGGCATACCCGACGATTCCGACTTTGCCCACAGCTAGGCTGTAACCTCTTGCGATCATATGCTTGCCACCTTCCGAAGAAGCGGCGCGCATTATCGCGTTTTCGCGCTCTCGGTCGAGAAGGAAAACAGCCGCATGGTAGAAGCCGAAACGGGAGGTGATTAAATTTACTGTCTCGTTCAACAAGGTTTCCACATCGCGGATTGCAACGGCATCACGGGCGACTTCCGATGCTGTCCGTATTTGACGCGTACGGTCCTCGACACGCTTCTCGAGAGAGCGGTAGAGATCGGAGAGATCCTCCGCCATCTGGTTGAAGGTTCGGGAAAGTTGGCCAATTTCGTCTCCTCTCGTTTCGGATACTCGAGCTGAGAGATCCCCCATAGAAAAATTTTGAGCCAGTTCAGTTAATGCGGCCAGGGGGCTAATCGCTCGCCTCGTCGCTAGTGGCACAACAAGCGCCACTAATGCGATTGCGCCGAGGAGCAGCGAGATCGTTGTCGGGGCGAGGGCGTTCGCTTCTGCGAAGATATCGGCTTGCGGGAGTTCGGTTACGATGCCCATATCCCAATCAGGGATCCACTCATAGGCGGCCAGCACAAGGATTCCTTCTTTGTTTGTGTATTCAACGGTTCCAGAAGTCGTGTCGCCAATGCTGGCGAAAACAGGATGAGACTGGCCGCTGACAGCTTC
>DAOUDJ010000015.1:0-5732 GCA_034430795.1 Anaerolineales bacterium | reverse complement strand
AATAGAATCATCCCAATTACTTAATCTTCGTTCTTCTGTGTTGTTCTTGCGAGTTGAATCTACGAATGATTCATTCGAGATTTTTGGGATAAGGTGAAATTACAGTCTGCCTATCCTTATAGGAATTCAAGACCTAGAGTGTAGCGCTTATTGTGTATCCAAGCACATTTTCTAGAACGGATGTCTATTTTCGGCCACTACAGCAGTCGGGGTATAGAACAGGAACACCACTAACCTCACCTTCATTCTTCTGTGTTGGACTTGTTTGTACAATCAACGAAATCAAAGTCTGCCTTCTTTAATAGGAGTTCAAGACCGTGATTGTATCGCTCATTCTGTGTCTAAGCACATTTTCCAGAACGGATGTCCTTTTTCGGCCATCACAAGGGGTCTTATCAGGGAGTTTCCACTTTAATGTAGTAGTTCAAATCACCACAGGTGCTGATATTGGCCGCTCCAAAGTAATTACCGAATACTTTGACGCGATCGCCACTTCGAACGGCTAGCGCTTGTTCACTTGCAGCACTGTTCAAGCACTCCTGTCGATCAGGATCGAACAAGTAATGGATAAAAATGGTTACACCCTCAACGTCCATCGAGAAGTAACATTGGCCCTCAGCGATTGAGCAGTTGCCGTCAAGGTCAGAAAGGCTTAACACCTCGCCCTCAGCAACGACATCTCCACCATCCCTGATCTCGAGAACGGAATGGACGGCCGTCTCCTTGGCCCCCAGTACATCCGTATAATCATCGACCGAAACGACCGGAAACTGGCAGGACGTCGTTATCCATGATCCAAGAATTATCGTGAGCGATACGAAAAAACATCTTCTGATCAATACCTTCTCCCTTGAAGTGCTATTTACATGGAAGGAGAGATCTCCGTTCCCGGACACTACCATTAACCCGATATATCACTAGATTATCACTTCTTCTTCAAGAAGCACAAGAATTTAACAGCCTATCATCGGAACGAGGGAATCCAGACAGATAAGTGTGCTGTCAGAAAATATCTTTTGCGATCCGACCAAATCTCTTCATTCACACGCTGAATTCCAATCATCCAGCATATTCACCGCTTCTGCAATTTCCAGTGCTTTTAAATAATCCGCCTTTGTTGAATTGGGATCCATCAATATCGTTTCTGCCTGCGCCAGCGCTTCACCGAGCAGCAACGTCGTGCCATCATTGAATAGAATCGGATCAATCCAACTCACCGCCCCATTGGCGAAATTCAACCAGGCCGCAAGAAGCTGCGCTTCGGTTTTCTTGCGCTTATCTGAACCTTTGGGATTCATCACATCATCGGCAGATTCGAGATCATCGATAGCGATGAACTCGCCGAAATAGGCGGATGTCTTGTCCACGATAGTGAGATATAGTAGCAGGATATCATCTTCAAAATGTGGTTTGCCCTTCCCGGAGAACTGATGCTTCCAGAAACCTTCAGAACGCGTACAGATTCCATCCCCAGTAATTAGTTTCCAGAAATCAGCGGCGGAAATACCGCCATCATCATCGATGACCATAAATGTGACTTCGTAGAATCCGGGAAGGAGGAATTCAAGGGTTGCGATATCCGCCGCGTGAAAGGGAGATATTCCCCCCAGGCTTAACTCCGAATCCGGGCTAACGCCATTGTTGTAGTACATCATGTGGCGAGAGCCGCCAGCATATTCCCATACGAAGTTAAGATCGTCTGAACCAGCGTCTATTGCCACAGCTTGATGTGATTGCTCGATTCCGGCTCTACCGATAAAAACCTCCCCGATAGGCATGCTGACGGCTTCATCTCGATCCAATGTGACCTCGGGTTCAAGATTAGAGACATAAACATTAACATCCAAGATGACCTCGGCACCATCATCATCCTGCACCAAGATTCTGACGGTGAAGGCACCATCGTCTGAGAACACACGAGAAAGATTGACCACCCCACTTCCGTGCTCACCAACAATCGGCACTGGTTCAGGGTCGGTGAACGTTGATTGTTCATCCGGCCACTGAACTGTGGCGGTATGGGTATCCTCTACACCTGGATCATCAATTGATACCATTAACTCCCCTTTCTGCCCTTCACTCATATTTACATCATCGGCAGATAGGACGGGTGGGGCATTCTCGATATCAACAGAGGCCACATAGGTGTCCCTCAATCCCTCGCTGTCACGCACCTGAAGGGTGACATTTCCATTGAAATCATCTGGATAAGTAAATTCAGCGGCAGGTGTAATCGAATATGGTGTATCGAAAATCCCATCACTTTGATAATCCCATCGAAACTCCAGAGAATCCCCATCGGGATCAGATGAACTCGATCCATCGAATTCAATTTCAGACCCTTCAATTCCATTGTAAGGTCCGTTTGCAGAGGCATTCGGAGGTAAGTTGCTTTGTTCACATATATGATCAATGTAGAATCTAAGATCAGCTGCTGAAAGATTACCCGCGTGATCGGTTGCCCGTGCTACGATATGCACGGGACCAACTCCCGGTGGAATAAATTGTAGCGTAAGCTCATCGGAGCTCACTGCGATCCAGCTATAGCCAAGATCGAGGCTGTACTCGACTGAAGCGAGCCCGCTTCCACCGGCTTCATCCGATGCGTTCAGAGTAACCAGAGGACAGCTTACAGGGAGATTACCTAGCCCAACATCGAGATCGAGCTCTGGATCTGTGCCATCAACGCGCACGGAGATCTCGTCGCTTGCAGTATTCCCTTCACTATCCGTAGCCGTTACCGTGATGAGATGAACTCCCTCTGTCAGGTCTAGAGTGGAGTAGTCATCCCCAGCTCCTAGAACGCCATCGATATCGGAGGCCCACGTGACCCTAGACCTATATAAATAGCCGTCGTCAGGGTCCTGGGCTAAGGCTTGAAGCCATACGATCTCCCCGGATTTATAAATCTCGCCATCGGCCGGGAACACTATCTCAACGGTCGGCGGCTTTGATGGAACCGTGAATTCTAAGATCTCGCCGATTCCTGTGTTCACGCCGTCCGATGCCATCACACGAATTAAACAGGTTCCGTTGCACGACGGCAGCTTGTCGAAGTCTATTAGTAAGCTGTGCTCAAGCGTATCCCAAGACAGTACATAACGTGTTACTCCATCTGGGAGGTACTCGACACGCACGGTATGCTCATTGCTGTCTATGTCGAAGATCTCCCATTCCAGCTCATACTCTCCGACGAGAGGTAGGTTTTCAGGAAGTCCTGAGAGCAGCACAAGCGGTGGGCTGCCATCCAGGTCTATCGTTTCTAACGTGCCGCCTCCCGGGTCCACAATCCGGAAGCGTTCTGCGCCTGGCTGAAGCGGGATGAGCTCAGAAAAAACAGTGGTCTGTTCCTCCTCCCCATCCAAATATTCGGCGCTGGAGGTTGGTTCAAAGAATCGAGTGAAGAGAATCACACTATTCGTGTCCAGGACTTCGATGCGATAGCTTCCTGCACCTGGATCGACCTGTCCTTCTCCGTCAAACGTAAAGATCGGGGCGATCTTCTCTACACCACCCGTGCTATCCAACATCCCTGACAATTGCCAGGCCTGGTCCAGGCTGTTTGCTGTGATTGGCTCTCCGCCGATGATTCCAGCTTCTCCATCAATCCGAGATACGTGTACGGGGAGACCCACCTCTCAGGGCTGCAGTAGCTCATCAAATCCATCACATCATCGGGGCGATAAACTCGCGGTTCGGTCAAACTAAACCCGACTTCCTTAATGCGGTTGTCCCCTTCCCAATTTGAATCTCTGGGCCAATCAGGTAGAGTGCATCGTCCGTTGGTTGCAGGTTGGGCAGAGTCTGTATGCATTCGACCAAGCATATGAGCAGACTCATGCGCCACAGTCTCTTCAACAAAACGTAGGAGGCCTGGATTGAGATACCTGCGTGTAGCAGCTCCTCGACCTACCGCCATACCACTCATACTTCCAGGAGCGTCTTCCGGAACGATGCCATGGTAGTATCGGTCTGGTAATCCATCGGCAACCCAAAGGCTATGCATTTGAAGAATCAGGTCAGGCCACCACAGCGCCGAGAATGGTCCTTCGAGAACCCGGAGATTTCTCGTAGGTCCGATGATTTGAACATAATGGGTTGGGGCTAAAGATCGAAGGTACCAGATGTAGTCAGCGAGCTGATCTCCAGATTCGCATTCCTCCGGCTGAAGAAGTGTCAGATGGCAAACGGATACCGGAACTTGTTTCATAGAGCTAACGGTTCTACTGGTTAGCGAAAAGTCATGGGATTCAATAGGAACACCATGCTCATTTGTTGTAGAAACAGTTGTTGACCAAGATCCCTCAGGTGCGACAAAATAGAAATCAGCTGAGGTGCAACGATTGGCACGTAGCCGCTGCTCCTCGGGCGAACACCCCGGGACGAGTGAAAATTGTTTGGTTTGCGACGACTGGCCTAGTACACGCACTTGCACACTGACATCGACCGCTGTAGGGACGTCCTCAAAATATACCCTTATCACACCTCGTTTGAGTGCGACCATGGGGATAGGCGGCTCTCCATCGTCAGCAAGATCATCCTTCAGTTCTTGCAGGGTTTGCAGCTCTTGAGTGGCTTGTGTGAACTCGACAGAGCTGATCTGTGCCACTTCCGCATCTGTAAACGGGATCACTTCCTGAGAAAAGTCAGGCCCAATCCACTGAACATTGAGAATAGCAGCATACTGCACCCGCTGCTCATATTCAACAACCAGTTCTGCATAACCGGCTTCCAGGGTTACGGTCTGCGGCGAGGGACGGATATCCGGTGAAGGCCAGCGCCACCCACTGTCGACAATCTCCTCTCCACCGATAAAGACCCGGACGCCGTCATCGTGCCCGGGAAGAACGAAGGCATACTCTCCCGTCTCGGGAACCACAAGGATCCCCGTCCAACGCACGCTCCAATTTCCTCCTTCAGTGAGCTCTGGAATTAATTTGCATCCGTTGTACGGATAAAACTGTGAGAAGCAGAGAAGCTCAAAAGCCAATGGTTCCGTATACGGTCGGGTAAATAATGGATTCCGCAAATCGGCGTCATCGAAAAAGGTTGCGGAGAAGGATGCCCGGTCGATGCCACGACCTTGATCCCCGGCTTGAAGCAACGAATCGGAAGAGAATCGATGAATTTCTGGAGATCTTCCTTCAGGTGTTGGAGTAGGATTTACCGGAGGGTTACTGTCTTGTGCATTTACTGTAATAGAAAATATAAAGAGTAGGGAGAAGAGAACAACAACAGACAGAGTCTTATATGATCGCAACATGCTTCTCCCTTGCATAACTCACCTCGATTCAGGTTGCAGTTAAAACAAAAATCCACCCGAGAGTTGTAAGCTTCGAGTGGTCTATCTCCTTAATCTCTGAAATCCCCATGCCGAATCGTATCCCACCAGAGTACTATTATGAATAATACAATGGATCTTTAACAAATTCAAGTCGCAGGCGCCGAAGGACAGGGCAATCGCGTTTTCATAAATTGATAACCTTAAGCAGATAATCCAAGTCCATGGCGCAGATAAGCCGCTTCGCTTTTGCACCACACTTTTTCGTCTTCTTTTTCCTCAAGACATTGAGCGCAATCTTGCGCATGATCGCCATATTCTCGGGCTGTGATGGCCGAAAATGTACATCCGTTCGAGAAAATGTGCCAGAAAATAATCTGAGCGATACGATCACAGTCCTGAAATCCTGATAGGAAAGATTGACCCTAGTTTGATTCAACAGAACCCCTCC
>DAOUDJ010000014.1:0-5188 GCA_034430795.1 Anaerolineales bacterium | reverse complement strand
TTCGTTCCTAGAAAAGAGCCTTTCGGCATAGCAACATCCCGTAAACCCAGATATGTATCGCTACTTCTTACGCCGTGGGGCTTGCGTAAGGCCTTCCCGTGCAGGTACAATGCTATTTCCCGACATGCTCAAGAGTCTTTGTAAAACCAAGTGGGATAGGTCTATGGACCAATACAAACTAATGCTTGATAAGGTAAGCCGAACATTTGCCTTATCCATAAAATTCCTTCCCAGAACATTAAGGGATTCCATTGGTCTCGCCTACTTACTTTTTCGTGTCTCCGATTGTTTGGAAGACCACGCTGAATTAGATATCGATCGAAAAGTGATGTTGCTTGAGCTCTGGGCTCAAATATTAGCAGGTAATACACGGGTCGAGGAGCTCGTTGAGAGAATCGCCGATCTAGACAGCACTGACCCCGAAGTGTATGTTGCTCAACATGCGGATGACCTAATGGATTACTTGCGAATCATGCCCCCCGAACTCCAAGAATTCATGACTCATCGATGCGCCCAGTCGGCAATGGGAATGGCACGTTGGCAGCGTCAAGGCCCCTTCATTGAGACCGTCGAGGAGATGGATGACTACATGCACCAAGTAGCCGGGAAGGTCGGTTATCTACTTACCGATATCTTCGCGTGGTACTCCTCCCCAATCCGGCAACACAAAGAGGAATTGTTACCTCTGGCCAGAGAATTTGGTCTTGGTTTGCAAACCGTCAACATTATCCGCGGTTTACGCAAGGATTATGAGCGCGGTTGGGTATTTGTGCCGCGCTCCTATTTAGATCAAGTTGGGATAACACGCGATCAGTTCTTCTCTCCTTATTATGAAGATAAAGCCTTCCATGTGGTGAATATGCTCGCGGTTAAAGCCGAAGAACATCTACACCATAGCCTGGCGTACATTGCTGCCTTCCCCCGGCACTTGCAGCGGATCCGCCTGGCTTGCATGTGGCCGCTTTTCTTTGCAGTAAAAACATTAACCGTATGTCGGACCAATATCGAAGTCATACGCGATGAAGTCAAGATAACCCGCCAGGATGTGCAAGAGATCATGCGACAAACAACCTTGATGGGATGGTCTAACCGATGGGTATATCGATACTATGACGAGCTGAACCTTCAACAGATTTAATAACACACAGCCTCGACTTAAATCATTTTTCAATAATTTGGGACATCTGGAGGTGGCGAGCAAATAGAACAGCAGTCACAATTGGGATACCGACGTACTACAACCCCTATTGCCCTCTGCGCAGGCTCCTTGATTCGAATCCTTACTCATAACTTTCTGATCTTAGAATATCGCCCAAGTAACCAAGAATAAGGAGACGTAGAGATGCAAATCGTGACGGATAGCGGTACAGATCTGAGTTTGACCAAAGAACAACTATCATCTTTGAACATCCACGTTGTTCCATTAACAGTTACGCTTGATGAAAAGTCGTACAAAGAGCGGGTGGATATCCAGCCAGAGGCTTTCTACCAATTACTCGAGGCTTCAGGCAACCTTCCCACAACATCTCAGCCCTCTGCTGGAGAGTTTGCGGATATCTACAAGAAGATTGCAGCGACGGACCCGGATATCCTATCGATCCACATGTCCTCAGGTCTAAGCGGGACATTCAACTCCGCCACGGCGGGAGTAGACCTCGTTCCCGAAGCCAACATCACTGTGATCGATACGAAGACATTGTCCGCTGCTGCTGGGTGGCAGGTTGAAGCTGCAGCCAGAGCATTTAAAGCAGGCTGGCCGATGGATAAAGTTTTAGCCTTGACGGAGCGTATTGGCAAAGCAAGTGATAGTTTATACACCCTTAAAGAGCTCAAATATTTAATCCATGGCGGGCGTATCAGCCATATGAAAGGGCTAATTGCCACCGCGCTGAATATCAAGCCGCTTATCGGTGTGGAAAAAGTGAATGGGACCTATTCACAGCATGGACAAGTGCGAACGTTCAAGGGCGCGGTTAAGGGGTTGGTTGACCTGATTACCAAGCAACATGAGCCCGGCAGTGCTTTGAGAGTACAAGTGCTCCACTCATTCAACCCCGAAGGAGCAGCCATGCTGCGCGAGCTTGTTGATCAACAATTCGATTGCACATGGCTGCCGGTTGATCCCATGTCTCTCGTACTGGGTGCCCACACTGGCCCGAGCATGGTGGGAGTCGCCTACGGGGCTCTGTCAGAATTTGAAGATATTCCTTAATGGTTCCTCGCTTTTTGTATGGGTAAGCTGAAATCAGCAACCTTTGAGTTCAGCTAGAATCAAGACCAGTTCCCCATATGTTCGACGCGGAGGTAGAACTCAAAAATCACTTCCGCTTGGATGCAGTACTCGGTCTACTTTTATACCTATGAGCCTAAAACACCGCCTCCCCGGTTATGTGGGCACTATCCCTGGCGATCCTCATAACCTGCCTATGGACGTTATGGGGCACATCCGAGGTGTATTTCGAAGGCTGGGGATTACCGTTTCTTGAGATTCTCCGCTATTTGATCTTTGGGGCTGCCTCCCTACTCCTCACTCTGGTCATGGTGAGGTGGCCCAAGATCGGTGGCTGGGCGATGATACTCGTTGGTGGAGCTTTTTCCATCTTCATGTTGAGCATTGCCTATGGCCGCGGTTACCTGACATGGCGGGTTGCGCTGGGTTATTTTCCTGTGACCGGTTTATCCATCATCATCGGCGTGCTGTTCATCATCGAAGGGCATCAACGCCTGAAGCGCAAAGCGCAGGGATGGAGTCCGCCCGCAGGCTGGCTACGCCGCAATTTGCAGTACATCCTGGTGATCGGCGTACCGCTCATTGTAGCCATCGGGACGACAATTTATTGGGCTCCTCTCATCTTAGCGCGCGTGGACGACGGCGACTGTGGTATCCGCCTCATCGAGGGAAACAGCATAACTCTCGTCTGGGCTCCGCGCGCTCCTGGTTGGAACTGGAAACAACCGTGGGGCGGGTATCCCTCCTGGGATAACCTCGCCCTCTACGGTGTGCCACCGGTTGGCTTCGAGGACAAGCCCGCCAACGAAAATCAGCACGCAACACAGAACGAGATGGAACAGACAGGCCTCTGTCGCTACCTGATCGAGGACGGCACGAGCCTATCGGCAGAACCGCAAAGTTTATGGCGCATGCCTTCCACCGATGAAATCGTCCGTTCGCTGGCCGGCAGCGGTGAGAACGCTGGCTGTACCTGGAATATGGAGACCGAGATCGGCGAATGCCTCCACCAACCCAATAAAGACACCCCATTGTGGGCGCCTGATGAGCCGCCAATTTACTACTGGTCGGCTGACGAATTCGATGAGGAATCAGCTTGGTATTTTCCCTACACCGTCGGCGGCAAGTACAGCATTTCTCCCCAGTATCAACCAAAGGATTGGGGCAACCCGCGGCACGGCTACCGCTGCGTACGCGAACCTTAACGGATATCAGGACCCGACAATCGGCATCCAACTCTGGGCAAGAGAGCGGTTTTCCTTTGGATTCAAGCCCGACGAACCGGTGGATACCATTGAAGGCTTACTGAAAGGAGAAGTTGTCGAGCATTCCGCTAGCTAACATCTCCTATTTCAACACTTCATGCACACCCCCACTCCGTCACTAAAGCTTGTAATCCAGAGGGCGGCAGGGAAATTACTTAGCGAACACCAAGACCCTTTCCTGGACTCGCTCAGGACGCAACGAATGCGAATCACACTCTTAACCTATGGATCGCGCGGGGATGTGGAGCCATTCGTCGCGCTCGGAAAAGGTTTCATTCGTGCAGGTCATAGCGTTCGCCTGGCTGCACCCGTAGTCTTCGAGCAGCTCGTCTCCTCTCATGGCATAGATTTCATTGGCTTACCAGGTGACCCTGATAGCCTTGTCCGGAATCTTGTTGACAAGGCTGGCAAGAATTATTTACGCATGATCCGTGTAATGTCTAAATTCATTGTACCCATTGCGGTGGGCGTCCTCGACCAAGTTCAATTTGCATGTGAAAACACAGATATCATCATCCATTCTTTTCTCCTGACGAATACAGGTTATGAGATAGCTCGAGAGAAGGGTATCCACGATTTCTCAGTTCAGTTTTTCCCGGTTTTTTCCACCACTGCCGAGTTCCCCGGGATCGTCTTCCCTGATCTTCCTCTAGGGAACCTTTATCGCCGGCTTACACACGAGTTCATCACCCAAACTTTCTGGCAAGGTAGCCGGGTTCTATATAGATGGATCCGAAGAAGCAATCCTCACCTGCCCCCACTTACCGACTGGCCTTTTGCTGCAAGAAGTGATCGCCGAACGCCAATCCTATACGCGTTCAGCCCATATGTGCTTCCTCAGCCTGCTGACTGGGGCGAGGATGTGCACGTCACTGGTTATTGGTTCACGGATGACCCGGATTGGCACCCCCCACAGAAGCTGCTGGAGTTTCTGGATACAGGCTCGACACCCGTAGCGATCGCCTTTGGAAGCACCTCGACCCGTAACCCCGAGAGAATGGCTACTATAATCCGGGAAGCATTGGCACTGAGTGGGCAGCGCGCGGTGATCGTGGGTGCAGAAAACCGCTTCAGTGATCTTCCAAGCACCGTTTTTCAGCTTGACTCCGCGCCATATGGTTGGTTGTTCGCCAGGATGTCAGCGGTTGTTCATCATGGTGGAGCTGGCACAACGGGAGCGGGTTTAATGGCAGGCGTGCCGAATATCGTCACCCCGTTTACAAGCGATCAACCATTCTGGGGAAACCGCGTGCACTCTCTGGGTGCAGGTCCCAAACCCCTTCCTGCAAAGAAGCTTACAGCGCAGACTCTGGCCAAGTCCATTGTCGCTGCAGTGAGTGACCAGGAAATGCGCACGCGAGCCAAGGCGATCGGTGCGCGAATACGCGCGGAGGATGGGGTATCGCGAGCCATAGATATTATTCAAGAATATGTTGAAGGGGGGAATTTGACAAAGCTTGATGATGCATAAAGAGCAGTGGCGGTTGTATAATTAACAATGTAACTACTTAGCTATTTCACTCTGGGCTCCCCTATAGAGTGAAGAAACTCGGCCATGCTAAAAAGATCACTTTGCTTGGGCGAGAACCTTCGTCGCTCCCCGACGCCGAGGGGATGGCAATGCTGCCAGGAGCCTGACAAGCTATTTAACGGGAAAGAACGGGGCCGATTTCAACAAGAAAAAGGAGAGAGA
>DAOUDJ010000013.1:0-45806 GCA_034430795.1 Anaerolineales bacterium | reverse complement strand
CGTAGATGTTGGCACTCCCCCAGGGGTCGGTTTGTTTATCTTTGTCGGCGAAACCGAAATCTCGGAAACCCACAATTCCCCCGAAGGAAATCCAGTATGGATCGACCTTGACGACTTTGAAAAGCAGACATTAGTGGAGGATTTGCCTGCGCTCCTGCCGCGAGCCATAAAGAGTTATCACGAAAGACACCCTTTTTGCGCCGTAACTACGTTCGATGAAGATGGGAGTCCACGTATCCACTTCAACCCGTGAAAACCTTAGATAAACCTAAATTCCCGCTATATGGCATCTTTGGCATCGTCACCATGGTCACCGGTGAGATCCTGCTTGCCATGGATGTCTATTTCGCTGCCGTCTGGTTGACACCAATAATGTGGACGGGCTATATCGTGGCTGCAGATGCGCTCCTTTATCGCCGCAAAGGGAATTCCTGGCTGACGACCCGACGAAGGGAGTTCCCCCTCGTCTTGCTGCTTTCGGTGGGTGTTTGGCTGCTCTTTGAAGCCCTCAATTTTCACATCCAGAACTGGACATACTATAGTGTTCCGGACAACCCCATTATTCGTGATTTCGCCTATTTTTGGTCTTTTGCCACAATCATGCCTGGCGTATTCATCACTTCGGAGATCCTCTCCACTTTCACTCCAACACGCTTTCTATTCCACCACCAAATTAGGAGTGATGAAGTATTCCCTGGCGCCGGCTGGCTTTGGTTTCTGTGCGGGTTACTTATGGTTGTGATCCCATTGTTGCTTCCCACACCCATCGCTTCCTACCTGTTTGGATCCATCTGGATCGGTTTCATTCTGTTAATCGATCCGATCAACGATCGGTTGGGAGCGCCATCATTCCGAAGAATGCTGCGAGAACGAACATATTGGCCGATCTTATCCCTGCTTGCAGGTGGGCTAGTTTGCGGCTTTCTCTGGGAGGCGTGGAACTTTCAGGCGTTCCTTTCTGGGGGCGGGCATTGGATCTATCTGGTGCCTGAGCCGCTCCGGATCTTCGGTTTTCACTACGGAAAAATGCCTCTCCTTGGTATGCTGGGTTTCCCGCCCTTCGCGTTAGAACTATTCACGATGTATCATTTCCTGAGGAAAATTCTTGATGGTGACCGGCTGCTCGGAAGACCGAAAGATGGTGAACTATTCCTTGTAGAAGGATAAAGGGCGATCAAATAGATCGCCCGCAATTTAACCTATTCGTTCCCTCATACGCACAAGCTTACATGCCTTGCCATTCATAAAAGATAAGTAAGGTGTTCCCGTACCGCCGTTGGTCAAATTCCACTAAATATTTTAATTCCAATTCTTCGTATTCATCCGGATCAATCTGAGCGATGACCCATGCATCTGGATTCAACCAAGCCAGATTGTCGTCTACCGCTTTAATTCCTTTTATCCACATTCCCTTGTATTGCGGTGGCGCAACGTAAATATAATCGAAAGGGTCTATCATGGGCTTGTGCTGCAGAAATTGGAAAGCGTCACGCTGCTCTACAGCCGCCTCTTCCTGCAGCTTCGTGTGTTCGAGGTTTTTACGGATTGTTTCAATCGCCTTCCTGTTTTCATCGATAAAAAATACTCGTGCTGCGCCTCTACTTAGCGCTTCAATCCCAATACTTCCCGTACCGGCGAATAAATCTAATAGCCTGGCCTCGCGAATATCAGCGCCAATGATATTGAATAGCGCCTCCTTTACACGATCTCCAATAGGTCGTACGTCTATATCGGGGACTCTATGCAGCTTACGCCCTTTCGCTTTTCCCGCGATCACTCTAATGCCTGCCATTATCGCCTCAACCAGAGCGTTATCACCACGACCACATGGCTATGCGCAGTCCGCTGCGGCTCGAGCGGCTTCTATATTCATTCGTGGTGCGTGCACAGGGACAACACATCCGGTACCAAGTACGACTCCCCGGCCGTGAAGAGACTTTAGAGCTTGTGCAGCCTCCTCCTGAACCTGCGCCGGGTCACTGCAAACCATCGTCATCCGGCGAATGCCACCGCAAACCGCACCAGAAATCCGCAGCGCACCCTCCGCTAAGCTCGGTGGCACTTCGCGATCGTGCCAATTCACGATCTGCACAGGATATTCTTCCGCAAGGTTAAACATGATCGCTTCGCCATGTAAATGGAGCACGTTCAGCCAAAAGAAATCCGCTGCTTCGAAAATCCGATGGTCAAAGACCCCACCAAACTTTCGGTAATTCTCAGAATCGAAGAGTTGATATGAACCATGCTGTATGGCGTAGAAAATCCCATCCAGCCCACGATTCTTCATTGCTTCAATAAAATTAACTGTGGATTGTGTGATGATCTCCAGTCCGGCGAGCACATCCTGAGGTTCTCGGTGGAGATGTTCAAACAATATCTGTTGACCCGCGAGGTTTTTCGCTTGTGAAAGAGGGTTAAAGACCGTTTGGATGATCGGTTGAGATTCTCCGAGTTTCTCTCGCAATAGCTCAAGACACCTCAGCTGCTTGCCCAGGTACCCTTGTTCCGGGTCAAGCACTTCGAGTTCCCGCCAATCCGCAGGCTCCTTGACCACACGCCGCGTGTAATCCCTGGTCCCTTCAGGATCCCCGTTCCACTCATCCTCGACACCCCAGTCCAGCAAGCAGTAAGAGGAAGCGGGAGTTACTTTAACAAAATCGAAGTCATACCGCGCTTGATAAAGCAAGGTGGATTCGGCCAATCCCTCAGGCGATTGATCGTCTACTGGAAAATGACGCCATAAAGCAAGCGGAGGACGATCTGCCACATCTTTGGCTATCGCCGCCTCCAGTCTCTCTCGTTTCGATACCATCAGCACTGTTTCCCTCGTCTCATCTACATGCGGATTAATGTCATCTGTTCGACAGCTATTAATTGGAACATTGACTCTCGGGCTGTATTTGCCTTCCCTTCAACTACTTTTTGAAACCTTTCACTTGCCTTATCGTTCTGTTCCAATGCTTTATACGTCATTCCCGATGCGTAATTCAATTCAATATTATCTGGCCAACGAGAAAGCGCTGATTCAAACGTATTCTTCGCGTCTTCAAGTTTTTTCAAACCCAACCACATCCAGCCCAACCTATTTTGACTCGCCACACTATTCGGATTCGTCTTCGCTTCCTCTTGAACACCCTCGAGAAGAGATTGAAGACCATCTACCGTCGTTTCCTCAGTCATCATGATTTACCCTCCAAGCAATCTTACCCGGTTATCGATTGACATTTGCAGTTACGGAAAGATCTCCATCGCTTAATGTAGTAAGCCTGGTATCTCTTCTGGTCGGTCAGCTGTCATAACCCCAGCAGCCGTCAGAGCTTTAATTTTATCTTCCGCAGTGCCCTCTCCGCCTTCCACAATCGCACCTGCGTGACCCATCCGCTTTCCAGGTGGTGCGGTCTTTCCCGCGATGAAGGCGACAACTTGCTTCGTCATGTGGTCCCGTATGTACTCGGCAGCTAGCTCCTCATCTTTCCCGCCGATCTCTCCAATTAAAACAACCTTCTCGGTGTGAGGATCTGCCTCGAACAACTCCAGTGTATCGACAAACGACGTGCCGTTGATTGGATCCCCGCCGATGCCCACACAAGTTGAGACACCCATCTCGTTCTGTTTTAAGGCATGAAGGATTTCATACGTCAGTGTTCCAGATCTTGAGACGACGCCAATATTCCCGGAAACTGCTATATTCCCGGGGATAATCCCGACTTTCGCAACACCTGGCGTAAGCAGCCCCGGGCAATTCGGTCCAACCAAGCGGACGCCTTCCTGATCGAGGTATCGCCTTACTTTCATCATATCCTGGATGGGGATACCTTCTGTAATGCATACAATCAAAGAAATTCCCACATCGGCAGCCTCGAGGATGGCATCCGCTGAGAAACGCGAGGGGACGAATATCACGCTTGTATTCGCACCGGTAGCTTCAACCGCCGACTTCACCGTATCGAACACCGGAACCTTCCCCCCCAAAACCCATTCCCCCCCTTTTTTGGGCGTAACTCCGGCGACGACATTCGTTCCGTGCTCAATCATTCGAGCGGTGTGGAACAAACCCTCTTTCCCGGTAATTCCCTGAACCAGCAGTTTCGTATTCTTACCCACTAAAATACTCATGATCCCTCTCCCGCTCTAGCCGCTGCGATCGCCTTCTCGGCGGCGTCTGCAAGCGAGACAGCAGTTTCCATATCTGCATCTGCGAGCAGATGGCGACCCTCTTCCGCATTCGTCCCAACCAAACGTACGACCATGGGAAGTTCTGATGGTGTTTTCTTCAACGCTGCCAGGATCCCCCGTGCCACCTCATCACCGCGTGTGATCCCGCCGAAGATGTTAAAGAGAACCGCCTTGACATTTGGATCACGGATGATGATTTGAATTGCAGCGGCTACTTTCTCAGCGGATGCCCCCCCCCCAATATCGAGGAAATTGGCAGGGGAGCCGCCATAAAGATTGATCACATCCATCGTTGCCATGGCCAAGCCGGCGCCGTTGACCATACACCCGATCTCTCCGTCCAGCTTTACGTAGGAGAGCCCATATTTCCTCGCTTCTCGCTCCTCAGAAGCCTCTTCATCCAAGTCGCGCATTTCGGCGAGTTCAGGGTGCCGGAAGAGACCGTTGTCATCGAGCACCACCTTCCCATCCAAAGCCAACAATCGTTTATCGGCGGTAATCACGAGAGGGTTGATCTCCGCTAAAGTGGCATCTGATTGAATAAACGCCTGGTAGAGTCCCTTTGTGATCGACATGAAATCGCGCCAATACTCGTGGGGCATTTCTGTGCATGCGGCGAGATATCGTGCCTGGTAATCCTGGAGCCCGAGCAACGGGTCGATCCACACCCGTACGATCTTATCCGGATTCGTTTTCGCGATTTCCTCGATCTCTACGCCACCTTCAGCGGAGGCGATCATCACCGGACACCGCCTGGTGCGATCATTAGTGATCCCGAGGTAGATCTCCTTCTTGATATCGGCAGCTTCATCGATTAGCACTTTCCGGACTGGGAGACCCTTTATTTCCATACCGAGGATCTGGGTAGCGACCTCTTCTGCCTCCTCAGGCGAATCCACCAAACGGATGCCGCCTGCTTTCCCGCGTCCTCCGACGAGCACCTGGGATTTAACGACGACTCTCCCACCGAGCTCTTCCGCGATCGATTTCGCCTCCGCGGCATTCATCGTCATTTGCCCGCTTGGGATGGGTATACCATGCTCGGCAAACAATTGTTTCGATTGATATTCATGCAACTTCATCCGCTCTCCTTGCTCTGATAATCACAACGCAACAGGTAAGCTCCCGCAGCTCAAGAAACGCTTAAGGAAATACCGGAGCAAATCTCATTGCCCGGTGGTTACTACTGTCGATTACCCACACTTTCCCGTCTGGTCCAAGCGCAACGCCGCTGATTAAGCTGAACTGGTAATCAGCCTGGCTGAATACACCTCCCCATCCAAGCAGGAACTCACCATCGTATTTGAAACATAACACCCGGAAACCCTCTGGGTCAGTGGTGCAGATTATGTTTTCGGGACCAGCATACAGGTAAGGCTTGTTATCCAGCGATTGACCGTACCAGGCATCGACACTCCATTCCTGCACGGCATCGAAAGATTGAGGGGAGATTTCTGAGAAAACCTGAATGCGCTGATTCCATGTATCAGCGATGTATATCCGGTCATCCGTTCCAATCGTAATGCCCACCGGTTCGTCCAGTAACCCCGGAAGATACCCAGGACCGCCGAATTGGGTGACGAAGGTCCCCTCATTGTCGAAGACTTTGATACGCTTATTACCAGTGTCTACAACATAAACCCTGCCCTGACTGTCAATGGCGACATCGCGAGGTCCCCAGAACGAGTATGGCTCATCCCCCAGCCCCTCCTGCCCAAACGAACCTAAGAAGGCGCCGTTAGGCGAGAACCATTGAACTCGATGATTCCAGGTGTCAGCAACGTATACATTCCCATTCGGTGCGACGCCAATACCCCACGGTTCGTTGAACATTCCATCTTCTGCCCCACCCGATTGGGAATCACTGAAACCACCCCAAGTTGTCAGGATCTGTCCCTCGGGGTCAAAGCGCTGGATGCGGTGGTTAAGCGTATCCGCTACATAAAGCGTTCCATCTGGCCCTATTGCCATATCGCGAGGGTGGAAAAACTCCCCCGGAGATAACCCCTCTCCACCGATGAGTAAATCTGCTCCAAGTTCAAGGATGGAGTGAGCGTAAGGATCTTCAATTATCGGCGAGGTAAAGGATGCCGGAGTTACACCATAATCCCAAACTTGAGCGGCGATATCCTTGCGAATATACAATCGCATTCGATCCGATGGACTCCAGCGGGCAAGGCTCATGTCTTGGCCCGCCCAAGTGCCATACTCCGAAAAATCGCGGTCGAGCCAGATCTTCCAAACCGCCGATCTCAGGGCGCTATCCGTGAAGAAAGGCTTGATGTGCTCCCAGACACGCGAGAGATATTCCATGGCGCCCATTGGGGACAAGAGCTCGCCGTCAGGCAATTGATCACGGCTTCTCTCCGCATCTATCGCTGACCATTTCAGATCCCAATAATCTTGATTCGGCCACCACATGCGGATGTATTCGAAACTATAGAAGCGGTCTGCTAGAAGGGGCTCAACGAGATGCCAGTTATTGTCTCCCACTAGAACAAGTGGATAATTTAACAATTCTCTGGTTGGATTAGCTCCGTAGAAATATTGGTTGGTATAGTCCCTTAGGTACCAATTCAAAGGCCAAGAGACGTCATCATCAAAAGCAACTTGGATCCCCAAACCATCCGTCGTGCGGATGGAAAGATCCTCGATTTGATCCATCGCTGTCTTCACACCAGTCGCTGAATGGGCGTAGACCAGGTATTCGGTTGCGTCATCGTAGTTAACAAAAGCCGCCCGGAACCCGGTTCTGATTGTAAGCATAAATAGCACACCCAGGAGAAATAGGCCGCCAATGCTAGCAATTATCCGGAATGAGATACCCTCTGACAGCTGGCGAATTGCAATTGCGGCACCAACCGCGAATGCAATCGCAACGATGAAACCGCTTGTTACTCGAAGCTGGTCAAGCTGACTCCCCTGGAATGGTGGCCTCTCCCCCAACACCCCTCCCATCGCGCTCAACAAGGCCACCAGCATTAATAGTGTAAGCAGCAAGATCAGCCAACTGCGCTGCTTCTTGAAGCTCTGCCAGTTGATTCTTTCCAAAAACTGTCCGATCCCCCACCCGCCAAAAAGGATCATTGGCAGGGTAATGTGAACAGTCAGCCATGGCATCTTTTCGCCTGCAAAGGAATAACCAATGAGTGAGGTGATTGTCATAAATCCGAGGAAACTAATTACCGGGAAGGAAAGCCCTAAGCTGCTCTCCTGAACTGGGTCCTGATCATCGGGTCCCGAGCGGAGCCAGTACCCGAAAGCGATGATCGATCCGATGGCGGGAAGATATTCATAAATTGGAATCTGAAGGAAGATGTAGTAATACCAAGGCTGTCCCCCGCGTTCGACGCCGTGCTGTTCAAGCCAATACCCCAAAGATCCCACGAGCCCTGAAGCGAGCCCGTCGTCGTTCGTAAAAAGTGTGGTGTAGAAGACGATGAATATGCCGAAGAAAATTCCAGCTGCGATCAGCCATTTCCGCCAATCCCACAGCGCACCGATAGCGGCGCTAATCAGAAACAGGATGGCCACTATAATGATTGTCTGGTTTAGATTGGAGAAACTCGAATAGTCTAACGGATCCCATCCCAGAAGATTCGCCGGCAGCGCGGCCAATTGGGGTAGCGTAACCGTACCCACGATGACTAGCAAATCGAGTTCGGGAAAATCCGTGCGCAATCGTTTGCCGAAGGCCAGGACCAATGTAACGAATATCAAAATCAAGCCAATGATTGCCAGTATCAGACCCACTGCAACAAAGGGAGAGCTGGACGCAGCGCCTACACCCGTTGAGACGGCCCCTTCTATCGTCGGTTCAAGCGCGTTGGTAATATCTCCCGACGAAGCCCACCCACCGGCCAAGGTACCCATTGCTAAAATCCCGCCCAACGCGGTGATGATAAGACCGGCAACAAATCCTATCTTATGGGAGGCTTGCTCCCACGCCAGACGAAGTAAACGTAAGGCAAAGAACCCACCGAGAAACACCAGGAGTTGAGCAGTGTAGATGAACGAAGTTTCTTTCGTCGTGAAGTGCAGTGCAAGTGAGGCTGCTAATAAGTAAAGCCATTTCGCGTCACAGTCTTCGAAGTAACGGAAAACCGCGTAAAACATCAACAGCGCCATTGGAACCACGAGCGCCTCGTTGCGGACGTAGCGGTCGTAGTAGAGCATATAGGGAGAAAAAACCATCATCGCCGTCGCTGCGAGTGTCCCCCAGCGCCCGAGCCACTTACGGAACAAAATAACGAATGCGACCGCAATCACACCGAAGAGCGCGGCTGGAATTCGAGCTGAAGCATCGGAGACGCCGAAAAGAAAATAAGAGAGGGAGACGACGTGCATCTGAAAGGTGCCATGCATAAGTGGATCATGAGAAAATCCCCGCCCTTCTGCTAGGTACCATGAGAATTGGGTATGCAAGCTCTCGTCATGGCTCATCACCCGTGTTTCGAGATCATAAAATCGTGAAAACACCGCCACGCAGAGCAGGAGGATATACAAAGCTACTTCAAGATCAATCCTCAAATTACGTTTGAGGGTGCGGTCCAGCCAGCTCTGATCTTCGTTGGGTGAGACTGCTTCTACCGTCATAAATACTCCCTCGCTGAAAATCGATTAAAAATGATGATCGGCCGACAAATAATACGTCCCACGATACACATAGCTGTTGTACTTCAGGAATTGATGAGCCGGTGCAGCAATTTGAATTCTTCCCTCTTCAATTCCCTCCACTCTCCTGGTTTGAGATTGCCAAGCTCCAGACCTGCAAACCGGATTCTTACTAATCTCTGCACTCTCAAGCCCAGTTTTTTCGCAGTTTCACGAATCTGCCGCTTGTGGCCTTCTGTGAGAATCACATGCACCCAGGGCTCCTTAGATTGTTCAACCCACAACTCTGCTGAATGCGTCCGAAAGCCATCCTCCAATACAACACCCCGTCTCCAGGAATCTATTTGCGCCTGGTTTGGTTTCTTGTTCAAGAGAACACGATATTCCTTCTCGTGTCGATAGCGAGGATGTGTTAATCGATTTGTAAGTTCTCCGTCATCGGTCATCAAGATCAATCCCTCGCTTTCGAGATCTAACCGGCCAACTGGAAATACACGACGGTTCACCTGAACTAAATCGCTTACAGTTGCTCGGCCGCCTTGTGATCGAAGACTAGAAAGAACGCCGCGCGGTTTATATTGCAAGATATACAAAAACCCTGATTGCAGTTGGATGATTTCGCCATCAACTCGAATCTACACTTCATCAGGGTTAACCCTCATTCCGAGAGTAGCCTTGCTGCCATTCACAGTCACCCGGCCATCTCGGATTAACTCATCAGACTTTCTGCGGGAGGCCACGCCCGCTTGGGCTATAACCTTTTGCAGACGGATACCATCATCCACTTGCTTCATCCTCAATGTCAGCAAGGAATGTTCCATTCGCACCTAACTCGCCTATTTCACTTTCGAGATTAAGCGGAGGGAGCTCTGCTATGGAGGTTAAACCGAAATGGTTGAGAAAATCAGAGGTTGTAGCATAGATAAACGGACGCCCTGGTCCATCTGTCCTGCCAACCTCGTCTACCAACCCATGCCTCAGAAGCGTCCTCAAAACGCTGTCCGAGTTAACACCTCGTACTGCGTCGATCTGCGGTCGCGTGACCGGTTCCTGATAAGCGACGATCGCCAGAACTTCTAACGCAGCGCGACTCAACCGAGATGTCTCTTCCAAGTCAAGAAACCTTTGGACATCTGCGGATATTTCCGGGGCGGTAATAAGCTGAACACTTCTGGATACACGTTGAAGACGAATCCCCCGATTGACGAATAACCGATCGAGTTCTTCCAGCGATTTTTCAACCTCACGCACGGATGAATTTAATGCGTTCGCGATCTGAGAGATCGAGATCAGCTCTGGGGATACAAATAACAGCGCCTCGATCCTCGCATTAAGGTCGAGGGCAGAACCCTTCGGGTTCGCTTCTTTCTCCTGCGTGCTATAATCGGCCGCGATTTCCGCATCCGAGGATAAGAGATTTGAATCACTCACAAAGACTTACCTATCGCGCATTCGCGCTTGCTTCCATTCTGGCCAGCCTGGTTCTGGCTTCTCTCGCCTGCCAGATAGATGTAGGGGGGCCGGAACCGCCTTTTCCACTCATCGCTGCCGACGATCAGGCTGCCAACGATGTTACAAATTTGTGGCAATCTGCATTAGATAGTGCGCTCGACTCCGGCGAGGTCATGCTCATTCTCGATGAAAACCAGCTCAACGCCTTTGTCGCCAAGAGGCTTGCTGCAGAAGATTCTCTCCTTCAAGAGCCGCAGGTCTTCCTAAGACAGAACGCCATCCAGGTCTACGGGTACGTCATCCAAGGGATTTTCCGGGCAAACATCCACCTCTCCATATCGCCAATACTCGATCAAGAGGGTAGAATCTCATTTGAACTTACTTTAGCTTCCGTTGGTCCGATTCCCATTCCGGAAGCGGTTAAAAACACGATTTCCGCCATTCTTACAGAGGCTTTCACCGGAACGTTAGGCTCGCTTGCGACAGGAATACGTGTTTCATCTCTCGTGATCAACGATGGGCAACTTGCGATCGTTGGTGAACTCCGTTAGGCTGGCGGAAGACGATTATACCAGCCACCTTTTTCAACGACAATGAGCCAAACACTGCGTAGTCAATTTTACCTTCTCGTCACGTCACTCATCCTCGTCCTGAGTTCTTGCGCTCGACCGCAGGCAACCGCAGGAATGATTCAAGTTCTCATACATTTGGACGATTCTGTCAAAACGGTTGAAGTGCCTTCTGGCGCAAGTGTTCAGCAGGCACTTGACTCCGCTGGTGTGATCCTTGGGTCGATGGATCTAGTGAACCCTCCCGGTTACGCCGTCCTGTCGGACGGCACTGAGATCGATATTACACGAGTGCTCGAGACTTTCGAGATCGAGGAAATCATTATCCCTTTCGACCGCCAAACTGTCCGCAATGAAGCTTTGCCAGAGGGTGAGGAGCGCCTTCTACAACCAGGCCAGAACGGCTTACAGGAAATCACATATCGGATATTAATCGAGGCAGACGTAGAAATCTCCAGAGCACCGGTCAAGAATATCATTATTACCGAGCCAGTACCTGAGATCATCATGATCGGCACTCAGAGCACACATTCACCCGTCACAATTGATGGCAGCCTGGTGTATATCACAAGCGGGAATCTATGGATCATCGAAGGCAGCAGTGGCAGCCGGCGTCCGCTCGTCGTTACTGGTGATCTAGATGGACGTATCCTCAAGATCTCCCCCGATGGTCAATGGTTGTTATTTACCCGCGAAACCCCCGAGGAGGATACGATTAACGGACTCTGGGTCGCATCAATGGTTGACTCTGAGTTTGAACTGGTCGACTTGGGCGTCCGAAACATAATCCATTTCGCAGACTGGGTTCCTCAGGAACCTTCTTTTACGATTTCCTATTCAACATCTGAACCCAGCCCTGCCTCGCCCGGCTGGCAAGCCAATAATGACCTGATGACGATCACCTTTACAAGTGCAGGCCGCCCCCTCCGACCCCGCACAATTATTGAAGCCAACGCTGGAGGTCAATACGGCTGGTGGGGGACGAACTATGTCTGGGGATATGACAGTGACCACCTGGCATATGTTCGCGCAGACAGTTATGGTCTTGTAGATCTTGAAAAAAAGGAGCTCGTCACTCTGCAAGAAGTCATCCCTTTTCAAACCCTTGGAGACTGGGCGTGGGTTCCCGGACTCGTTTGGGGGCGTGACAATCAGACGATTTATTTTGTAGCTCATGATGAGCCTCTTGGCCTCGAGGGCCCCCAGGCCTCTCCCGCTTTCAATATTGAAGCTCGCACAATGGGAAGTAATCTTAAGCTTACCCTTGCGGATCGAACCGGGATGTTTGCTTACCCAACTGTTTCCGAGATTCTTAGTTCACACACCGCCGAGATCTCGTATCGTGTAGCTTTTCTGCAGGCCATCACGCCACTTGAGAGTCAGGAGAGCACCTACCGTATTGCGGTTATGGACCGTGATGGCAGCAATTTACGCTATTTGTTCCCGCCAACGGGCGATCCCGGATTGGAACCATCTCTTCCCGGCCCGGTTTGGTCGCCCGGTGGGGATCGAATTGCCGTAATCTACAGAGGAGATCTCTGGATTGTTGATGTCGATACCGGAACTGGCCAGCAGCTGACTGCTGATGGCCAAGCGCAGATCATGGATTGGGCACCCTAGGCTCATGATTCTGCACTGAGACAAATGTCTTATCAAAATCAGTGAAGGAGGCGGCTTTGAGAATTCTAATAACTGGAGGTGCAGGCTTCGTCGGATCTCACCTCTGCGATCGTCTATTAAAGGAGAGTCACGAAATTGTTGTTGTTGACAACCTTGTGACAGGGGATATTGACAATATCAGCCATCTCGCTGGGCGAGATGATTTCGCATTTGTCAAATACGATGTATCTAACTTCATCTTCGTTCCAGGAAAGATCGATGCCGTTATGCACCTTGCTTCGCCCGCCAGCCCGAATCCTGCTTCTCCGTATGGCTACCCGCAATTGCCCATTCAGACTCTCAAGGTCGGGTCCTTGGGTACGCACAATGCGCTTGGCGTCGCCCGCGTCCATGATGCCACCTTCCTGCTCGCTTCCACGTCTGAGATATACGGAGACCCCCAGGAGCATCCTCAGAAGGAGAGCTATTGGGGGCACGTAGATATCGTTGGACCACGATCGGTATACGACGAAGCAAAACGCTTTGCAGAATCGATCACGATGGCCTACCACCGATACCATAATCTCGATACGCACATCGCTCGCATCTTCAACACCTTTGGACCCAGGATGCGGTTGGATGACGGACGAGCAATTCCTAATTTCATCGTGCAGGCGCTCAAGGGCAAACCTCTCACCATCTACGGCGATGGTTCACAGACCCGCAGTTTCTGCTACATCGATGATCTGGTTGAAGGCCTTTACCTTTTGCTGCAATCGGAAGAGAATTACCCTGTCAACCTGGGAAACCCGCAGGAGATGTCGATTCTCGTACTCGCTGAAGAAATCAATCGCATCATCGGCAACAAAGCCGGCATTCAGAAAGTTCCTGATGGCCGCGCTCCCTCCGATCCCCAACAACGCCAGCCAGATATCACCCGTGCCAAGACAATCTTGAACTGGGAACCTAAAGTCGATCTTGAAACGGGTCTTAAGCTCACAATCGAGGATTTCGAGAAACGTCTATGAGTGGGGTTACGCCACGCACACGGCGTGAAATCAACCGCTTTCTTAAATTCTCTGTCGTTGGCATCATAGGTGCGGTTGTAGACTTTGGATCTTTTAACCTGCTTGCCAATGTATTCGGGGTAGCCAGTATTGTGGCCAGTGTTATTTCATTCTCAGCAGCCGTCACCAGCAACTTCCTCTGGAATCGCTACTGGACTTTCCCCGATTCGAGATCAAAGCCTGTCAGCCAACAAGTCATCCAATTCTCATTGGTCAACCTGGTCGGTCTCGTCATCCGTACCCCGATCTTTGCCTTCTCGGAAGCACCCATGATTCTATTTTCAGAGAACCTCATCCCAATTGCCCAATCGATCCTGCCAGACAGTATTGCTTCTCTCGCGTTTCTCAACGTGACAGTTATTGGCCGCAATCTCGCTTTAGCCCTGGCCGTGATCGTCGTGCTTTTTTGGAATTTCTTCATTAACCGCATCTGGACTTACTCCGACGCTGAATGAATCTGTTATGCTCACAGCGTTTGAGAGATATTCCCCGATGTGTATAATCAGCAGTGAAGATTGTTCGCTGTCCAGTAAGTTGTGGGGTTTATCCACTAACGCAAGGTTTGTTTTCGCTGTCCATCGCAATGGGTATGGAAAGTGCACAAATACAACTGGAGAAGTTGATGGCACGTGATTCTAGAAAGAAACCCATACCAATTTACACAACTCAGGGGGACTGGTCTGCACTGCTTGTCTTCCCCCACATATTCGACCCTGTTGGTGAGTGGATTGGATGGGTTTCCCCTGACCGCAACGTATTCGATGTAGATGGCGTCTTCGTCGGCTGGCTATCGGATGAACCTCGAATTCTCAGAAGGCGCATAATAGAAGGAGAGCTTCTTCGGCGAGAGGGCCCGCCTCACCCCGGCCGGATCCGACCACCCGCTACCGTCCCCCTACCCCCGATGATGGCCGAACTTCCTTTTGAAATCATCGATGTGCTCGACGAAGAACCTCAACGCCTTCACACAACGGATACCGGCGAATTCAAGGAAGATTTGGATTGAGCGACCCATCGCAATCTCCTCATGGCCAAAATACTGTTCAAGCCTCACGGGTAACGCTAAGCCAGTTAATGCTGCCGGCCCAAGCTAACCTTCGCGGGGATGTGCACGGTGGCTGGATCATGAAGCTGGTCGATGAAGCCGGTGCGCTCTCAGCCATGCGACATGCACAATGCCGTGTCGTCACCATCGCCATCGATCAGATGGCCTTTCACAAACCTATTCGAATCGGTGATCTGGTGATCCTGAATGCGGAGGTGACCTATGTGGGGCACACGTCCATGGAAACCAGAGTTCAGGTCCTGGCTGAAAACCCCATCAGTGGAGAGAGAACCTACACCAACACTGCTTACCTGGTTTACGTCGCCCTGGACGAAGAAGGTCATCCCATCCCGGTCCCCACGCTCATCGCCGAAACCGACATTGAAAAAAAGCGAATGTCTGATGGTGAGAAGCGGCAGGCGTACCGGCTCTCTCAACGGAAAAGCTCCGAGAAGCAGCAGCCTTGACGAGGAAAATAGAAACCCTCACCGACCTTCTGGCTCAAGCAGGAGCGAAACGATTCCTCGAGACCCCGCCACCAGAAGATATGGGGCTTGCGGAACACCTTCCTTTCCCCTTCCTGGCGATTGTCGCTCAAAAGGAGATGAAATTAGCGTTGCTGCTGGCGCTTATTAATCCCAATATTGGTGGTGTGCTGCTTGTTGGCCCCCGTGGGACTGGAAAGACAACTGCGGTCAGAAGCCTGTCAGACTTACTCCCTGAGGTCTCAAGGAGTCGTTGTCCGTACGGTTGTCTTCCAGAAGACATCACTTCGGGGGGAATAGACGCGGTATGCGCGGATTGCGCTCGGCGCTACGGAGAGGGTGATCCACTCACCTATGTGGATCGTGTCCGTTTAATAGAGCTCCCTCTAAACGCTCGACTCGAGGATGTTGTAGGTGGGATCGATGAACGAGCCGCTGCACAAAAACGCCTGCGCCTGAACCGCGGTATTCTCGCTCGAGCGGATAAGAATATTTTGTATGTCGACGAAGTTAATTTGCTTGATGACGACCTTGTAAATGCCGTCCTCGACGCTTCTGCTCAAGGAATTTACACGCTGCACCGCGGAACGCTCAGTGCCACCTATCGCGCCCGGTTTGTCTTAATCGGGTCGATGAATCCAGAAGAAGGTCGCCTGCGTCCACAGATACTCGATCGTTTCGGCTTACGCCTGGTTGTACGCGGTTTGGATGATCCCGAACAACGCTTAGAAGCATATCGCCGATCCATAGCTCATCGCAACAACCCCCGCCAAGTGGTCCATGAATACGAAGAGGTCATACTGCAAATCCGCGAGGAGCTGCAATCTGCAATTGCAGCTCTTCCCGATGTTGAACTTACGAAAGCGGCGCAAGAATTCGGGCTTCACCTAATCGATGACTTAGCAATCCATTCGCTTAGAGCCGAGATCACACTCTTTGAAGCGGCTCGAGCTTATGCTGCGGCAGACGGACGGGAAAAAGCTGAAGTAGATGATGTGGAGAAAATCGCCAAGATGGCGTTGCGGTTGCGCAGATCCGGTTTTATCGATGACTACCTTTCTTCTCAAATCGATGAGGAGAAAGAGATAAACCGTTTACTTACCAGGCACTCGAAAGCCGGTCAGTCGAAGGGAATAAAACCAAAGCGGTCGAAGCCAAAATCGAAGAAACCTTAATCCCTTAATCCACGGAATCAAAACGGGCCGGAATAAGCCGGCCCGATACATGATCTAAGCGAATGGTCTTGACTTACTTCATTTTCTCGTCGATGTATGTGACTGCTTCCCCAACGGAGGTAATCTTCTGCGCATCTTCGTCGGAGATTTCACCACCGAATTTCTCCTCGAAGGCCATGATTAACTCAACCAAATCCAGAGAGTCGGCTTCGAGATCCTCACGGAATTTCGCCTCGGGTACAACCTTTCCAGCATCCACCCCTAAGAGTTCGATAATGATGTTCCTGACATCCTCAATTGTTTCCGCCATTGTTAGCCTCCTTTTATGCCGTTGCGGCCTGTTGCATTGTAATCGAGACACCGATGTAGCTGCAAGTTGACATATGCCTCTTACACTTGCTATGATGGCATTCTCACTGCAAGGAACACCTGTCTATGAGTAAAGTTACGCCCACTTCAAATAGGAAATCGGATCACCTCCTCATCAACCTTAACGAGGAAGTTCAGTCCAGTTTGAGTACCGGTCTTGAGCGCTACCATTTTATCCACAACGCAATCCCCGAGATCGATCTTTCGGAAATTGATTTACAGACGACTTTCATGTCCAAGCGCTTAAACGCGCCTCTGTTGATCTCATCGATGACCGGAGGCACCAAACAAGCAGATAAAATCAATGTTTCTTTAGCAGAGGCTGCACAGGACAAAGGGATAGCGATGGGAGTAGGCTCCCAACGCGCTGTGATCGAAGAACCTGCACTCGCAGCAGGGATGAATCTACGACAATACGCTCCCGACATCCTCCTTTTCGCGAATCTCGGCGCAGTTCAATTAAATTACGGGTACGGCATCCCTGAATGTGAACGAGCAGTCGAGATGCTAGAGGCAGATGCCCTCATTTTGCACCTGAATCCGCTGCAGGAAGCCCTGCAACCGGAAGGAGACACTTGTTTCGCCGGCCTTCTCGAGAAAATCAGCGAGATATGTTTAAAGTTGCCGGTGCCCGTTATCGTCAAAGAAGTCGGATGGGGGCTTTCAAGAGAGGCTGCAGTACGCTTGGTAGAAACAGGCGTCGCCGCGATCGATGTCGCCGGGGCCGGTGGAACCTCATGGTCTCAAGTCGAGATGCATCGAGCAAAGTCACCCGAGAGGGCTGCGATCGCAGACGCATTTATCGACTGGGGAATTCCTACAGCTGATGCGCTTATCGAGGTTCGTAAAGCACTTCCAGATATTCCCTTAATCGCTTCTGGTGGACTGAGAAGCGGAATCGATGTCGCAAAGTGTCTTGCGCTTGGCGCCGACCTCGGCGGCATGGCCGGTCCGCTGCTCAAGGCAGCGTTCCAATCCACCGAGGCGGTAATTGCGCTTATCGAACAAATCGCAGCCCAGCTTCAATTGAGTATGTTCGCTACTGGAGCGCATGAGATTCCAGCTTTACGTTCTGCCCGGTTGTGGAAGGAACCAACCGCATGACTTCCAAACCGAGCATGTACATCGAGACAATGCAAACCAGGATCGAAGCACAACTAAAGGCCTCACTCTCCGGCCTGGAAGTAAAAAGTACGGCTCTCCTCGTCCAAATGGTAAGCCATCATCTTGGTTGGATTAAACCGGAAGCAAACCGAGGAAAACGTCTACGACCTTTGCTATCGCTTCTGTGCTGCGATGCCGCTGGCGGTCATTGGCAATCTGCCCTCCCCGCTGCCGGTGCAATCGAGTGGATTCATAACTTCTCCCTCATCCATGATGACATCGAAGATAAAAGTGAAACACGTAGAGGGCGCGAGACGGTTTGGAAACGTTGGGGTATCGCTCAAGCGACAAACACCGGAGACGCGCTATTCGCATTAGCCCACCTTCTGACGCACGAATTGGAGGGGCAAGGGTACGACTCGGCGACGATCCTCGCCGTCCGGAAACAACTCGACAAGGCCTGCCTGCATTTAACGATCGGTCAATATCTCGACCTGAAATTCGAAGAAACTGAAGCGGTAACAGAGGACGAATATCTAGAGATGATCGAAGGGAAGACGGCCGCACTGATTGCTGCGAGTTGCGCTATTGGCGCTCTCGCTGCCCATAGCGAACCTTTGAAAGTCGCACTTTTTCAACAGTTCGGCCATGATCTAGGAATGTCATTCCAGATCTATGATGATTTGCTGGGGATTTGGGGGACACCCGAAGTCACAGGGAAACCGAGCGGTGACGACCTGCGCGTCCGCAAAAAGACCTTGCCGATCATCTTTGCAATCAACCATTCGCACGATTTCCAGGAATTATGGGATTCTGATGAAATCGACGATAATCGGATAACGAGGATGACAACCTCTCTCAATCGATCCGGAGCGCGAGAGTACGCGGAGGAGGCAACCCGGAGCTGGACAGACTCAGCGCTCGAGGCGCTCACCGCGAGTGAGCCGACCGAACCAGCCGCGTCGGAGCTGGCACACCTTACGCAGAAGCTTCTGAGCCGAGAGTATTAATTCCCGCTTAGTCAGGTAAACCTACAGGGAGCTTACAAATACAATGATTTTTCACTGTTATCAATTGCGGCGCATGTCTCTCATGCTATAATCCGAAACACGTAAATTATGCCAAGAACAACGCGTCAGCTCGGGGATAACGACCAAGGCGAGGGCGATGGCCTAGACCGTTTACAGCCGGGCACTACACTCGAAGATCGATATCTTATCCTGGGCATGCTGGGCGCCGGCGGGATGAGTTCTGTGTACAAAGGGCGCGACCTTCATTTCCCCAACGTAACCAAGCTTGTCGCTGTAAAAGAGATGGTGAACCTCATCGCCGATCAATCGATGCATGACATGGTTGTGAAAAATTTTGAGCGTGAAGCTGATCTCCTCGCAACCCTCTCCCACCCAGCAGCTCCCGCAATCTATGATAACTTCACACTTAAAAAACGGTCCTACCTGGTTATGGAATTTATCGACGGTGATGATCTCGAAGCGATTCTCGCCGAAACTAACGACTTCCTACCGGAGGAAAGAGTCATTGGTTGGGCTATCGAACTCTGCGATGTTCTCTCCTATTTACACAATATCCAGCCCGAACCGATCATTTTCCGAGATATTAAACCTTCGAACGTGATGATCGATCACCACAGCCATGTGCGTTTGATCGATTTTGGCATCGCCCGTAACTTCCAACCCGGCGAAAAAGGGACGATGATCGGTACCGAGGGATACTCGCCTCCAGAGCAATACCGCGGTGAGGCCTCTCCAGCTGGTGATGTCTACGCGCTCGGAGCAACGCTGCACCACCTTCTCACAAAACGAGATCCGCGCGTTGAAGCGCCGTTTTCTTTCGCCGAGAGACCTGTGCGGTCGATCAATCCCCTTATATCACCTGAAATAGAGGCCGTGATCTCTACCGCTCTCGCGTATGATCCCAAGGATCGCTTCCCATCCGCCATGATCATGAAGGAAGCCTTGATCTCAGCCGCAAAGCGTACTGGTCTGCTGAGCCAGCCCAGTATCGCCGCAGTGATCGCTCAGAGCGATAAGGTCGAGGAGATATGGTCTTTCAAATGCGAGGATGAGATTCGCGGCTCCCCTATAGTCTACGAGGGTACAGTCTATCTGGGCTGCTATGACAACAACCTGTATGCATTAGATAAACAGACAGGCGACTTCCAATGGAAATACGCTACTGAGGGCGGTATCACCGGACGGCCCGCAGCCGAGGACGGGGTCATCTTCATTGGCTCCGAGGATGGTCGTCTCTATGCATTGACCACAAATCGGGGGAGTCTGGTCTGGACGTATTACGCTGAAGGTCCAATCCGCTCCTCTCCCACCCTATCCGAAGGGCATATTTTCGTCGGCTCCGATGACCGACGACTGCATGTGGTAAACCAGGTGAATGGCCGTCGCGCATGGCGTGTTGAAGCAAACGATGCGATTTGGTCTACACCATTTGTACAGGACGAACTCGTTTATTTCGGTTGTGAAAGCGGCGATTTCTACTGCTATAACTTTAAAGGGGAGTTGAAGTGGAGGAAGAAAGCGAAGAGAGGCATCACATCATCTGCAATCATCGTTGATGGAATTGTCTACTATGGATCTCGAGATTGGACCATGTATGCTATTGATTCAGAAAACGGCTGGCAGATTTGGCGTTTTCGAATGCGGGGAGCAACGATCTCTTCCCCAACCTTCTCTGATGGCTTGCTTTTCATAGGTTGCGGGGACAATCAAATCTACTGCGTTGATGCAAACCACGCACGTGAGGTTTGGCGCTACGAAACGGATCACCAGGTTACAGGCTCGCCAGTTGTATATGATGGATCAATCTATTGCGGATCAGTCGATGGCTCCGTATACTGCCTGGATCACAAGACAGGCCGGCTCCGCTGGCGGTTTCATTCAGACGGTCCTATCACAGGCACACCCTACATCTCCGATAACGTCGTTTACATCGGTTCAACAGATCATACGATGTACGCTCTAATCGCGTAGGCGACCTAATAGAAATATCAATGAGATATCAATAAATGACCATTATTAAAACTTTTATTTCCCGCCTTTTTGGCTCATCTCGCCCTCAGGCTGGAACCGACCCCCAGTTGACCGATAAAGAAACTGCGAGGAGTCGCGCATATACCTCCGCTCCTAACGATCGGATCATCGTTGGTGCAAGCCAGTCAACTGGGCTCGAGCGAAGCCATAATGAGGACGCACAATTGATTATCAAAGGGGATTCGGCCGGAGCTGAGCCGCTTCCTGAGTTTGGCCTTTTCATGGTCGCTGACGGGATGGGCGGACATCGAGCTGGAGAGGTCGCCAGCAACGTCTCCATCCGTTCCGTTGCTCGGAAATTGATGGAAGAGACAGTCCTCCATTTGCTCGATTTTGATACTTCTACCGAGATGCTCCCGCTACAAGAACTCCTACATACCGCTTTGGAGGAAGCGAACTCCGCGGTGGTGGAGCAAGTTCCCGGAGGCGGAACGACAATGACCGCGGTGCTGCTGCTTGGATCACAATTAACGATCGGGCATGTCGGCGACAGCCGCGCCTACTCCATCAATGATGGTAAAATCGAAATCCTAACCAGGGATCACTCGTTGGTTGAGCGTCTCAAAGAACTCGGTCAACTCACGACTGAGGAGGCCGAAACGCATCCCCAACGCAATGTTCTGTACCGTGCGCTCGGCCAGGGGGCTAACCTTGAAATTGATGTTTTCACAACCGCCGCACCGAAGGGGGGGCATCTACTTCTCTGCTCGGATGGACTTTGGGGAGTGGTGCCAGATCCCCAGATTAAACATATCGTGAACGATGCACCTCATCCACAAATCGCCTGCGAGCAACTCGTTCAAGCCGCGAACCTCGCCGGTGGTCCCGATAACATCTCCGTTGTTATCGTTCGTTTTCCATCTGATTAAGAGGAACAAGGTGCCAGTGGAGAAGGATTACTATACCCTTCTGAAAGTGCCAAGGAATGCGACATCGGAACAAATCCGACGCGCCTTTCGCGAAGCCGCCCACCAACTCCACCCGGATAAAAACATCAAGCTTGGTGAGACGGAGCTCTTTCTAGAAGTAAGCAAGGCATATGAAACCCTCATCGACCCCGATCTACGCGCAGCTTATGATGAGGAGTTGGCCAGTGCGGATGTCGCTTTCGCAGCGGCTTCACCATTCCACTGCAACATTCTCAACAGCCGGAATAACTTGCTTAAGATCGGTGAACCTCAAGTTCACTACGTCCTTCTTGATATCTTCCCCAATAAAGATTTACCAGAGATCAGGCCTCCCATTAACCTCAGCATCGTGATCGACCGCTCAACTTCGATGGGTGGCAAGCGGATGGACCAGGTTCGATCGGCGGTATTGGCGATCCTTCAAGATCTACAACCAGAGGACAACACTTCCATCACTGCTTTCAGCGATCGCGCTGAAGTTATTGTTTCGCCAGACCAGGCCAAAGTTATAGCTACCGCCCGAGCTCGTTTGAGCCTCCTGCAGGCCGGTGGCGGCACAGAGATCGCCCAAGGCTTGACCACTGGCATAGATGAGCTCCACCAAACATTCTCAAAGGAGGGGATCAATCATCTGGTCCTTCTCACTGACGGGAGAACATATGGGGATGACGAGCTCTGTCTAGAGCTCGCGGATCAAGCCGCTGCGGCAGGTATTACCATCAACTGCGTTGGAATCGGCTCCGATTGGAGCGATCGCCTGTTAGACGAAATCGCAAGCAGAACAGGCGGGCATGTCATTTTTTTAAACACCCCACGTGCTGTAACAGACTTGCTGCATTCAATTTACGACAGCTTGAAACAGATCGTCGCTAAAAATTTACAGATCAATGGATCGCTAGGCCAACAGGTTGATTTGCGTTCGACTTATCGTCTCCTACCGGAGCCAATGCCACTCGGTGACAGCTTTCCAATGACACTGGGTCATCTCCCGAGGAATGGTTCGGTCCGCCTTCTGTTCGAACTTGTTGTCCATCCACTTGCAGGCGTGAGTGAAATCACACTTGCTCACCTCAATCTCAGCGGGGATCTGCTCTCTGCAAATTCCGAGACAAAGACACTGCCCTTAGATATCAGCTTGCCGGTCTCAAGCGAAGCCGACCCTAAACCACCGCCGCAGGAGATTTCTTCCGCGTTGAATGTGCTCGCTTTATACAAAATGCAGGAAAAAGCGCGCCATGAGGTTGAGCTCGGTCAAGCCGCCCAAGCTGCAAGGAGATTGGAGAACCTCGCCACACAACTTCTCGCTGCAGGCGAACGCGATCTCGCAAAAGCCGCGCTTCATGAGGCAGTTCAACTCTCCCGCTCCCGGCGCTTCTCGAAAGAAGGCGAAAAAACGTTAAAATACGGTACGCGAGCGTTACTATTACTTCCGCCTGCGAATGAGTCATGATCGAATGCCCATCCTGTAATCACCATGAATTCGTCGGCACCCTGTTCTGCAGCGAGTGCGGTACTCGACTGGTCCACGCTTCTCCAATCCCAACGATGTCAATATCACCCGACAAAATCAGCAAGGAAGCAGATGCGACCAAACCTTCTCCTCCAGCAGGACCCGACCTCTCAACCGGTTCGCTGTTGGGGTTACGAGTCGTTTCCACAGGTGACGTCATCTCGCTGCTCGGGCGGGACAATTTCACACTAGGTCGATCGATTGAAGGCCAGGCGGTCATTCCAGATATCGACCTGGCAAAATACGACGCCTATGATCAGGGCATCTCCAGAATGCACGCCGAATTGAGGATCGAGAAAGACGGGATATTCGTGATTGATTTAGACAGTGCAAATGGGACAATCGTGAACGGGAAGCGCGCTAAAGGGCAAGTGGCTTCGCCAATTTATCATGGTGATATCATCCAGCTGGGTCGCTTAAGACTGCAAATCATATCGCAGCAGACCAAAGGGTCAAGGTAGCCTATGTCTTATACAATTCTGCTCCATATATCTGGTGAGGAAGCGGTTCTTGGTGAGATCGAAGATTTGCCAGGACCGCAAGATACGTCGCTTACGGTTAATAACCCCCGACGCAAGGATGACAAAGATTTGTCCTTCTTACACGAGACAGTCACAAGTGTCGTGTGGCCAATGCATCGAGTCTTTTTCATCGAGATCCTCCCCACCAAAGAAGACGAAGACCTCATCGGTTTCGTCCGGGAATAAAATGACGGATTCCTCAGCTCACCGACGCAAGATTCTTGTTGTCGACGATGAACCGCGGATGATTCACTTCATCCGCTTGAATCTTGAGCATGATGGCTTCGAAGTCTACGAAGCCACTTCTGGGACTCAGGCACTAGACCAGATGCGAGATCTATTGCCGGATCTGATTCTATTAGATGTGATGATGCCGGACCTTGATGGCTTCGAAACACTGCGACTTATTCGGGATATCTCCACAGTGCCTGTAATTATGCTCACCGCTAAGGGTGAGGAGGAAGATCGGGTACGAGGGTTGGAGCTTGGCGCCGATGATTACATAACCAAACCTTTCAGCCCGCGCGAATTGGTAAGTCGTGTGCGAGCCGTTCTGCGCCGCACCGAGATGCCCGGGCAATCTGTTCACGATGTCATCCAGGTGGATAACCGCCTCAAGATCGACTTCGATCGACGTGAGATTTGGGTAGACGGCGAGCTCGTTAAACTCCGACCGACCGAATTTCGCCTTCTATACCATCTTGTGAAAAATGCGGGATGGGTTGTCCCCCATGAGCAGCTACTTGCTAAAGTCTGGGGATATGAGTACCGTGACGAAACGCATTACCTCCGTCTGTATGTAAATTATTTACGCCGGAAGCTCGAACACGACCCTTCGAATCCTAAATACATCATCACCGAACGTGGAGTAGGCTACCGATTTGTAGATTACAAGCGCGACCTGGTTAATCGTGAGAATTCCTGAACCCTTCCCTGCCCAGGCTGTTTAGATGTTGATCCTTAATATTGGATAAGAACGCACTCATCCCGTTCAAACTTTGAATTTGCCATCGTTCCATCGTGAAGTAAATTCGCTGTGAGAACACACTGAAAACGGGTCCTTCCGCAAGTATTCGCCAGGACAAGCGATGGTTAGCTCCTTGTCCTACAAGGTCACCTCGATTAAAATCTTGATATTAATTAGCCGAATTAGAGAGGAAGACAATTGGCCCGTCAACGTATACTCCTTGTAGACGATCACGAAATTGTCCGTTTAGGTTTGAAAGCGCTGCTTGAGAAACATCCTAGTTTCGAGGTGGTCGCTGAAGCGGTTGGCGTTCGTGATGCAATCGAAAAAACAAAATCGTACAAGCCGGATGTCGTCGTGATGGATATTCGCTTGAAGGGTGGCTCTGGTATCGAAGCCTGTCAGGACATCACAGAAAACCACCCCGATACCAAAGTCATCATGCTCACATCCTATGCCGAGGATGAGATGCTCTTCTCAGCCATCCGTGCAGGTGCTTCTGGTTATGTCTTAAAGCAGATTGGTGGGGACGATCTTATTCGAGCGATCGAGGCGATTGGACGAGGTGAAGCTTTACTCGATCCAGCCGTTACTCAGAGAGTGTTCCAGGAAGTCCGGAAAGCGGCGCGTGAGGAAGAAGCATCGGCTTTTGCAGAACTCACCCAGCAAGAAATGCACGTATTGCAGCTTGTCTCCGAAGGTAGGACAAACCGTCAAATCGCCGAGATGCTCTTTCTTGGAGAGGGAACAGTCCGCAATTACGTCAGCAGCATCCTTTCCAAACTAAATGTCCGAAACCGAGCGGAAGCTGCAGCCTACGCCGTTGCGCATAATTTGAAAGACTACCTTTAGTCCATCTTTAGGAAGGACCTTCTCCAGAACGTAATAGTGACCAAACCTAGGAACCCCTGCCCCATCTAGTGAAGGAAACCAGGGTTTCCACAGCCACAGGGCGCCTGAGCGCCCTGGTTCGTTTTCATGAGGGATCACAGATCATCCGCCAGATAAGGTTGGGTGAAGATACGGATCCATCATTTATTATCATCTGTAGTAGAAGTTGGGCGCGATTAGAACAGCTTTCTACTGGTTTTAGAGAAGTACCTTGATTAGAAACAAGGAGGCTTTAATGTCGGGGGAAGATTTATTACCAAGCTACGGGTGCTTTTACTGTGTATGTGATGGAAGTGCTTCTCCCGCTATTTCGAATTTTTTTAGGTGTCAGAAAATGGGGTACAAACCTGCCAAACAGGACACCACGAATGTATCGTGCATGCACCTCAGCTTTTCCCGTGTTTGGTTGATTCAATGACTTACTGATGGGTCGTGATTCCAACCCGAATAAGCGAATTTGTGTACCGCATCATAGGCAAGACCATCAATCCAATCTTGAACATTCGCTTCAAGCTGCGTGAGAATCGCCATTCTTCCCGCAATCGCAGTTACTTTATTCCCCGCGTCTATGCAGATTTCTTCGAGCAAGGCACTTTCTTCAATCTCCAAATTAAAGGCGATCTCATTTACCTTATATCTCATCTCATAGCCGCATATTTGCCTAAATGCTTCAGGATCTTCCGAAGAGAGAAGCTTTGGTAAAGCAACGCCGAATTCAGCCATGGCATCAACAAGATCCTGGCGTACATCTAATCCTTCTTTACCCAAGCCAGCCTTTATAACTCGTATGACATCTAGAATCTCGCGCAACACACTGAGAGAGGATGTGCCAGCAAGGATCAATTCTTCAAGAAGCTTGAAAAACGGCTTAGGTTCTCCACGCTCGATACAATCCATGATGAGCGTCTCCGCCTCTAAACGAACGTAAGTTCTCTCTGCGAAGTTGATTAACTCATCCAGAGGGTCCTTCACGTCGATCTCCTTCCGTCACCATGATCACCACAGGGGCAAAGGTGATAAAGGTAATCCCATGTATATATACCGGCGTCATGACCATCTCGCCAAACCAACTTAACTGCGTAGTTGCCTACTTGTTCGATTCCTTCAAGGATCGTCGTGTTCTCATTGCGAAAGGTCAGTTCCAGCATGTCTTCTTTCTCGGCACCCTGATCTTGATCATGACTAGCGCGGCAATCTGCACAGGGACAGGCTGCACGAAGCGTGCCGAAGGGATACTCGCTTTTGTGACCATCCTCCCATTCGATCCGCAATATCACTTCCTTACGGGAGGCCGAGACGCGCTTTGGTTTGCTCTTCACTTGTTCCATCCTTAAGCGGGCAAATATTAGCCCATGAACACTAACGGGGCAAATCGCCTTCTAATCGATAGTTCGCAAATAGTTGCTAACTGCCCACCCAGTTTTTTCCAGGTTATAGGGGTTGACCAAGAACCACCATTCATAACCATCCATTTCCACCGGGCCGTCTCGCAATTCAAAAACTTCACTCTCAACTGCTAAGAATACAATTTTAGAATCCAAACCAGTATTGGCACGCAGCCGGAGACCATCCCCTTCCGTTCCATAGACTTCGACGAGACTCCCCGGTGAGAGCGAGCCATCCGCCTCTGGAGGAGGTGAGGGCACAGGGGTATCCGAAGGTTCAACAGTTTCTGTCGGCGGTGGGATGGTTATGGAAGCTGTTGGCGCAGTGATCAAAACTAACATCGGTGTCGCCGGTCCCATCGCCGTACGAGCTTGACGAGTGAAATATCCGAGCGCAATTAGCACAAGTAAAGCGATTGCGCCCAATAAGACACCGAGTACGGCCCATAGCCAGTTTGATTTCATATCTCCAGAGAAAGAAGGTCTTTTATTCATCAGTGGAGTAAAAAGAAAGCCAGCGCGAGCATGAGATATAGCGCCACCAGGATTGCCCCTTCAAGCCAATTTGCCTCACCGTCTTCAGCCACCAGCACTGCGATTAAAACACCTCCTATGAGCGCGATCAATTCAAATTCGTTAAACACCAGAGTAAGTGGGTTCCCGAGCACCAGGCTGAGAAACACCAAGAAAGGTACGACGAAGAGTGCAATTTGCAGGCTTGAGCCAATGGCAATTTCCACGGAGAGACCGATGCGGTTCTTCCTGGCAACACTTACTGCTACCATGTGCTCTGCGACATTGCCGATGATCGGAACGATGATTACGCCCATGAAGAACTCGGAAAGCCCATAGCTCTCAATAGCCACTTCCACATGTTCAACGAGGATCTCACTTAACCAGACTACCCCAATAGTAGAAATAAGCAGGACAATAACCCCCGTACGAATCGACCAGGCCCGGCGATGCACGACCAATTCAGCCGATGGCCGCGTTAATGGGCCATCTTCTAAGCGGAAGCCATAGATTAATCCAAGGCCATACAGCACAATCATCAGGCCAGCTACACCGAGGCTGAGAATCTCCACATCGAAATCATCAATAATTCCCTGCCCGGATTGAGTGAATAGCGAGGGGATAGCCAGTGCTGTAACAGCCAGCAGAAGTAAAAGGCCATCGCTGCTCGCCTTATCACGATTGAATTTTTGTCTCCCGTTTTATAATCCTCCTAGGAGCATACTGAGGCCGAGAACGAGAAGGAGATTACCAATAATCGATCCTGTTATCGAAGCTTTAACCAGTTCCAACAGCCCTTCGCGTATGGCGACGATGGTGATGATTAATTCCGCTGCATTTCCAAAAGTGGCGTTGAGCAAACCACCTAACTTCGGTCCTGCGTGTACAGCGATGGCCTCAGTCGCCTCCCCTATTAACCCGGCAACAGGGATCATCGCCAACGCGGAGGCAATGAGAACCCACACGGGTGGAGCATTCGTCGCGTTTAAAATTACGGCAACCACCGCAAGTGGCAACATCAAATTCAAAGGGTTCTCGAAGATAGGCCTAATTTTTTGCAACATCCATCCCTCATTCATCGGATTTACTGACAAAGAGATCAGGGTTTACATCGCTAGGAACGAGAACTTTGAGCGCTTTCTTTTGAACTCTGAACTCAAGAGGAGAGTCGAGAACTTTTGGTTCACCGTCAAGCTGTATAGGCAGCCCATTATCCATCTCAAAGACCGCTTCGCTGGCTCGGAAGTGGTATACACCTTCTGTATCGACATGACGCCCCATGAAAATTTGTGCAACCCGGACAAGGACATCGCGAAGTTTTCCACTCTCAATGAACCAGAAATCCAGCAAGCCGTCGTCAACCTTAGCGCCCAATGCTAAGTTCACCAATCCGCCGGCATATGCCGGAATATTGGAAGCAACTGCAACCAGGTAGCGTCCCTCAAATTCTTCCTCGTCTGTCCGAACCTTTAGGTCCATCCCTTCCCACCCGATTGCATTCCACAAAGCCAACGTTGCGTAATGGACCGTTGCAAACGCCTTCTCCCAACGCTCCCGTGGCTCCATACTATTGACAACATGTGCATCTAACCCGACGCCAGCCCATAGCAGGAATGCCTGACCGTTACACTCTCCAACATCCACGAGACGGAAATCTCCAGCAGCTAATCTCTCAGCCGCCTGCTCCAGCGCAAAGACGTGAATCCAATCAAGACGTGGAAGACCGAGTTCCTGCGCCCATACATTTGCAGTTCCAGCCGGCAGAACACCCAGAGCGGTTTCCGACCCCGCCAGCGCGGATGCTGCCTGACCGACAGAGCCATCGCCACCGACTACAAATACTGCATCACAATGTTGTGCAATAGCCTCCTTTGCGACCTCGGTCAGCCCTTTCTCTTTCTCCCCCTTTACAATTTGTGCATCCCAACCCGCAGCCGAGAGAACGCGTAACGCGCGCTCAAGGAGCGGGCCAGCAGGAAACCTGCCCGCAGCAGGGTTATAAAGCAGCCAAGCACATCGATTCGTCATCGGTCACCTCGGCCCATTATAGCGTCGATTGTTATTCTCTCCTTCATTGCCGCGATATACTTGTAAGGATTGCAATCGGATCGTGTGTCCAATTAAATTAATTAGGTCGAATCCCGGGTATCGGATGGTCCCAAACAGATGCCCATGCTGTTCAGGCAAGTGGGGCACTTGGAGAAATCAACATATGGCAAAGGATCTATTGGGTGGACGGTACGAGCTGATTGAATTAATCGGCTCCGGCGGCATGGCTGATATTCACCGCGCATTAGACCATCAACTCCAGCGTGAGGTTGCAGTGAAAATCTTGCGCGATCCGCTTGCCAAGGATCAATCGTTCCAAGAGAACTTCCTGCATGAAGCTCGCGCAGCTGCGAATCTCTCCCATCCTAACATCGTCACTATTTTTGACTTCGGTCGTGACGACGATACGCTCTACATCGTCATGGAATACATCGAGGGGACCGATTTAAAGACTCTCATCCGCCGCAGAAAACACCTCACCCCGCTCGAAGCTGTTGAATTAATGAAAAAGATCTCTGACGGTGTTGGCTATGCACACCGAGCAGGTCTTGTTCACTGTGATCTTAAACCACAAAATATCATGGTTACGCTCGACAATAAGGTGAAGATTACTGACTTCGGCGTCTCCCGTGCACTCGCAACGATCCAACCCGATGAACATTCTGACATTGTTTGGGGAAGCCCTCAGTACTTCTCTCCGGAACAAGCCTCAGGGGGGGCGCCTTCGCCTGCGAGCGATGTTTATTCACTCGGGGCGATCCTCTACGAAATGATTACCGGCCAACCCCCATTCGTAGCGGATAGCGCAGCCGATCTCGCCCGGCTCCACCTGACCGCCGAGCCAATTCCTCCCCGCTCGATCGAGTCCAGCATCCCCGAACCCCTGCAGCAGATTGTCTTAAAGGTTCTCGCGAAGGAGCCCTCCGCTCGCTATCGCACCGCGGATCAACTTGGGCGGATCCTCACAAATATCAGCTTGAATGCGGTGCCAGGAGAACGCTCACCCATTGATGCTGAATTGGACATTCCCGATCTCGAACTGGCTGAGCCCACATCACCTCAAAAAACATCGGCAACGTCGGAGATGGATTGGGTCGTAGTGGCTCTCGGTTTAGTGGCCTTTCTAACGATTGGCGGGTTAATCCCTCTCTGGCTTTGGGTATGCCTGCTTTACCCTTCCTGCCCAATTAATCCCGGGTAATCCAACTTACTGGTCGCGCCCCATAGGCCGCGGTATAATTTGGATGAATGTTCTAATAATTAGTCCAAATATCCAAAGCTATCTGTTAGCTTTGGGAGGTAAATGTGAATTCACCCCGAGGTAGAAACTCGCTCGTTCTTTTTATATTGTTACTCACAATCGTAGCCGTTCTTTTCTACTCCCGCAGCGAGGCAACCCAACCTGAAAGACTTGCCATTAACGAGGTCGCGGCAAAGATCCAATCTGGTGCAATTGTCCGTATCATAGTTGACGAAAACGAATTGGAATTGATCTACCGGGATGGCACCAATGCGTTCTCTCGCAAGGAGCCTACAAAGACGACGGTTGAGCAGTTAAAGGATCTGGGAGTCACCGAGTCATCATTGGCTCCACCGTTCCTTATGCTCGAGATTAAAGAACCCAGCGATCTGGGAGCCATTCTCAGCCTGATTACCTATATCCTTCCCGCATTGCTTGTCGTGGGCTTGATTTGGTTCATGATGCGTCAGGCGCAAGGTACGAATAACCAGGCACTCTCCTTTGGCAAGAGTCGCGCCCGCATGTTTACAGGCGACCAGCCCACCGTTACATTTGAAGATGTTGCCGGTATTGAAGAGGCGAAAGAGGAGCTTGAGGAGATTGTCGAGTTCCTTCAAGAACCCGAAAAATTTATCGCACTTGGTGCTCGGATTCCAAAAGGTGTACTTCTGATCGGTGCTCCGGGGACGGGTAAAACGCTGCTGGCGAAGGCAGTATCCGGGGAAGCGGGTGTGCCCTTCTTCTCCATTTCGGGCTCCGAGTTCGTCGAAATGTTCGTCGGCGTCGGCGCCAGCCGGGTGCGCGATCTTTTCGATCAAGCAAAGCGCCACTCCCCCTGTATCGTTTTTGTCGATGAGATCGACGCTGTAGGCCGTCATCGCGGCGCCGGTCTCGGCGGCAGCCATGATGAGCGAGAGCAAACACTCAACCAGATGCTCGTCGAGATGGATGGCTTCGATACGGATACAAATGTGATCGTCATGGCGGCGACGAATAGGCCAGACATCCTCGATCCCGCTCTCCTTCGACCTGGCCGTTTCGACCGTCGAGTATCCCTCGACTCGCCAGATATGCGCGGACGTGAGGCGATCATGAAGGTCCACGCTAGAGGTAAGCCCCTCGAGGAGACCGTGGATCTCTCGATTATCGCTAAATCAACCCCGGGATTTGTCGGCGCCGATCTTGAGAATCTCGTCAATGAAGCCGCAATTCTGGCCGCTCGCCGAGACAAGAAGACAATCGGGCAAGATGAGTTCGAAGAATCGATCGAGCGCGT
The DNA here is from genome assembly GCA_034430795.1 of Anaerolineales bacterium. Lineage (GTDB taxonomy): Bacteria > Chloroflexota > Anaerolineae > Anaerolineales > E44-bin32 > E44-bin32. Next base: position 13,829 of record DAOUDJ010000013.1, on the reverse strand, counting down.
TATCGCCGGTCCTGAGCGAAAGAGCCGTCTCATAAGTCAGGAAGAGAAATTAATCGTCGCCTACCACGAGGCTGGTCACGCTGTCGTTAGCCACGTCATCCCCGAATCAGATCCCGTCCATAAAGTGAGCATCGTTGCTCGGGGAAGGATGGGCGGCTTTACGCTTGCCCTCCCCGAGGATGACCGGACATTGATTTCCCGTAACAAGCTTCTTGCGGATATGGCCTATGCCCTCGGTGGTCGTGCGGCTGAGGAGCTGGTCTTCAACGATATTACTTCTGGCGCATCGAGCGATCTCGAACGGGTGACGAAGATGGCACGCTCGATGGTCACTCGGCTCGGGATGAGTGATGAGCTTGGACCGTTGGTATATGGGCAGAAAGACGAGTTGGTTTTCCTCGGTCGAGAGATCTCAGAACAGCGAGACTACTCAGAGAGTATCGCGGAGAAGATAGATGCCGAGGTTCGTGGCTTGGTCCGAGATGCTTACGCTCGCGCTAAAGAGGTCCTGACTGAATACCGAACTTCACTGGATACCATCGCCCAATATCTCGTCGAAGAGGAAACCATTGATCGAGAAACTTTCGAGAAAATCTTCGGCAAACCTGTCAAGGAGAAAACCAGCGGAACCCCTCTCCTTGCGGGTGCGTGAAATTTCTAATCGATACCATAACCAACGCCCGGGCAATCAATGCCCGGGCGTTTCTCGTTCTGTTCTCCAGCTAGAAGCGGTCGTTTACTCTTCCGCCCCCTGCTTCTCTCGATCCTGACGCACGAGTTCCCGCCGCAGAACTTTTCCGATGGTTGTCTTGGGCAGTTCGTCGCGGAATTCCACATGCGTGGGAACTTTAAAAGCAGCCATATGCTCTTTACACCACGCTTTTACTTCATCGACAGTAAGCGTTTCACCCGGCTTGAGAACCACCCACGCTTTTACAGTCTCTCCACGATAAGCATCGGGAATGCCTGCGACTCCGACTTCGAGGACCTTGGGGTTTTCGGCGATGACTTCCTCTACTTCCCTGGGCCAAACCTGGTAGCCGCTGGGCTTGATGAGCTCCTTCTTACGATCCACAATGAAGAAATACCCATCCTCGTCCATATAGGCGATGTCGCCAGTGTAGAGCCAGCCGTCTCGTAATGCGTTTGTCGTCTCCGTGGGCATATTTAGATAGCCCTTCATCACTTGGGGGCCTTTCATCACAAGCTCCCCGATCTCCCCTGTTCCAAGCACAGTAACTTCATCATCCAGAGAGATGATGCGGGCGTCTACATCTGGGAAGGGGATGCCAATCGATCCCTCTTTGCTCATGCCGAAAACCGGGTTGCAATGAGTCGCTGTTGGGGCTTCGGAAAGACCATAGCCTTCCACGAGCCTCCCCCCCGTCAGCTCTTCAAAAGTGGCCTGCGTCTCCCTCATGAGCGGGGCAGATCCGGAGATGCACGCCTTGATCGAGCTTACGTCCACTTTGCCCGCCTTCACGTCGGGGTGATTGTTGATCGCGTTGTACATCGCCGGAACACCGGGGTAAATCGTCGGGCGATACTTGGAGATCGAACCGAGGACATCTGCCATATCCCGTGGGTTTGGGACCATCACCAGGGTGGAGGCGGCAGCGACGCCGAAGCTCATGCCGGCGACCATGCCATACACATGGAACATCGGGATCGCCATCAAGACGACCTCTGCTCCCTCCTTGACGGAGGGCAACCAGGATTTAATCTGCAGCGTGTTCGCGACGAGGTTACCGTGCGTCGCGATTGCCGCCTTCGAAATGCCGGTCGTACCGCCGCTGTACTGGTAGAGAGCGTCATCATTGGGTTTAATTTCTATCTGCGGTCGATCAGCTGGTGTGTATTGCTTAAGCAGATCCTGCAGCCAATAATCTCCCTCTCCCAATTCAACTCGATGCCCGTCTTTCTTCTCTTTGGTCAGAGTGAAAAGGAACCGAAGCAGACCGGGTAGATATTCTTTAATATTCGTGACGATCAACTTCTTAATGGGAGTCTTCGATTGAACCTCTTTGATCATCGGATAGAAATTGCTCATGACGAGCATAATCTCTGTTCCCGAATCCTTCATTTGATGTTCAATCTCACGCGCTGTGTAGAGAGGGTTCGTTGCAACGACAATCCCGCCCGCTTTGAGTATCGCGTAGAACGCCATTACGAATTGCGGTGAGTTGGGCATGAAGATGCCGACTGGCTGTCCTTTCTTTACACCCATGGCCGCAAGTGCGCCAGCAAGACGATCCGCTAATTCGTCCATCTCGGCATAGGTAATCACCGAACCCTTAAATATCGCGCAGGCCTGCTCAGGATACTTTACAGCAGCATTCTCCAAAAAATGATAGAGCGGCACTTCTGGGTACTTTATAGACTTCGGAACTTCTGATTCATAATGCTTAAACCAGGGTCGCTCTTTCATGTCTGCATTCTCCTTTTTGAATGGTTGGGCAAAGAAATCTCTCTTCTTTTATACAATGGAATAAGCACAATGCAAAGCGGGAGTGATATAATTCACCATCTTCTTCGCCTCTAAACGGTGAAGAAAATACACAAAACCCATCAATTAATTTTGGCTATGCGCAATGTTGTCCGGCGCACATCCATTCCATTTCTAGATTCTTTTCAGGAGGCATTGGATCCATGAAACCACTGCACGTACCCGGCAAAAAGACGAAGGAACTCTTGGAACGAGACCATGCGGTAATATCCCCATCCTACCCAAGGGCTTACCCGTTTGCAATGAACCATGGAAAGGGATCCGAAGTCTGGGATATTGATGGGAATCGTTTCATCGATTTCGCCTCTGGAATCGCTGTGTGCTCAACCGGTCATAGCCATCCGAAAGTCGTTGAATCGATTAAAAAACAGGTGGACAAGTTCATACATATCTCCTCCGATTTCTACCACCCTGTATGGGTAGAATTCTCTGAAAAAATAGCCGCTACCGCTCCTTTCAAGGAACCCGCGAAAGTATTCCTGGGGAATTCCGGTACGGAAGCTGTCGAAGCGGCAATTAAACTCGCCCGATCCCATACAGGCCGACAGCACTTCATAGGTTTTTTCGGCGCGTTTCATGGGCGGACTATGGGATCATTGGCCTTCACATCCAGCAAGACACAATATCGTGAAAACTTTAGCCCGATGATGAGCGGTGTGACCCACGTCCCGTATCCAGACTCCTACCGACCTATTCTCGTTCAATCTGAAGGCGAAGATTATGGCGAAGCTGTCGTTCGCTACATCGAAGAAGTCGTGCTCGCCCGAACAGTTCCGCCCCAAGAGACGGCTGCAATCATGATCGAACCCATCCTTGGTGAAGGCGGATACGTTGTCCCTCCCGCGGGTTTCTTCCCGGCCTTAAGGAAATTGTGCGACAAGCACGGCATACTCCTCATCGCTGATGAAGTCCAATCGGGTGTCGGCCGCACCGGGAAGTTTTGGGCGATCGAGCATTGGGACGTGGAGCCCGACATCGTTTGCTTCGCGAAAGGAATTGCGTCAGGCATGCCACTGGGAGGCATTCTCGCCCGAGCCAGCGTCATGGATTGGCCAATGGGAGCTCACGGGAATACCTACGGCGGTAATCCCGTCTCATGCAGTGCTGGTTTAGCGACCTTGGAGTTGATTGAAGGCGGTTTTATGAAGAACGCAGCAGATGTGGGGGAATACACCTTGGATGCGCTGTCTGAAATCATGACCCGCCACCCATCCATTGGTCAGGTGCGCGGCAAAGGCTTGATGATCGGGATTGAATTTGTCAAGGACCGCGAGACCAAGATAGCCGCGACTGATCTTCGAGATAATATCGTTGAAAAAGCTTTCCATAACGGGTTGATCACCCTGGGCAGCCGTGAGAACTGTATTCGTATCGCCCCTCCTTTGAACATCTCTCAGGATCTTATCAACGAAGGGCTCCAAATGCTCGAAGAAGCAATCACATCCGCTGAAGCGGAAGCGTAAGAGCAGCGAATGCTTCCTGATTTCCGAATCCGCCAGCGCGATTATCTTCTAAGAATCAGCCGAGCGATCACTGAAGAACTGGATCTAGATCGCGTCCTAGCCGAAATCGTTCGTTTCTCGGCTGAGATACTTAGCGGCAGTGCAGGCCTCATCGCCTTGCGAGATGTAGGAGGAACATGGCGGGTCGCCTCCACCTTCGGGATTAACCCGGACTTCGTGCGCTATCTCGATCCACTACTTTTGGATATCCCTGACCACGGCGATCCTGCTCGCTTCGAACTTCCTGAGGTCAATAGACGCCTGCAACGGATAACACAGGCAGCATCCATGGGTCTGCTGACCGGTGTAGGGTTACCCATGAACGTTAAGGGGGAGACTGTCGGAGTTATCTTCGTCTTCAGGTCGTATCGCGGCCGGTTCTCTACCGATGATCGTAAACTCCTGAGCGCATTCGCCTCACAAGCGGCTATAGCTGTTCACAATGCGACACTCTTCACTGAAATTGCTCAGCAGCACCATCATCTGGATGCCATATTAGAATCTGCCGCTGATGGTATTTTCATCCTCGACCCATCCTACCGATTCACCCGCTTCAATCGGGCGTGTTCGAGTTTAATGGGCTATGAGGCTGACAGCGTGATCGGTAAACAACACAAAGAGATCATCCGTTGGCTCAGCAGAGAACCAGGAAGCTCCCTTGAGGATACAGAAGCCGGCGGTTGGCCCCTAAGCGCACAGGCGACCCTCTACGTAGAGGGAGACCTGGTCACAAAGGGCAACGGCGCCGTTAGCGTAGGCATTACCTACGCGCCAGCTTTTGATGAGGCCGGGGAACTTTTAAGTATCGTCGCGACCGTACGCGATATTACAAAATTTCGCGAAGCAGAGGAATTAAAGAGCACCTTTATCTCTATCATCAGCCATGAACTGCGCACTCCGGTCGCGCTGATTAAGGGATATGTCGGCACACTCCGCAGAGAGGATGCAAGCTGGGACTCCGAGGTCGTCAAAGACAGTTTAGCAGTGATCGAGGAGGAAGCTGACCATCTTTCAGGGCTAATAGACGACTTGTTAGACGCCTCACGCCTGCAGGCAGGCGCGCTCAAGTTGAATCGATCGCAGATCGCCCTCGACCACCTCGCACAGCAGATGGCAGACCGCTTTAAGACACAATCGGATCAGCATGATTTCAAGATAGATTTCCCTTCTGCCTTTCCCATTGTCTACGCCGATGAGACTCGCTTGATGCAAGTGCTGGGAAACTTGCTTTCCAACGCAGTGAAATACTCTCCGGATGGCGGGAGCGTTACCATATCCGGGACGACCAAGCAAAATGATGTTGTTATTTGTGTGCAAGATGAAGGTCCGGGGATCGCCGTTGAGGATGTGCCCAGAATCTTCAATCTATTTTATCGCTCGAACGAAACCAGCCGGAAAATCAAAGGAGCAGGTTTGGGACTCTTCCTCGCGAAAGCTGTAATCGAAGCCCACGCAGGTCGAATCTGGGTGGATGACCGCGTAAAGGATGGAGCATGTATCTGTTTCTCATTACCAATAGCAAAGGACACCCAGGTAGAAGATTAATATGGTAATCAATACCACTCAAATACCCTGTCCCAATTGCAGGTCTCCTATCCAGGCTCAAATCCAGCAACTGATCGACGTCGCTCAAGATCCTGGTGCGAAGGCTCGGCTTCTTTCTGGATCGTTCAACCATATCCAATGCAGCGCTTGCGGATTCGATGGTGCTGTCGCAGTGCCGATCGTTTATCACGATCCGCAGCATGAGCTTTTGTTGACTTTTGTCCCCATAGAAGCGAGCATACCGAAGAACGAGCAGGAACGCATCATCGGACAGATGATCAAGCGTGTGTCCGACCAGCTTCCTCCTGCGGAGCGAAAAGGGTACCTTTTTCAGCCGCAAACAACCTTGACGATGCGAGGTTTAGTCGAACGAGTTTTGGAAGCAGAAGGGATATCGAAGGAAGAAATCGACGCGCAGCGGGCCACAATGCGTCTCTTCGAGAAAGTGCTCACACTGTCCGAAGATCAAATCGAGACCTTCGTTCAGGAAAACGACGCCGAGCTTGATGCGACATTTTTCCAGATAGCTGGCCTCGCGCTTCAGTCGACAGGCGATAGGAAAGCAACAGAGGCGATGGGCGCCAGGCTGGAGAAAATTATCGAGTTCAGCTCTTTCGGGAAGAAACTTAGAGCTCAGGAAGAGGCTTTAAAAGACGCGACGAAAAGCCTGCAAGGTCTTGCCGAGCAGGGATTAACGCAAGAGACACTTCTCGATCTGTTGGTAGAAGCGCCCGATGAAAATCGGGTTGTGGCATTGGTCAATCTCACTCGCCCCGCATTGGATTACAGTTTCTTCCAACGCATCACCGAAAGGATTGACCAGTCGCAGGGTAAGGATAAGGAACACCTTTCTTCCTTGCGACAGCAAATCCTCGAAATTACAGAAGAGTTGGATAAGATCCAAGAGGCTCGAGCGGCGCAGTCCGCTGCTCTCTTAAAGACTCTTCTCGACGCAGATGACCTCGATCAGGCTCTACTGCAAGCCATCCCGATGATCGACGATTTATTCTTGGGGATACTTCAAGCTAATTTGCAAGATGCGGAAAAACGGAAGGATGAGGACCTCGCTAAACGTCTGTCAGCGATCGAACAGCGTATTCGCTCTCTCGCTCAAGAATCCATGCCGGAGGGTCTCAAGCTCGCGCAACGCGTACTGGAAATCGAGAATGAAGAAGAGGCGATAAAGCTGCTTGAGGAAAGTAAAAAAACGATCGATAACGATCTTTTGAGCGCTCTGGTTTCTACCGTCCAACAGTTGGAAGGCGCACAGCAGCAGGAAGCTGCCGCTCGAATCCAGAAGGTATATAAGCACGCCTTGAAGCTCTCTATGCAAGAGAAGATTAATCCATCTTGATGGAGAACATTAGATTGATGAAGTGATTTTTCCATTAGAAAAACTAGATACGGGTGCAGAGTGATGAGATGGGGTGAGCTGCTGGCTCACCCTATCTTCGTTTATTCTTTACCTTCGAAGCATCAAAACACAGGCTACTTCCTGCTCGTAAAAAAAGGGGGGGGGGTTGAGACAGGAGCGTAGACCGTTCAACCAAAGCAACTCCATCATCTCCCATAAACCCTCACTTCTCACGAATCTGACACACAAGCCCTTTGAGATAGCGGCCTTCCGGGAAGTAAACCCGAACTGGATGGTCGCTCGCCTGCGAAAGCCACCCCACGATGACCGCCTCAACCCCGGCATCTAATGCAGCATCGGCGACAATCTTCTGGAAAAGCTGAGGCGCTACGCCACCCGAGCAGGAGAAGGTCAGCAGATAACCGCCTACCCGCAGCAGTTTAAACGCCAGTAAATTCACATCCTTATATCCCCGCGCAGCCCGGTCCACCTGAGCCGATGTTGCCGCAAATTTAGGCGGGTCTAGTATCACTGCGTCGAAACTTCTCCCTCGGTCACGGAATTTTCGCAACGACTGAAACACATCTTCCGCGAGGAACTCCACGTCATCCGCTGGGAACCCATTTAAGCGTACATTTTCTTCCGCTAACGCCAATGCTGTTTTAGATTGATCCACGGCGGTCACCCGCTCTACCCCTGCGCCCAGCGCGGCAACCGTAAAACCGCCGCTGTAGCAAAAGCAGTCGAGCACCTCCCCGCCCCTAATCCAATTCGCAGCCGCCCCACGATTCTCACGCTGGTCGAGGAAGAAGCCGGTCTTTTGCCCATTGCGAACATCCACGAGATAGCGCCGTCCTCCTTCTCGTATTTGAATTAGCTCGGGTGGTTCCTGCCCAACAAGCATCCCAGAGCATTGTTCCAGGCCTTCCAGTGCACGAACGTCGACATCAGAGCGCTCGTAAATCCCCAGACACTCGCCATGAGATGAAAGTATCTCAACGATTTCGTCCTTCCAGCGCTCAACTCCAACGGAGAGGAATTGGACAACACGATAATCCCCATAACGATCAACGATCAAGCCAGGGATGCCATCTGACTCACCATGCACTTCCCTATAGGCATTCGTGGATTTGGGAATCCCGATCTCGTCTCGGGCCGTGATAGAAAGAATTATTCGCTTCTTGATGAAATCTGCGTCGACTTCCTCCGTCTGGTTCCATGTCCAAACACGGACACGGATTTGTGATATCGGAGAGTACGCTCCACGAGCGAGCCATCGCCCATCCGCGGCGTGTATTTCAACAACATCGCCGGAATCTGGATTCCCTGTCACGTTCTCGACAGCTCCAGAGAAAATCCAAGGATGGCGGCGCAGGATCGCTTTTTCACGACGGGGTTTTAATGTAACTTTCTTCATAAGATTATCAACATCCAATAAGATAGTTTTGCGTGGAATCTCACCCGGTTGCCGAGAAGAGGATCAATACCCGCGCCTCTGAACTTCACTCAATTAACGCTTTTAGTTGGGTTTCATCAATCACGGGAATATTCAAATCCCGCGCGCGAGCAAGTTTCGATCCGGGAGATTCTCCAGCGACGAGGTAATCCGTCCGACGACTCACATTTCCTGTAACCTTGCCCCCATGCCTCAGAATCAAGTCCTTGGCTTCGATCCGACTTAAGGACGGCAAGGTTCCCGTAAGCACGAAAGTTCGACCCGCCAGGATCCGCTCAATTTCACTACCCTCGGATTCGGTCAACTCCGGCCACACTTCAGCTTCAAGCAATTTCTTGAGGATTCTTCTGTTTGACGCTTGCGAAAACCAATCGATGATCGTCTTAGCCACCTTCGGTCCGATCCCCTCTACTTCTTCAAGCTCCTCCAAAACAGCCTCAGACAATCGGTCAAGATTTTTAAAACGGCTGGCTAGCTCGCCAGCCGCTGCCTCACCAACATTGCGAATACCCAGGGCAGTCAGCAGGCGCGAGAGAGGCTGTGACCGTGAGGCTTGAATTGACTCGATGAGGTTCTGCGCTCTCTTATCCGCGAAGCCATCCAACCCTGAGAGATCTTCTTCGTCCAGGTTGTAAAGATCCGCTACGTCGTTGACCAGGTGCCCCTCAACCAGCATGTGTGCAACTTTTATCCCCAGACCTTCGATATCCATCGCTCCACGGGAAGCGAAATGTTCAATATTACGAACCAACTGAGCTGGACAAGCCGCATTAACACAGTAGATTGCGACCTCCCCTTCGATCCGCTCAAGAGATTCTCCGCAAGATGGGCATTGTTCCGGGATTCGAAACGGAATTTCTTCCCCTGTCCGTGCTTCAACGACGGGTCCAATTACATAGGGAATGACATCACCGGCGCGCTTAATAAGTACGCGATCACCAACGCGGATGTCCTTTTCGTGGATGAAATCAAAATTGTGTAACGTTGCTTGCCGAACTGTTACCCCGCCGACCTCAACTGGTTCAAGAATTGCGAATGGTGTAACGACACCCGTCCGCCCGACGTTGAGCCCGATATCTTCCAGACAAGTTGTGACCACCTGGGCCGGGAATTTATACGCGATCGCGCCACGCGGGTCTTTGCCGACTACACCTAATTCCCTCGATAGTTGAAGATCGTTCAATTTCACAACAATGCCATCAGCTTCGTATGGAAGGGAGTCCCGCCGCCTGATCCAGTCCTGGTATCTGCCGAGGGTTGCATCAAGGTCAGCCTCTAGCGTGATATCAGAAGGGACCGGAAACCCTAGCGCCTTAAGGTAGACAAGAGCTTCCCACTGCTCTTGTGGTACGGGGCCGTCAGAGTCCACGATGTCATAGCAAAGCAAGCGAATCGGACGGGAGGCGGTAAGACTCGGATCGAGCTGACGAAGCGCCCCGGATGCAGTATTGCGCGGATTAACATATGTGCGCTCGCCAGCAACCTCAAGTTCGTCGTTTAATTTCTGAAAATCATCAAGATAAATAATCGCTTCGCCGCGCACCACAAGCCGAGCCGGTGGTTTCGGTCCACTCACGATGACGGGGATATGGAGTGGCAGGCTGCGGACCGTCTTCAGGCTGGAGGTGATATCCTCCCCGACCTCCCCATCCCCGCGGGTCGTTCCGAGGGTGAATACTCCATTTTCATAATGCAGCACCACGGTGAGCCCATCCAATTTCGGTTCGACAGTGAAATTTGAGTCGCGAACACGTTCGTCTAGTTTCGCGATCCGATCGAACCATGCCCGAACTTCGTCGTCGCTGTGGGCACTGCTCAAACTCAGGATCGGGACCGGGTGCGACACCCGCACAAAGCCCTCAGCTGCTTCCCCACCGACACGATGAGTAGGCGAATCCGGAGTGATCAATTCGGGGAACTCTGATTCAAGAGCCTGAAGTTCTCTCATCAAACGATCGTACTCATGATCGCTGATGAGGGGTGCGTTCAGCACATGATACTGGTAATTGTGCTTCCGGATCTCGGTCCGGAGAGTGGTTGTTCTTTTCTTGAACTTTTCTTCAGCCATGCTTTTCAAGATGTGCTCGCTATTAGAAATTGAGGGGCTGTCTGAGATGCGGCACTTTACGGGATCATATCGGGCCACACCGGCAGAAACATCAACCACTCTTCGGGATCGCTGCGGATGAATCCTTCGATGATGCTCACCACTCGTTGTGCAAGCGTGAGTGTATCCTTTTTTAGATCACCCGTTATTTCGGGCTTGATGATTGGGGGAGCGGTAACCTTATATATGCCATCCGTAGATTTCTGGACGACTCCAACGATCATATGCGCCCCGGCCCGGATGGCGAGCCGTGCATGGCCGATCGGCAACTCGACTTTGCGGCTAAAGAAGGTCAACTGCGATCCCCCGACATCTGGGCGATCTACCCCGGTAAGGACGAACCCATGGTCCGAAAGGCGGCGGAATGCTTGGCGCAGAGATTCAAACGAGATCGGTGTCGCATTGATCCCAAAACGCTCTCGCAGGATAGTATCAGATCTATGACTCTCCTCGGATCGAGCATATGAGAGAACCTGAATAGGGAAACCTCTCTTGGCTAATAGCAAAAGGAATAAATTGAAACTGCTTATGTGCGCACCCACGAATACGACGCCATGACCATTGCTCTGGGCTTCGAGCGCGCTTTCAAAGAGAGACTCATCTACCTCGCAGACCGATTCTATATCATCCAAACCTGAAGCCATCATCCTGTACCAATCCACATAACCATGCGCAGCATTCTGTAAAACTCTGCCGACTCCACCATCGAGTTCTGATGATGAGTATGGCACCCCCTTAATAACCGCCAGGTTGCTCCGTACCGCTTGATAGAGAGCGCTTTCTTCCTTAGCAGCGAGCTTCGCCGCAATAAAGTCAGCTAATCGGAAAGCCTGCTTCCGAGTTAATACTCGACCCAGAAACGCCCCAACCACAGGTCCAATCTGGCTGCTGATGAACTCATTGAGCGCCATCTATACACAACTCCCCGAGACCAATCCTGGGAACGACCCGTTCGCTCTCTATTCGTTCCGAGTCAGTTTTGGTTTTTATTTCAACTCCTGAAACCTCTTGTGCGCCTCCCAAATCATATTTAAAACCTTTAGCGAATCAAAAAATGGATGGAAATAGCTCTTCTTCTCAATTCCATAGATCGTACGCACGTCCACCCATCCGATCTTCAAGCTCGCCGCTACGGCCTCGACGACAACCTCCACTTCGAATTCAAATCCCGTTCTTTCGAGGTCCACGGTTTCCAGCAATTTTCGCGTGTATAGACGGTATCCACATTGGTTGTCAAAGATCTTGATTCCCAAGACTTTCGAGAGCATCCATGTGCTGATCCCATTACCGAAGGCGCGGTAAAGAGGCATCTTTCGGAAATCACGGCGGCCGATGATTAAATCGCCCTCTCCTCGCTCATAAGCTTCGAAGAACTTAGCTGCTTCCGCTGGGTCATGCTGTCCATCCGCATCCATGGTGAGTACGGCTTCATAGCCTCCCTCCAACGCCCAGGCGAAGCCCGTAGATAGCGCCACACCTTTGCCCATATTCTGTGCATGGACCACGACTTCAACACCCACTCCCCGGGCAACATCGGCAGTGCCGTCGCTTGAACCGTCATCAACCACAAGAACGGGCTGGGAATCACGAATGGCTTCGATGACCGGTCTAATTCGACTCGCTTCATTCCAGGCTGGAATCAGCACGAGGATATTTGATCTACTCATCCATTGAACCTGTCTTCACCTTTATCATTGACTCTCCAGACACCTAATCAAGTAGAGAGCATGATAGTCTATTAGAACCCCACTCGGAAAATGACAGCAAAAAATCGTTCTCTCGTCAGGCACGCTTGGTCATTTTATTCTAGTCTAGTCATATCAGGGGTCAAGCGGTCAGTTTCTTATAAAAGTGGGCTGGATGGTTGGGGAAAACCTGGCACTCTGTTGTCGGACTATCCATGTACAATTTATCTATTTGCATGTTAAACATGATTTGCTACACTACTACATCTTGGTTTCGGAGGTAAAAAAAACATGGGGAAGGTCATCGGGTATATTGCAGCCGCGATCCTCATCTTCTTCGGCGTCCTTTTTGTTTGGGGTGCCTTCAGTGAAAGTGGATCCGTGGGCTGGATCATAGTCGGCGTGATCAGTATCGCCGGTGGACTCGGTCTAATCTGGCTCGTAGGACGGAAGGCAATATCGGAACCGACCGAGTTAATCCAGAAGATTGAGCTCTCTGGCGATGTTAATCTTGAAATATTAACCTGTCAGAACTGCGGCGGTGCGTTATCCCCTGACAATATCAAGATGGTCGCCGGTGCGCCCGTCGTTACCTGTCCATATTGCGGCTCGACCTATCAACTTACCGAAGAGCCAAAGTGGTGACCGAAGCGACATCCTTTGACATAGCATAACGCGGAGCAACTGATGACTTCCTTGCCTTTTCCATCTCCATTTGAGGGATCTACGGTGAACAAACCAAAACAGTTCTCGAGCCGCAGCCGAATCAGGAAGATCTTTTGGATTGCAGGGATACTCACCTCCCTGCTCCTTGTATTCTCGGCGCCTGTTTTCGGACAATCCTACTCGTTCACCGTCGACCAGGAGATCGCTGAGGTGTACTGGGAGTCGGATGGAAGCGCCCGAATCCTCTACATGATCGTCTTCACCAACGACGCCTCGGGCCCTCCGATCGAATTCGTCGACATCGGAACCCCCAATGACAACTACGACCTTGGAACCATGTCAGCGACGATTAACAATCGCACTATCTCTCATATCGCTCACTCCGAGTATATATCCACCGGCATCGAACTGGGCTTGGGCAGCAACGCCATTCAGCCAGGACAACAGGGTACGGTAGTTGTCGACCTGGGTCCAATAAGCGGGCTTCTCTATAAAGATTCTCAGGGTGACGATTACGCCAGCGCGCGCTTCGAGCCCAATTACTTTGAAAAAAGCTCTGCCCATGGAAGCACAGACCTCACGGTGATATTTCATCTTCCACCTGGAGTTCAGCCTGATGAACCCCGCTGGCACGCATCGCCGGGCGGCTGGCCCAGCGAACCCGAAGCTTATTTAGACACAGAAGGGCGCGTTGTTTACAAGTGGTACAACCCCTCCGCGAACGCCTACACAGAATACGAGTTTGGCGCATCCTTCCCTATCGAATATGTTCCGGCCGACAGCATCCGCTCCTCATCCCTGCGTTTGGATTTTGATGCACTGATACCCATCTGTTTTGTCGGCGGTTTCTTTTTATTGATTCTGGGGATAATCGTTCTCTCGGTTTACACAGGCAATAAAAGAAAATTAGACTACTTGCCCCCGAAGATTTCGATTGAAGGGCACGGTATCAAACGCGGGTTGACCGCGATCGAAGCAGCCGTGCTTTCCGAAACACCGCTCGACCGG
>DAOUDJ010000012.1:0-31764 GCA_034430795.1 Anaerolineales bacterium | reverse complement strand
GTAACTACTCAGGCATCCGAGTCAAAGGTAATGGGTTATTGGTTACATTCGATTCTTTTAATGGCTTGATGAAGCGTTCACAATAGAAAGCATGACACCCATCCACTTTCCTACAGAAGACGAGATACGCAAAGCCTACCGGCAGGGCGAAGAAGCAATCGTAGCGTTGTTTCGTGAAATGGTTCTAAACATGCAGATTTTGGCGGATCGTGTGCAGAAGCTAGAAGATCGCCTGGCCAAGAACAGTGGCAACAGTGGAAATCCTCCATCCAGTGATGGTTTGAGCAAACCGGCACCCAAGAGCCTACGCAAGCGGAACAGGAAGAAAAGCGGTGGGCAGCCAGGGCATAAAGGGCACACCTTGAAAGCGGTCGCACATCCGGACCGGGTTGTGGTCCATCGATTGAAAGAGTGCAGTCACTGTCATAAGACGCTGAAAGATGTGAAAGCGAGCAGGCTCGAGAAGCGGCAGGTGTTTGACTTACCGGTGGTGAAAGTGGAAGTGACGGAACACCAGGCGGAGATCAAGCGATGCCCGCGGTGCAGCGAAGAAAGTAAAGCTGCTTTCCCGGAAAGCATCAACCAACCGGTGCAATATGGGCCGCTGATCAAGGCGCAGGCGGTGTACTTCTCCCAATATCAGCTGCTGCCGTTGGAACGAACGAGCGAGCTGTTTGCCGATCTGTACGGGCAGTCATTGGCCGAGGGGACGATTGTGAGCGCCTGCAAAGACGTGGCAGAACAGGTAACGCCGGTGATCGAAGCGATCAAGGACCATCTGATCGAGGAAGAAAGAGTTGTTCACTTCGATGAGACCGGGCTGCGGGTGGATGGGAAGCTGCACTGGCTGCACACGGCGAGCACGGACCAGCTTACCCATTATGCCGTTCATCGGAAACGGGGCACAAAGGCGATGGATGCCATCGGTATCTTACCTCACCTGAAAGGGCGGGCCGTTCACGATGACTGGGCATCTTATTGGAAATACGACGTTGATCACGCCTCGTGCAATGCGCATCACCTGCGGGGATTGAAATTCCTGCAATAGCGCTACCCGCAAGGCTGGGAGAGTGAACTGGCTGACTTGCTGGTGGAGATCAAGGAAGCCGTTGATACAGCTCGAGCAACACAACCGTGTCTATCAGCGCAGCAGGTGTCTGACTTTGAGAGGCGCTATGATCGACTAATCAAACAGGGCTTGCAAGCCAACCCCCCAGCGAAACGAGCAAATGGACAAGCCAGGAAGCGGGGACGGATCAAGCAAAGCCCAGCCAAGAACCTGCTGGATCGGCTGCGCGATCACAAGGAGGCTGTGCTGACGTTTATGCACGATTTTGGTGTTCCGTTTGATAACAATCAGGCGGAGCGGGATATCCGCATGATGAAGGTCAAGCAAAAGGTGTCCGGCTGTTTCCGCACTACGCAAGGTGCTGATACCTTCTGCCTGGTCCGTGGTTATATATCAACCGCACGAAAGAACGGACAACGTGTTTTGGATGCTCTACAATTGGCACTTGTGGGCACACCTTATCTGCCCGCGTTCGTTTCATTATCAGCCTGAGTAGTTACAACAATTCTTTGTTATGGAGATTCAAATACATGGGGGTATAACCCGATAAACAAGGAGCGCTACTCACGGGATGAACGCTGGCCGGGGGTACTGCGCAACGAATTGGGGGATGATGTTTGGGTCATTGAAGAGGGATTAAACGGGCGCACAACCGTATTTGATGATCCCATAGAAGTGCATAGGAACGGGTTGAAGTACTTGATCCCATGCCTCGATTCTCACCAGCCATTGGATCTGGTCATCTTGATGCTAGGAACAAACGACCTCAAGAAACGCTTCTCCACATCGGCTTATGACGTGGGGAAAGGGATCAGATTATTAATCGACGTCATTTTGGTAAGTGGCTCAGGTCCCGGGGGTAACGCACCTAAGATCCTTTTGGTGTCACCTACGCCTTTCGAGAAACTCACCGAGAAAGCCGAGCTTTTCGAGGGTGCAGAGGAGAAATCTCTACGGTTGGCCGGGTACTTCGCACAAATTGCCGAAGAATACGGTCTAGCCTTTCTGGATGCGGGACTTGTGATTAAGGCCAGCCTAATCGACGGATTCCATCTTGAGGTCAGCGAGCACCACAAACTCGGTCTAGCAATTTCTCAGTCCATCCAAACAATCTTTAACACCGGCTGAACCGAAGATCGACCCGCATTTCCCTGATCTTAAACTCGTGTAATTAGTAACAAGCTTCTGATAAGAGATCCTTTAAACCATTCTGATGCTGATTGAACGAGACTGAATCTGCGACGGGGTCACATACGCCGGGTTCGTTACAAATGTAGATTACGATCATGGGCAGATTATCGATTTATAAGTTTGTTCATTGTGTATCGGGGATCAAGTCGAGGGGGAAATTATTAGTCGGATTGCTGTCGAACAACCAGGTTGATCTCGACCATACATCGAGGATGGTTTCTCTACCGGAATATGACGCCAATGGAAATTTGCGGTACCTACTTCCAATAAACAAGTTTTGGAGACATCTCAAAAGCCGTCGACTAACTGCGACCGATTGAGAAATTGATTGTTGGTAAAAACCTTGCCTACGGATACAAGATCGACGTTTTTGCTAAAATAACATGCCGCACCGAGAACAACAGTATCAAACCGCTTCGAACTGACCTA
This sequence comes from Anaerolineales bacterium, assembly GCA_034430795.1. GTDB lineage: Bacteria > Chloroflexota > Anaerolineae > Anaerolineales > E44-bin32 > E44-bin32. The sequence goes on along the minus strand of DAOUDJ010000012.1, from coordinate 29,075 downwards.
ACCACCATTCGAATGATCATGAAAGAAGGGTTCGGCCAGTAAGAGACAGGGCCCGCCATATCGATTCTATGTCTTGTTACCGGATTCCGAAGGGTATCGAAAGCCCCATTGGTCCCTGACTGTGTCCAGGGTCTGTATTACCGAGATGCTCTCATCAAGAGGCATGATCGAGCTCTCGATACGTCCAGCACTGATGCACCGCATTACCTCCATCGCCTCATAATGCATTCCATTACCTTCCATCGGTTTCTCAACCGAGCGCTCTGACTCACCATAGATGGTGACAGTCATACGCGTGGGGATGACGAAGTTGGCATGGATTCGAATCATCCCCTTTGAACCCAGGATGACGGCCTCCTTCGGCGTTTCAGTTCGAATCGCCATATACAAATTCGCCAAACCTCCACCGGGGTAACCCAAGACGATTCCTGCGCGTTCGTCGACTCCATACTCCCCGAAATGGGCGAATCCCGTCACGCGGTCCGGTTCACCGAAAATCGACGAAGCCAGTGAAACGGGGTAAACCCCAACATCAAGGAGAGCACCCCCACCGAGATCGGGCCGGAAGAGACGCTCACGCGATTCAAGCGATCGACGGATCCCCAAATCTGCCGCGAGCATATGGATCTCTCCAAGGACCTGATCTGCGAGAAACCCCCGCAGCAAATGCATAAGCGGGAAGAATCGTGACCACATCCCCTCCATAAGAAATAAACCTCGTTGGCGCGACTCACTTACCAGATCCTGGGCTTGCTTGGAATTTAAGGTAAAGGGCTTTTCACAGAGCACCGCTTTACCTGCTCGCAACGCCAGTAAACAATGTTCATAGTGCAACGCGTGCGGCGAGCTGATATACACCACATCAAGTTCTGGATCGTTGACAAACTCCTCGTAGCCTACATGTCTTTGAGGAATATCGAAGCGGTTGCCAAACTCGCGGGCTGAATCTTTTGATCGCGAGCCGACCGCCACTAACTGGGCGTCACGCGCCTGGCTGAGGCCTTGTGCAAATTTCGTTGCGATCCTGCCTGTTCCGAGAATTCCCCAGTTAATGGCTTTCGACATCAATTACCCTCCTTTACCTTCCCTACCGATTCCTTTCTACATAGCATGTTAGCTTACCCTGCGAATGCCGGAATCACTCCCTGAGTTGATCGACCACCGGCGCAGATAGCCACTTACCATCGCTGCTATATTGGACGCTACAACCGTCCATAAAAGTGGGGCGATCTGAACAAGCTCCCGAAAAACAACCTTATAAACCCTGCAGTGAAGTACCATACTTACCATAAATATCAGTACAAGAGATCATGAAAATTCGATCCTACCAGCGCGATTGGAAAACCGGAGAGTCCAGATCGCAACCGCAGGAAAGACATGGTCAATAGGTCACTCCAGGCTGAATTTCAATCCTTCGTTACGACTGCCATCGAGTTCGGTTGACATGCCCTGGACCAATGTCTATACTCCTGCCCTCGACATGGGGAGTCCGGGTGACAGCCAAACTTGAATTTGGATGTATCGCAGAATTGGTCGGTCGGGGAGGCGTGAATAGCGAAACGCTTCTCGATGATAACCGACGCACCATTGAACTGCTGCAAGGGCATTTTAATGCAGTATGGTTCGATGACCACTTCCATAAGGATGGCGCTCCCGTCTTCGAAAGTTGGACCACCCTATCCTACTTAGCTTCGCAATACCCGCAAATGCGCTTTGGCACACTCGTCCTTTGTCAATCGTACAGAAACCCTGGCTTGCTGGCGAAGATGATGGCCACACTGCAGGTTCTGACTTCTGGCAGGTTTATTGCTGGAATTGGCGCAGGCTGGAAGGAGGATGAATACCAGGCGTATAACTATCCTTTCCCATCCTCAAAGATTCGCATCGAACAACTTGAAGAACTTGCCAAGATCTTGAAAATTATGTGGGCTCAATCTCCAGCCTCCTTTGAAGGAAAACATTTTCGCATCACCCAGGCTGAGTGTGAGCCTCTGCCTCATCCTCCACCTCCCTTGTTAATCGGCGGGGGGGGAGAGAAACTCACCTTACGTGTGGTGGCCCGACATGCCGACTGGATGAATATCGCCTTCCCCGAAATCGCTACATTTCAGCACAAACTATCCGTCCTCAAAGAACACTGCCTGGAGGCTGGAAGAACATACGAGGATATTAAGAAATCCATCTGGACATATGTTGAAATCAAGGAGAGTGAAGGAACCACAGGAATTGATACGCGCAATCGGCATTTTATCTCTGGAACTCCAGAGCAGGTTGCGATTGAGCTTCGTGACTTCAGTGAAGCCGGCGTGCAACACATCATGATTCGTTTTGTTGATTTTCCTGGGACAAGGATGGTGAAACGATTTATCGAGGAAGTCATCCCCAGGCTTTAACCGCCTCAAATCGGCAAATTTACCCCCAGTCCTTTTTGACGGATACCTAGCCTACGTTCACCAGCCTCAGACACGGAACAGCCATTGGGAATGTACGCATGATCCTTACACTAACATTGAACACGGCTATCGATCACATACTCCTTATACCAGCGTTCGAACTCGGCGAAACCATCCGTTCCTCCCGATCGTACCTATCAATGGGGGGAAAAGGGACAGACGCGTCTTACGTTCTGGGCACGCTCGGTATTCCCAATATCGCAATGGGTTTCAAGGCTGGTATCTTCGGAGCAAAAATGGAGTCTATGCTGCGCGCGCGGCATGTCATTCCCGATTTTGTTGAAGTGGATGGCGAAACCCGTATCAGTACGTTGATCATTGAGGACGGTGGCGGTCAATCAACTTTTACGACGGACACACTGGAGATTGCTAGTCCGCAGATTGATGAATTAATTGAGCGGTTCGATACACATCTCGAGCAAATAGGCTGCGTAATTTTCGGCGGAACCCCCCCAAAGGGTTTTCCTCAGGAAGTATTCGTGGACCTCATTCGACGGACACGTTCACGCTCGATCCCGGTCGTCCTTGATGCAAGTGGTCCCGCGTTGAAGGCTGGCGTTGCAGCTGGACCTACGGTAATAAAACCGAATCTGAGTGAGCTGGAGCAGCTCGCCGGTCGGGAATTGGTCACCTTCGATGACATCTTGCGCTCGACCCGGTCGATACTGGAAACTCACGGGTGTTCAGTCCTCACAACCCTGGGTGAGGAAGGTGCAATTGCGTTTTTCCCGGAGAAGGCGTACCGCATCAGCCCGCTCCGTATTGAGGTGAAGAATAGCGCAGGAGCCGGAGATGCCATCTTGGCCGGTCTCGCATACGCGCTTGACAATAGAATTCCAATCGAGGAAGGCTTACGATTGGGATTCGCCGCGGCCGCGGCGGTGATGATGACGCCACGAACTGCAGAGTGCATCCCTCAGGATGTCGAACGTCTGAAGAGTCAGATCGAACTTACACCAATACCGTTATAAGAGACTGGGGATCAAAGACGTTCTCAGGTGTGGTCAGTTCAAGTTCTCGTCTTGGTTTAACCGAGCAAGGACGACATGATTGAGAATAGCGCTTGAGCCAAAATGAGCCAATGACCAGCCTCAGCGCGACACGTGTTATGTTTCTACATGCTCCGTCTGCTCGAGAAGATAGGTCCTATCGAACCAGAGAGCGCACCAAGAGATGTTCACTATTAACCGGATACTCTTGCAACAGTAGACTATGCTCCGAACGGTATTTAGGCGGGGAGATAGGATTTGCTGCCAGCGGAAAGAATTACATGAGATGGAAATATTTTAGGCGAAATTTCTTTGATGGAAGGTTGAATATGCCGACAAGCAATGATGACAACGTCACCGAATTTGATTTTCAATTATTGATTACAGACATCGATGGCACGTTGATCAACGGACCTCCCGAAATCTCCCCGAAGATCATCGAAGCTGTCCAAACAGCTAACCGGCGAGGCTTGCGTGTCACGCTGGCCTCGGGACGTAATAGCGCCGAGGTCTGCTGGTTCCTCAGTCGCCTGAAAATCAATGAACCTTATATCGCGTTAGGCGGAGCCTATGTCGCCGATCCACGTACAGGCAAGGCGATCTTCTATGATGCCCTCCCCCGCGATTCTGTTGGAGCCATTCTACGGCAAGCTCGCGATCGCAATATCGGTATCCTGATCGAGTATCCGGATGAGATCCTCTTCGAGGGCGAGTCGAGCTTTTATAAAAGCCTGGAGTTAATGTCCTCTTCCGGTATTCAACAAATCCCGAAAGGCGCATTTAAATATACTCTGCCACCTGGAAAAATGGTCCTTCTCGGGACCGAGTCGGATCTACAAGCGGTTGAGGCCGCCCTCTCCCCATGGGTAACACAACTTGAATGTGCTCGATCTTTACCGAACTTTCTGGATATCACCAAACGTGATGTGAACAAGGGGCATGCTTTACGAATTCTGGCCGAGAGTGAGGGGATTCCGCTTAACAAGATTATTGCCGTTGGAGACGGTTGGAATGATCAGAGCATGTTCGATGTGGCCGGATTCTCTATTGCGATGGGTGATGGCACCGAAGGTCTTAAGGAGACTGCTGATCTGGTGTCCCCACTCGGTGTTGAGAACGGGTTTTTATGGGCACTTAATTACATACTTTCAGACGAAGGCTCCAAGTTGAGAAGATCCCGATCGATTCCTAACTCTGGAACATGACCGTTGTTCATTTCCAGGATTTTGCTGGATTGGTAAATCCCTTCTTCGAAACTGATGTTTCCAATCCGACCTGCGGTTTTTCGCGCCGGGTTGGTTAGGAGGGGTGTTGAGCGGGAATCCTCAGCCCCAACCTTCTGCGTTGAATCGCTGGCATTCATCAATCATCGTCAGGAAATTCTCGGGCTGCACGTAATTGGTGATGCTATTCCCACTCCCCAACACATAGGCACCACTTCCGGCGCAAGCTTCCAGAATCGCACGCACCCGCGACCGAATCTCAGTTTCAGTGCACCTTGATAGCAGATCCACATCCACCCCGCCGATGGTCGAGATGCGTTCGCCAAACTTGGCGACAAAGGACTCGACCGGCATAATCACGTCTTCGAACGAGTGTTTCCCATCGATGCCGACATCATCTATTAATTCATCCATGATCGTGGCCAAGTTCCCGCACGAGTGCAACAGAAATAGGATCCCTTGCTCATGGCACAAGTCTGCAACTTTCTTTTGCAGCGGGAAGACATATTTCCGCAGATGATCCGGGTGAACCATCGTTCCGCTTCGGAACCCCATATCATCCCCCATCCAAAGCCCCGCCACACCTTCAACCTGGGTCAAAGCGCGGTTGAATGGGATGTAGATCTCTTCGATTTTTTGGAAGACCGCCCCGATCAAATCTGGATCATCGTAGAGATTGTATGCAAAGGTCTCATACCCCATGAGGAACATGGCTTGTTCCAAGATGCCGTATGACTTTGCAAAGGCGGTCATACCTTCAGGTAGTTGTGACAAGGCATATTCAAGTGGTCCATAATCCGCATCCCGCACGCTTGGCCAGGGATAGCGATCGAAATCCTCCCAGGAAGCGATCACCCCTTTTTGCTCGTTCACCCAACCCCGCTGCAATCTCGAATATTCTGCCGTATCCTCTGCGAGGATCTTCTCAAATGGTAGATCAAGGATGGCCTTTGCCCGGAAGGCGCTCATACCGAGTGAATAATAAAAGTGGATCAGCTCGTCGATGGCTCTTTCCATCTCGCTCTGACTCTCACCGTGATCTGGAAGTGGAAGGAGATCTTTACCGAGAATGGCCGTCACAATCTCGGGATCTACAAGGAACTCTAACACTTGAACTGGGGTGGACTTCCTCTCGCCTCGTAGAGTGGCGAGCAATGCCTCGCTATCAGGTTTTGGTTCCCACGGCCATCGGGATTTGTTCATAGCTTGCCTCGCGCGATCGGTGGTCGGGTTGAAGAGTTCAGCTATCTGTGGTTTGTCGGTCGATATATGACGCCATACGCCCATCTCGGAGAAGGGCTATGCGCACGGAACGTCAAAATCATGTTGATTCATGCATTAGAATATTTCTGGCTAAAACAGTTGCTACGCTTGCATCGGGGGCATACCCATCTGCTCCGATCTCCTCTGCGAAAGCGGCCGTCAGCGGCGCCCCTCCGACGAGAATCTTCACCTCGGATCGCACCCCGATATCTTCAACTGCTTCAATAACATCGCTCATCTGCTCCATCGTCGTGGTGAGGAGTGCTGATAAACAGAGGATGTCGGCCTTTTCTTCACGCACAACTTTAGCGAACATTTCAGGCGCAACGTCTGTTCCCAAATCGACGACTTCAAAACCAGCCCCTTCCAGCATTATCCCCACAAGGTTCTTGCCGATGTCGTGAAGGTCGCCTTTCACCGTTCCGATGACGGCTTTGCCTCTAGCCTCCACACCTTCCTCGATGAGGTATGGATGCAAGATTCCTAAACCGATTTTCATAGCTCTAGCTGAGATGAGCATCTCCGGAACAAAGTAATCTCCAGCCTCGAATCGCCGGCCGACTTCTCCCATGGCAGCGATTAATCCATCCTTCAAGATCTCACCGGCCGGGATCTTATCTTCCAATGCCTTCTGGACACTCACTTCAATCTCATTGTTTAGGCCCTGAAGGATCTGCTCATTAATGATTTCGATGATGGCTTTCATGCTTCCTCCCATAGTTGGATTGATGCCCAGCGAACCCAGACAACAAACCCATGACTCACGTCCTGAGTCATTGTTCGGTCCGCTTCATCACACTGATTGCGAGAGCTCGGTTTGTATTAATCACCGGGCTGCGTTGGATTGTTTAACCCCCTTCAGGTATCGCTTGATCCCTTATTGCTTGGAGTCGAATTTACGTCCTTCGTCCAACATAATAAGGTAATTATCGATGGGCATGTAATTCGCTATTGAATTCCCCGACCCCAAGCAATATCCGCCGCCTTCATGGCATGCTTCAAGGGTTGACTGAACGCGGGTCCGCAGTTCCGGTTCGCTCGCCCGGCACAGGAAGTCCATATCGATGCCCCCAAGGACAGAAATTTTCTCGCCGTACTTTTCTTTCGCCTCCACAATCGTTTCGATCGTATCTTCGAAGGAGTGCTTGGCGTCTATTTTCACATCTTCAATCAGGTCATCCATGATCTTCTCCAATTGGCCACAGGCATGCAGAATGTAAAGTCGGCCGGCCTTATGGGCCATTTCAGCCATTTTCTTATGCCCGGGTAAGACAAACTCACGCAGATCATCAGGGCTGATCAAAGTGCCGGACTTAAAGCCCATATCATCCGCGGACATGGTTGCTTTAACGCGATCAAATTCCAACATTCGCTTGCTGAGCACAAGGTTGATCTCAAGTATCCGGTCAGCGATTGCCTGAACCAAATCCCGGTCGTCGTAGAGTGCGTAACATAGCGTTTCATAGCCCATCAACCAGGTGAGATGCTCTGCGAAATGACCAAAACCACCACTGCCAATTACACACATCTCGTCAGGTAAATTCTCTTCATACCACTCGAGCGATCGGGTCGACGCTTTCTCCGGATCCGGCCACGGATACTGTTCAAACTCCTCCCAAGTCGTGATGGGTCCGCGCGACTCATTCACGAATGACCGCCCTCCCTCCCGCTCCAGGGCAGCAGTATCGCCAATGAGTTCTCGATTAAAGGGCATGTCTAATCGCTCGACACCTTGCCGGACAAAGTCGTATCCCAGAAATCGTTGCAGCCGAACGGTTTTCTGTTCATTGAAGAAGGGATCGTCTTGGTCAAGGTCATCAATCAGATGAAACCGATCATTGAGTTGATCTTGAATCTCAGGGTCAATCATCAATTCAAAGAAATACACTCTATCTGGTGTTCCCCCTCGCCGAAGGCATTCGAGCAATCCTTTCCAATTGGGTTGGATTTCGATGTCGAAATAATCGTTGGGCATATTGATCAACCTCCTAAAAGTTCACAATAATAACAAGCCATCATGGTAGAAAAGCCCACTTAGGATTAAATGCTCATCCGATTAGGATATTTACCCATCAAACAACTGGTTCTGAGCCCATCATGGGCTTTGCGAATCGATCAATTTGAAGATGGCGGAATAATCCATTTCGCCCAGCCCTTTCTTTTCCGCAAGTTTATAGAGATTATGAACAGCTTCTAGAGCATCAGGATACAAGCGATACCTTCGGGCTTCCTGCACCATTAGCCGGACATCTTTGCCCATCATCTCAATCGTAAAATTGGGATCCTCAAAATTACCCGACAACATGCGCGGTAACTTCGACTCGTACGTGGGTGCATAGTACGGGAACTCCTTAAGGATATCCATTAATGTTGCTGCCGGGACATCAACAGCGCGCACCAGCGCAACGCTCGTCGCTAAGGCCGTTACCAGAGCTGCCATAAATTGGTTTAAGGCTAATTTTACGACACAAGCACTCCCGATCGGTCCGGTCCAAACCAGATTTCGGGAAAGATCGCCCAGGAATTTCTCCCATGTTTTGTAATCATGCTCTTCTGCGCCGAGTATGATCGTCAAACTCCCATTGCGCACTTCCGATGGGCCGCCCATGACGGGCGCTTCAAGGTAGGAGCAATCGCGTGAGATAATACGATCTCGAAGCTGCTCGCTCTCTTCTGAACTGATGGTGCTCATGACGATTATCGTCTTGCCCGCTTGAATACCGTCCTCGCCCATCTCATCCAATAGCGCATGTACGACATCCGCGTTCGAAACCATCATGAGTAAAAGCTGGCTGTCAGCTGCCGCCTCCCCAGGCGAAGCAGCAAGCTTGGCACCATTCTGTACCAACAAAGCTGCCTTATCGATTGTACGATTATAGGCCGTTACCTGATAACCACTTTCCAGCAGCCTCTGGACCAGGGGGAATCCCATGCGGCCCGTTCCAAATACGGCGATGGTTGGCTCCATTACTCATTCTCCTTGGGAGATTCGTTCTATCATTTCGAACAATTGATGTCGAATGTAAAACAGAGCGCTGAGCAGATTACCTTCCCAACTTATAGGTATCAGGCGTTGGTATCCAAGACGGAGAAAATAAATGCGGAGCCCCGGCCATGACGGCGACGGAGTTTCCCATAATCATTGCCTTCTCTCGTCATTATGTCCGGGCTACGGTTGGAGCTGCAATAGGTTTATCCGATTCTTCGATCGATTTTTCCTGGACCCTACGACGCATCATGACCCATGATATGGTTTTTAGTATGATCCTTATTTGGGTTTTGAGCAAACAATCCAAACCGAGGTGAAGTTGCATTTTCCTGTCGTTTAAGAAGATATCATCCCGGTTTCATCAGCTAAACATCTGTATTAGCCTGGGATATCCTGGCTGCAATCGCTTGGCCCGCGCAACCTGTTAGCTCGATGCCACCCACCAAATTGCGCCCATCAGGATTGTTTGTTTGAATCGAAAAGGGATCCTCTCTAGGATCCCTTGTTACAGCATTGAAAGTTTTTCAACACGCGTGGGAGGCGATCACTCAGTGAGCATGCTGAAGACATCCTTCGGGATGAGATCAGCGTGATGACCGGCTACAAGCGGAATGGTGTGATCCGACCAAGTGCCTGTCTCGCAATCACAGTTAACAACCCCGGCCAGACCACACGTGCAAGCGCTATGGCTGACAATGCGACCTTTATGTTCGCTACCGTTACGGATGTAGTGCACGAAATCGCCAACTTTTAGTACTTTCATCGCGTCGCTCATGGTCCAATTATCCTTTCCACACGACCCTTAAGTAGCCTTAGTTTATCTGAATTATATCATATGTTGCCAATCTGTAAGAAAGTCACCTTACATAAGGGTGCATTTATGAACAATGGTGCTAGTTAAGACGAATATCAATAATGGTCGGTGAGGCTTGCTTGCAATTAAATTCAATCCACTCTATAGTAGTACTCGAGGGCTAGGCAAACGTTTGCGAAATCGTTTGCGAGGCCCATTTATCAGGATCATCATTCTATGAATATTAAGAAAAATCCTACGATCAAGGACATCGCCCGTCTTGCCAATGTCTCGACAACGACGGTTTCCCATGTGCTTAACAGTACGCGACATGTAAGCGATGATCTCAGCGATCGCGTTCATGTGGCCATCAGGGATCTCGAGTACAAGCCGAATGCGATGGCACGTGCGCTGCGAATCCATTCATCGAAAACTCTTGGGTTAATCATCCCGGATAACAGCAACCCCTTCTTCAGCGAAATCGCCCTCGGCGCGGAGGATTGTGCCTACCGACATGGGTATTCCCTCTTCTTATGCAACTCAAGGCATGATTCCGCCCGAGAATTAACCTACATGTCGACGCTATCAACATACTCCGTCGACGGCATCATCGTGAGCGCCGTCTCGGACGATCATCATCAGATGAGTGAGTTCGTCAAAACCGGAATCCCAATTGTTGTCGTCGACCGCAAACTTGCGATCCCCGATATTGACTTCATCCAATCCGATCATATCCAGGGTGCGCGCGATGCCGTGCAACATCTCATAGAGCTCGGTCATCGACGAATTGGGATCATCACCGGCCCAATAGACGTTCGCTCTGCGCTCGACCGCATTCAGGGCTATGAAGAAGTCCTAAATGAGCATGGTTTACAAAACGATCCGCATTTATCCATCCTCGGCGACTTTCAGGTCGAGAGTGGTCGCAGGGCAGCTCGGGAGATGATGGAACTGCCTTCTCCCCCAACCGCCATCTTTGCCTGCAACGACATGATGGCTATCGGCGCTCTGCAAACCTTGCGAACCTTAAGCTATCGGGTACCCGAAGATGTATCGCTGGTCGGTTTTGACGATATTTTTCTAGCCTCTCTGCTCGATCCCCCACTGACAACTGTCGCCCAATCAGCCTACACGATTGGCGAAATGGCCGCGGCTCGTCTTATGGAACGCATGAACGGATCCAAAAATCCGATGCCACAAGAATTTTGTCTGCCGACAAATCTCATCATACGTAAATCCACCCAGAGGCTTTGATTCTATGTCCGCCATTGTTGCTGGCAGCATAAATATGGATCTCGTGATGCCCGTGGAGAAATTTCCCGCTCCAGGCGAGACTATCTCCGCATCCCAGATCCAGAGGTTTCACGGCGGGAAAGGCGCCAATCAGGCGGTGGCTATCGGTCGCATGGGCAAGAGCGTCTCGCTCGTTGGCTGCGTCGGCGACGACGAATATGGAATGCTGTTGCTTGAAAGCTTACGCACCAACAATGTCGCCGTGGAAGACATTCAGACTATTAAGGGCATCTCTACAGGTCTTGCTTTTATTACCATTGATCCAACTGGACAAAACACAATCGTTATCGTTCCCGGCGCAAATCATCACTTGCAGCCTCCCGCTATCGATGAAACCTTCAAGCGTTCTACAGAAGACGTCACACATTTTCTCACGCAATTCGAGATTCCTCTTGAAACCGTGTTGCACTCTGTCAATAAGGCACAAGCGCGCGGCTGGACCACTGTTGTCAATCCTGCACCAGCAAGACCGCGCGAGGATGTAGAACCCATCCTGGATGCAACCGATATCCTTGTGCTAAACGAAAGCGAAGCAGAAATCCTGACCGGTCACTTGCCCACCACGATCGAAGCTGCATTCGAGGTGGGCGACTCTTTGCGGGCGAAGGGACCTGGCACAGTCGTGATTACACTCGGGGAAGTGGGTAGCGTGCTCGTCAGAGATCAACAACGAGAGCAAATCCCGGCACTTGAGGTTGAAGTTGTGGATACCACAGCTGCTGGTGATGCATTCGTCGGCGCTTTAATTGTGGCCCAGATGGAAGGTCGACCGTGGTTTGAGTGCGTGGAATTTGCCAATGCCGGAGGAGCTTATGCTGTCACACAGCCGGGAGCGCAGCCATCCTTGCCGACCTACGACCAAATAATCCAACTTCAAGAGAAGTCCAGTGTTTTGAGCAACTGAGAGTAACTAATATTTACCCATTTACTGGTAGGAGAAGAAATGCCACCTGCCCACGACGCGTTGAAGATCGAACCAGACCTCATTCTGACCGATTTGGTGGTCGCAGATCGATGGGATGCTATCGATCGCCTCTCCGAGCTCATGCTGAAAAAAAGGTACGTTACTGATGAGTTTGCAGATAAGACCAAGGAGCGGGAGGAGGGCTTCCCCACCGCACTTCCCACAGAACCCGTTGGGGTAGCAATCCCACACACTTGGGCCGAGTTTTGCCTTGAACCCGCCGTGGCTGTGGCGATTTTGAAAAAGCCGATCCCCTGGATCGAGATGGGAACAAAGGATAAGCTCAGGGATGTCCAAATTGTCCTCCTACTTTCGATCACCGAGCCTGAAAAACAAGTTCATTTCCTAAAAGTGATCATTGATTATTTCGTAAAGCCTGAAAACATCGCGAACCTTCTCAATAACAACGGTGTTAATACTATTCAGGAAGCTCTCGAGAAAGGATTAAATATTGAGTAAGAATTCAACAAACAAACCCGAAAGAGGACCGCTAGAGCCAGATTTCGCCATTCCCAAGGAACGCTTGCCGGAGGATTGGATCGCCGCACGCGAGAAAATGGAATCTAAAGGATATGCCGTTTTCCACGTGAGAAAATGGTATTTCCCAGTTCTCGTCACAGCAGCGCTCGTGCTTTTCGCTTGGGGTCTAATCACCCGGAGCTTAGAATTGGGGGCATCCGCAGCTGCGCTCACCCTGATCTTGTTTTACTGGAACCGTCGTGCTGAAGAGCGAAAGCGAAATAATATTCAGGACTAAAGATTCTGGCTCGGGACTAATCGCGGAATTGGAGCACCACCGTGCTCATCCAAGTCGTCGGTTGATCAAAACTATTTATCAAAGGAGCAACGAGCAATGGCAAAACGTAAACGCATCATCGTCGCATGTGGGTCGGGTGTTGCCTCATCTCAATTGAGTGCGAATCGTATCAAAGACTTGCTCCCAAAGTTCGGGATGCGGGGCGTAAAGGTTGATGTCGTCGATTTTAAAACTGCCAAATTGCATGCCGAGCATTCTGATCTATTCGTCAATATCTCACCCCATGGCGATACGAAATACGATTGCCCGATGGTCAGCGGCATTCCTTTCATGACCGGTTTTGGAATGGATGAGGCCATGCAGGAGATTAAGGACATGTTGTTTCCAGATGGGACTGAGACCGAATAGGCTTTGGGAAAAATCTCAAAGCCGTTTTTTTCCACTGGAAGGAGGTGAGGTTATCGAGAGGTCCGAAACGGAGGATGAGAGAGGGATTTCTCTCAAAGCCGATATCGTTTATACGTAATACAATAAGGAGATATGCACCCATGGAGTTCTTAGAAACCTTTATTAATGGAATGCTTGGACTGGGCGCGCCGATCGTTCTGCCCATTATTATGATTGTCATCGGGTTGATCTTCGGCGTTGGCCTTAGAAAAGCGTTCTCAGCAGGTCTGCTTTTAGGTATTGCCTTTGCCGGCATGAATGTAATTCTTGGATTCATGTTTGGCACGATCGCTCCGGTCTCCGAAGCTTTTGTTGCTAACACCGGATTGGAGCTTACGGCTATCGACCTCGGATGGACACCGGTCGCAGCCATCGCCTGGGCATGGCCCTACGCGTTCCTGATGTTCCCACTCCAGATCGCCATCAACATCATCATGTTGGCCTTCAACTGGACACAATGCCTGAACGTTGACATGTGGAACGTTTGGAACAAAGTGCTCACAGGTGTCTTCGTATCCTACATCAGCGGCAGCGTTGCCGTGGCTTTTGTCGTTACCGCAATCCAAGTTGTCGTTGAGCTTAAACAGGCGGATTGGTCTGTACACCTGGTCGAGGAAGGCACTGGTATCCCCGGTGTCTCCCTGCCACACGCTTTATTCTTTGAGTGGATCATCTTCGCTCCACTGAACAGACTACTGGACAAAATTCCAGCCCTCCGCGATAACCACTACGAGCCCGAATTAATCCGCGAGAAAATTGGCGTTTTCGGCGAGAATCATGTCATCGGCTTCTTTGTGGGCATACTAATCGCCGTGATGGGTCGCTATGACCTCAAAGGCGTCCTCACTGTTGGTATCGAAGCGGGCACCGCCCTGACCCTCTTCCCGATGGTGGCGACGCTCTTCATCACCGCTCTAATGCCCATCGCCGACGGAGCAAAGTCCTTCATGGCCGCCCGCTTCCCTGGCCGCACTTTCCATATCGGTCTGGACTGGCCCTTTACAGCCGGAATGTCCAGCTTGTGGGTTGCCGCGATCCTCAACGTCCCGGTGCTCATCCTGTGGACCGTTATCCTGCCCGGTAACAACATCCTACCGTTCGGCGGGATCATCGCTCTGTGCTCAACGATTACGGCTGCCGTAGTCACCCGGAACGATGTGGTCCGTACAACCATCCTGACCTTCATCAGCCAGCCGCTGTGGGTGTATGCCGGCGTTTACTTCGCGCCCGCGATTACCTCACTGGCTCGGCAAGTCGGAACCGTGGACATCCCGGCAAACGTCCAATACATAAGCTGGATCAGCATGGAAATGCCGTCTTTCCGAATGGCATTCGCCTCTGGCGCTGCGATCTTTACGAAGGGCCAGCTTATGCCCGGGATTATTTTACTCCCGGTCGTCGTCGCTCTGTATTTCTTCAGCGGACGCATCCTGCGTGAAGAAAACGCTAAATCCGCTGAGCGTTTGGGCAAGACCCCCGCTGTCGCCGGCGACTAAGTCGACCGAGCCCTGTTCAGAACACTTTTTTGGGGGCTGTCCCTCTGACAGCCCCCAAAATACCTTCACTCGAAAAGAACGAATATAAGCCACAAATGAAAGGTTAGTAATCCCGTGAATCCAAATGACCTCGAACTCCGTCAGGAGCTCATCAATGCCGCACAGTATTGTGAATCACACGACCTGCTTATCTATACGCAAGGCAACTTCAGCACACGAGTAGCTGGCACGGATCGAGTACTTATCACGCCCAGCGATATCCCCTATCCAACCATGGTCCCCGAGGATATCGTGGAGGTTGACCTGAATGGGAATAAGATCAGCGGCAAGTACGAACCCTCCTCGGAAACCCCAATCCATCTAACAGCCATGCGTAGACATCCATACGTCGGCGCATGTGCGCACGTCGAATCACCCTATCTAAATTCCTTATACGCGATGAATAAGTCCGTCCCAAATATACTTGGCAATTTCGTGTACCTATTTGGTGGTATGGGCTTGGCGCTAGGTCCCTCGATTCGGAGTGCTAACCAGGATTTTGCCGATAAAACCATCGATGCCATGGGGGAAAAATTCGGGGTGATATGGAAGAACCACGGACTATTCTGTGTGGGCCAGAATATCAAGGTTGCCTTCAAGCGGTGTATCGCCGCCGAACAAGCCGCCCGTGTCTATTATTTATCCTTAGCGCTCGGACAGGGGGAACCAGATCTCATCCCCGCTGATGTCCAGGCGGAGATGGTTGAAACTGCAAAGAAGTGGGGAATGGCAAAAGCAGAATAGAGCCTATTGGAACTCGATCCCGCGAAAAGAATTAGCGTCGCTTTCGCCGCCTGCATGTCTGATAGAGTGCGGCCTACCCATTATGCACTGCATCCTGGAAGTGCTCAGGTTACGGACAAGTCTCGTCAAACATTACAGAAGCGTTTTGATCATCCCGCCCTCTCTCTGCTGACCTTGTTCATTAGATAAGGAGTCGCCATGTCAAAACCTCAAGAAATGGAACCCAAGAAGAAAAGCGATCGCCGACTAAAGTTCGATACCCGCTCACGTTCGACGGAGAATGTTTACGAGTACGCCAAAATCTATTGGCGACTGATCCTCGAGAGCCTCGGAATCGGCTTGGGGATATGGCTTTTGAGCGTCGCTGGACCAAAAGTCGGGATCTCTGTGCCGCCCCTTTTCTTCATCCCGACAGCCTATACGATCGCTATCGCCTTTATCCGCGACCCCAGCAACGATCGAGTGCGTGCATTTTCCTTCGCCATTCTCATCGGATTCATATTTTTGATCATCGTATCAGCCATAGCACCTTTTGTGTTTGAACTCTTAAACTTAGGTTGACATAGAAATCGGGCATACTCACCTGGCATTAGCTCACAGACTCCCGATAAGGCGATACCTCACGAGCTTCACTCTGGATTCGAAACTTCTTCTTCACCCTATTATTGAACATATCCCGGATTAAAAGGAGATCAGACCATGCGCTACGGATATAACGGACGGATCCTTCATGTAGATCTGACCTCTCAGATTCTTGAAGTCGAAGAGCCCGATGAGGATTTTTACCGGAAGTACATGGGGGGAAGTGCACTCGGCCTCCATTACCTCTTGACTATGAATCCGCCCAACATTGATGCCTTTAGCCCAGAGAACACCTTTGTCTTCTCCCTTGGTGTTTGTACCGGCGCACCCATCTCGGGTCAGAGCAGGATGACGACAACCTCAAAATCCCCATTAACCGGCGCCATAGGGGATGCTCAAAGCGGAGGTTTTTTTCCAGCTGAGATGAAGTTCTCCGGGTTCGATGCCATCGTCGTGACCGGGTGTTCTCAGAATCCCGTCTACTTATGGCTAAATGATGGCCAAGGAGAGCTGCGGGACGCAAGCCACTTATGGGGAAAAGTTACGGGAGATGTTGATCGGATATTAAAAACAGAATTGGGGGACGACAAGATCGAGATTGCCCAATGCGGTCCAGCTGGTGAGAATCTCAACCGCTATGCATGCGTGATCAATATGTCCAATCGCGCTAATGGCCGAACAGGGATGGGCGCAGTGATGGGAAGTAAGAAGCTCAAGGCAATCGTCGTGCGCGGCAAGAATAAACCAGAGATCGCCGATATCGCCCGTCTCAAGAAGCTTGCCCGATGGGGACCCGCCAATTTCGAAGAATCCGGGGTCTATACATTGGGGACACTCGGTACAGCAGGAATCGTTGTCTCGCAAGATCGCGCTGGGGGACTCCCCACGCGAAACTGGTCGAGTGGCACCTTTGAGCATAGCGAAAACCTGGACGGCAAAACAATGTTCAACACCATACTGAAAAAACGGGATTCTTGCTACGCTTGTGCCGTGCGCTGCAAGCGTGTCGTCGAGGTAACCGAAGGTCCGTTCAAGGTTGATCCTTATTACGGGGGTCCGGAATATGAGACGTTAGCGACTTTCGGATCCTATTGCGGCGTGAGCGATCTGGCCGCGGTCTCACTGGCCAATCAGCTATGCAATATGTACGGCATGGACACCATCTCATGTGGAGCTAGCGTGGCATGGGCCATGGATTGCTATGATCAAGGCCTTTTGACACTCGAAGATACTGACGGGCTGGAGCTCAATTTCGGCAACGCAGAGGCCATGATCGCCCTTGTGGAGAAGATCGGCAATCGTGATGGTTTCGGCGACCTCCTTGCAGAAGGTTCTTCCCGGGCAGCTGCGCGTCTCGGGCAAGAGGCGCAAGCTTTAGTCGTTGCGGTAAAAGGGCAGGAATTTCCCGCTCACATGCCCCAAGTCAAACGCAGCCTAGCCCTGATTTACGCGGTCAATCCCTTCGGTGCGGACCATATGTCACACGAACATGATCCGTCCTACCGAGATTATCCGGAGAGAATGCGTATGCTCGGCCTCGAGGATCCCCAACCTGATAGCGTGCTAAACGATGAGAAAATACGTTTTGCGTTGACCACTCAGTACACTTACTCCTATCTTGATTCCGCAAATTTCTGCCAGTTCGTCTTTGGCCCTGCGTGGCAACTCTACGGCCCCGACCAGATGGTCGATGTTGTCCAAGCTGTTACGGGATGGGACGTAACTCTGGAAGAACTCCAACGTGTTGGAGAGCGACGGCTCAACATGATGCGAGCCTTCAATGCTCGGGAAGGTTTTACCAGAGAGAATGATCGTTTGCCCAAGAAGCTTGAGAAAGCTCTTGTTGGAGGGGAAAGCGATGGAGTCTTTCTCTCCCCAGAAGATCTTGAAATCGCGAAGGACACTTACTACGAAATGGCTGGCTGGGACATCGAAACCGGAACACCAAAGGATGCCAAACTTGCGGAATTAGGCCTTGGATGGATCTCATCAATCGATTCAGAATGATGACTAGAAACCGCAGAAGAGCATGCCGATTGCTCGCTGAAGAGGCATGCGTTCGCGGTCGACCAACCCGCTGAATGAAAAAACCAATGGCGCCCAAGATGAACTTCACTCTTGCCTACGGTAGAACCAGCTTAACCGTCACTCTGCCCGCGGGCTTAAACGTAAGCGTGGTAGCGTCTGTGCCTACCCCAGGTCTGGAAAACCCTCTTGATGCGCTTACCGATGCCCTTCAGGCGCCGATCGGCTCTGAACCGCTTGCCTCCCGGGTCAGCCGGGGTGATAAAGTTGGCATCGTTGTCAACGACATCACTCGCCATACACCCACTCCTCTTTTGTTGAAGGCTATACGCGAGACATTGTCACACATACCCGATGATGACATCGCCATCTTTGTCGCAACGGGGACCCATCGAGCGAATACGACTTCTGAGCTGGAAGAAATGCTCGGTGGACCTTGGGCTGATAGGCACATGATCTACCAGAATGATGCCCTTGATGACTCATCTCACGTGGCTATCGGCAGGACCTCATCCGGAAACACAATCTGGTTGAATCAAGCTTTGATGGACTGCGATTTTCGAATCGCGACGGGCTTTATCGAACCTCATATTTTTGCTGGTTTCTCAGGAGGAGGAAAAGCATTCCTTCCCGGTATGGCGGGGATGGCTTCGATCCTGCACAATCACTCTGTAGCCAATGTAGATCATCATCGCGCGCGCTGGGGGATCACCTCAGGAAATCCCATTGCCGCTGAAATTCGAGAGGCCACGGCACTAGTCGAGCCCGCTTTCCTGATCAATGTCGCGCTAAACCAAGATCACGAGGTTGCCCGAGTTTTCGCCGGTGACATGCAGGAGGCTCACCTTGAGGGTTGCTCGTTCGTTAAAGAACACATGATGGTCCCGGTGGCGGAGACCTTCGACATCGTACTGACAAGCAATGCCGGGTATCCCCTTGATCTAAACATCTACCAATCCATAAAGGGGATGAGTGCAGCGGCTCAAATCACGAAGAAAGGTGGATCCATATTGATCGTCGCAGAATGCTGGGATGGGATCCCCGATCACGGCGATTATGCCCGCCTGATGCAAGAGGCGGATTCACTTAAAGATTTGCTAGGCATGCTCCACAAGCCTGGGTTTGTGCAGCGCGATAGCTGGCAAGTCCAAATTCAAGCATCGATCTGCTTGAATACAGATATTTATCTCCACAGTCACTTACTCGATGAAGCCCTTATCCGCAGCGTCAAGCTTCAGCCGGCTACCTCCATCCAAGATACAGTTGAGCACCTTCTGGACCGCTACGGTCGAGAAGCGAGAATATGCGTCATGCCGGAAGGTCCTCTAGCCATCCCCTTCATCCTTGAAGCTTGAGTGTTCGCGCTTCTTGTCGGTTTCAAACAGGATTACTCCCGATAAACCTAAGATAACCAGTACAGAACTCTGCTCATCACTAAGCTTATCTCTTTCCACTTCCAGTCATTGAACGTCAAGTCACAGAGCAAAGGTCAGCCAGCCAATACCGACTTTAGCCGTTGAACTTCCCGGCAATCTCAGGAAGAAGGTCCACCCCTATTCCCGGGAGGTTGGAAGCGGCCGCGACGATCGCCTTGTTTTCTTCGTGATAGAAATCCCCAGCAATGATCCCCGAAGAAGTCATCAGAGGACCGATGAGTTCGCATGGATAACTCACATTGGGTATAGCTAAGGCGAAATGGACTCCCGCCATGGTAGCAACCCCGAGTTCGGGCATGCTCCCCACCATGCACGGAATTCCTGCGGCTTCGGCTATTGCACCAACTTTAAGGGCTGGACGAAGCCCTCCAAGTTTCATCAACTTGATGTTAAAAAGATCCGCCGCGTTCTCTTGAACAAGCGTCATGGCGTCTTGAATAGTGAACAGGCTTTCATCTGCAAGAATTGGAGTATCGAGGCGGCGGCGGAGATCCCGGATCCCGCGTACGTCCCAACGAGGCAATGGTTGCTCAATAAGCTGCAGATTATATGCCTGCAGCTTCAGAAGCGTGGACCTTGCTGTCGGATAATCGTACCCTTCGTTGGCATCCACACGAAGTTGGATATCCGGACCGAGTGATTCCCGCAGTCGTGCTACAACTTCCAGGTCACGCTCAGCATCCAAACCAATTTTGACTTTAATAGTACGAAAGCCGCGCGAAATCGCCTCATGTGCTTCATGGATAATGTCCTCAGGGTTGCCCAATCCAATCGCCCAGGACAACGGCACCATTTTACGATATGCGCCGCCGAGAAGTTGATAGACTGGCACACCTTGAATTTTCCCAACGACGTCGTGATAAGCAATATCAAGCGCCGCTTTTGCCATAGGTTGTTCCTTGATGGCTGTATTCATACGCTGGTGCAGCCCCTCGATGGATTCGATCGGAACGTCGAGCAAGGCGGGGATCAGGTAGTCATTTAAAGCCTCGACCACGCCTCCAATGGTTTGTCCAGAATATGCGGGCATCGGTACGGCTTCACCGATTCCCGTAAGGTCGTCATCGGTGTGGATTTTTACTAGGATCGCATGGATCGCAGTGCTCTGGCCCCCTGCAATATTAAAATGTCCCTTAAAGGACCGTTCTATTTCCTGATAATGGATGTCGACGATTTTCATATTTCCCTCCTCTGCGGGTGTTACGATGATGGGCGCTCTGGTACGCAGTGGCCAAGCCTTTTGAATAGTCAGCCTGCATCAACAACAGTCTCTAACTTATTGGGCGCGCTGCAAGTCGCTATGCAACCTTCAGGCTCGAGGGATAAACCTGACGTGTTCCAGGGATATCAAATGCAGTTCCGGAATCCACGGTGGGTTGCTAAGAGGGATCCCGGCTGCAACATTTATCTTACAAGATTGCGAGTATCAAGAACTGCGCCCTCAGAAGCAGAGCCCACAAGCGCCGCATAGCGTTTTAGATAGCCACCAAGCTCGGAGTGGTCGGGCGGTTGCCAAGAATTAAGTCGATCTGCCATCTCTTGAGGGGAGAGCTCAACCTCCAGCGTCCGTGCTGGAATATTAATCCGGATCTTATCGCCGTCCTGAAGGGCGGCTAGAGGTCCTGCTGAAGCCGCCTCCGGGGAAACATGGCCGATCACAGCCCCACGGCTGACACCCGAGAACCGGCCATCGGTAACCAAGGCGACTGTTTCGCCGAGGCCCACTCCCACCAGCGCAGCCGTCGGGGCTAACATTTCGCGCATCCCTGGTCCTCCCCGTGGACCTTCGTATCGAATGACGACGACAGACCCAGATTGGATGCCCCCATTCAAGATGGTTTTTACCGCAGTTTCCTCGCTATCGAAGACATGGGCGGGTCCGTCGTGGATCATCATTTTTTCCACAACCGCGGCCTTCTTCACAACAGCGCCTTGAGGGGCAAGGTTTCCATAAAGCACTGCCAGACCCCCATCTTGGCTGTAGGCGTTCTCGACGCTCCGTATGAGATCTGATCTGCGGTCTCGAATATTTTTCAAAATATCTGACAACTTCGATCCGGTGACCGTCATAACATTGGCATCAATTATGCTGTGCTCTGCGAGTTCCTTCATAACAGCAGGGACACCGCCCGCATCGTGGAACTCCTCCATATGAATCTCACTGGAAGGACTGATCTTGACCAGGGAGGGGGAACGGAGACTCGCTTCCTGTACATCGTCCAAGCAAAGCGAAACCCCCGCCTCCTTGGCGATGGCCAGTAAATGCAGGATTGAATTGGTCGACCCGCCGATGGCCATGTCCACAGACAACGCGTTCAAGAACGACTGCCGGGTAAGGATGTTCCTGGGCAAAATTTGCTTCTCGATCAGCTCGACAATTGCCATGCCTGCTTTCTTCGCGAGGCGGATACGCTCAGCTCGAACAGCCGATATCGTTCCATTACCTGGCAAAGCCAAACCCAATGCCTCCATGAGGCAATTCATGGAGTTCGCAGTGAAAAGTCCCGCGCATGAACCCCAGCCAGGACAGGCTTGCATTTCAAGTTGTTCAAGGTCTGCTGACGAGACTTGGCCCACTTTGCTCTGCCCGATAATTTCATTCAGATTAGTTAGATCCAGTCCCCGATTGTTGAGCTTGCCGGCGAGCATTGGTCCCCCACTGATAAGCAGTGCAGGAATATTGACCCTGGCAGCCGCCATCGCCATGCCGGGAACGATCTTATCGCAGTTTGCAACCAACACCACACCATCGAGTTTATGCGCCCGAACCATCGTTTCAACCGAATCTGCGATGAGCTCGCGACTGGGGAGTGAATATCGCATACCATCATGTCCCATTGCTATACCATCATCAACGGCAATGGTCGAGAATTCCAGGGGGGTTCCACCTGCTTTGTAAATTCCCGCCTTAACCGCATCGGCAATGCGATCGAGGTGGAGATGTCCAGGGACCAAGTCAGTTCTTGAATTGGCAATCCCGATTAACGGGCCCTGCAGTTCTTCCCGAAGCAATCCGGTTGCGAAGAACAGCGCTCGATGAGGTGTACGTTGAACTCCCTGAGTTACAGCATCACTGATTTTCATTCCTCGGATGTCCTTTCTTCAAAATTTAAAGCCAAGCGCAAACAGCGTTGCTTAAGCCAGAGCATAGCACGCATTTTCAACACTGTGGAGTGTCCTTGATCCTCCGAACTAGAATCTTCACTTCGACACAAAGATACTCTCCAAGGTTTTGGCTCACGTCAAATAACGGATTATGTAGAGCTTTCTCATATCCCGAAAATCATCCTCTCGAAAACGGCAGATTTGCCCCTTGCTGAATAGATCACTTCAATGTAGCCTGTATCATCAGGTCGTAGTACGGGTTAATGTTTCATCTGATTTGAGCATAATCAGATTGAAGCTGTCGAACGGAATTGTTGATTTGCATTCCCTGGATCTCCTCACTCTGAGGGAGAGGGGGGACTGTCCATCAAATAGGCGAACTCGAGAAGGTGACTTCGAGATAACAGATACGGATTTGTAGACATCGACATAGGAGGCTCACACCGATCATGATCAAGTTACAAGGCTTCCCAGCATCTTCAGGTCTCGCTTCTGGACCTGCTTATATCTTTGATGTTGAACAGATAGAGATCGAGCGGCGCAAGGTCTCTGCAACCGAGGATGAGTGGAAACGACTCGAGTCAGCTCTCACAGAAGCGGACGCCCAACTCAACAACTTGTGTCAAAAGACTGAGCAGGAAGCAAGCGAAGAAGAAGCGTCGATCTTCAAAGCTCACAAACTTTTCTTAAAGGATCCGTCTCTTTTAGATGCCGTTCGAAAGGTATTAGATGAGCAGAACCTAAATGTGGAAAGCGCGTGGTTGGATTCGATTGAAGGTTACGCCCTGCAAATGGAGAATCTAGAAGACGAATATTTCCGTGCCCGGGCTGCCGATATCCGTGATGTCGGCAATCGAGTTTTGCGAATCCTGTTACACAAGGAAAGTCCTGATCTCGATGATCTTTCGACGCCATCTGTAATAATCGCTCGCGACCTCACGCCTTCAGATACAGCAGCCATGGATAAAAACCTTGTACTTGCTTTTTGCACTGCCGAGGGCGGTCCCACATCCCATACCGCAATCCTGGCAAAAGCTTTAGGTATCCCGGCAGTGGTTGGGATAGGGACTGGCGTTCTCGATATCAGGGCTCGTACCCCCCTGCTAGTCGATGGCGAGCTGGGCGAAGTGTTCATCAATCCCGATGAAGATGTTCGAACGGAATACCAATCCCGAAAGGAAAAGCTTCAACTTCGCATGGAGGTTGACCTTAGCGAAGCTACCAAACCTGCTTTTACGCTTGATGGGCGCCAGATCGAAGTCGTTGCTAACGTCGGCTCTGTCCAAGACGCTCAATCAGCCCTGGCACACGGGGCGGAGGGAATTGGGTTATTACGAACAGAGTTCCTTTATCTCGAGCGGAATACAGCACCTGACGAGGAAGAGCAATTAGAAATCTATAATAATATCCTTGATCTCATGGGTGAGAGACCGGCGGTCGTCCGCACTCTCGATGTAGGAGGGGATAAAGAACTAGCCTACATTGACCTGGGGGAGGAGGCAAACCCATTTCTCGGTTGGCGGGCTATCAGAATGTGTCTGGACGAACCCGAATTATTCAAAGTCCAACTTCGCGCTCTTCTTAGAGCGAGTCCAGGGCACGATTTACGTATAATGTTTCCAATGGTCAGCACCCTGGAAGAAGTTAGATGTGCCCGCTCACTCATCCAAGAAGCCCGGCAGGAACTCCAGGATAGAAAGGAGCAAATCTCAGACACGATCCAGGTAGGCATCATGGTTGAGGTACCATCGGTTGTCATGATGGCTGATCAATTCGCCAAGGAAGTTGATTTCTTCAGCATCGGGACCAACGACCTTACCCAGTATACTATGGCAGCAGAGCGGACAAATGAAAGAGTAGCTCACTTGGGTGACGCCTGTCATCCCGCTATCTTGCGACAGATACAGCGCGTGATCCAAGAAGCCCACAAGAACGGGATCTGGGTCGGACTCTGTGGTGAATTAGCCGGTGATCCACTTGCCATTCCGATTTTACTGGGACTCGGTTTGGATGAGTTTAGTATGTCGCCGAGCTTGATCCCCCATGCAAAAGCTGTAATCCGTAAATGGGCGCTTCCGGAGGCAGAAAAGCTGGCAATGGAAGTACTCGATCTCGAATCAGGCGATGCAGTTCGACAATATATGCGAGCCAAAATCCCACAGGAATAATCCTTCTGGCGAATGGTCCAGCGTAA
Source organism: Anaerolineales bacterium (assembly GCA_034430795.1). GTDB lineage: Bacteria > Chloroflexota > Anaerolineae > Anaerolineales > E44-bin32 > E44-bin32. The sequence goes on along the minus strand of DAOUDJ010000012.1, from coordinate 4,283 downwards.
AACAGCTTGTATTTCTCGATGCACAACTAAGCATAAATGCCCTGGTTAAGATGGTTTTCTGGCGCAATGATATGTTGAATAGAGGTGACAATATGAGTCGTGAGAAGGTCAGGATTAAATGGACTGGGGGAATGCAATTCGTCGGGACAGATAGCGGGAATCACTCCGTCGTCATCTCATCCCACGACAAAGACAATCATACTGGATTAAGACCTTCAGATATGCTCTTGCTCGCTCTCGGGTCATGCAGTGCCTACGATGTTGTTCACATTCTCGAAAAGAAAAGAGTGGGATTAATTGACCTGGAGATCAACATTCAATCGGAGCAAGCGCCTAAGCCGCCATATGAATTCCAGAAGATACATCTCCACTTCACCATTACGGGTAAATCACTCAATGAAAAATCTGTTGAACAAGCTATCCAATTATCGATTGAGAAGTACTGCTCTGTAGCAGCGACGATTCGCAGAGTAGCAGAAATTCAATCCAGTTATGAATTAATTAATGACGAGACAGTGGGGTCACCACATAGAGAATTATGAAAGCCGATGGGCTGGAATTTCTACTGCTTTTTGATCTAGCGCGAACTCGAGGCGAACCTCAGAAGAAAATTTCCGCACTTACATCCTTTACGACCGTTCCCTCTGATCAATCGCAATAAGTTTTGTAGAGGGATTCCTCGGACAGATTACAACCTACAAAATATTATGTGATCCTTTAATTCTCAAGTTGAATTCAGTACGCTTATTATGATCGCTAACGTTATTGGACTCACCAAAGTGCTGACAAGAATGGTGGAAGTGACAAATTCGGGTTCCAAGTCATATTGAGTGGCAACAACGCTGTTCAGAACTGCGATTGGCATGCCAGCCTGAAGGACCGCTACCTTAAGAGGGAGCCCCTCAAGATTCAGTAAATGGGCAAGCCCAAATGCAATCAATGGAGAGATGATGAGTCTAATCCCGATTGGGAAGGAAACCAATCGCCAATTTTTCGGAATTCCAGACTCAGCACACTGAATTCCAAGTACAACCAACATCAACGGGATCGCACCTGAAGCAGCGAGTTCGATGGGCCGCATAATTGCAGCAGGGATTTCGACCTGAATGGTCCTGGCCAATAAAGCTGCACCTAAAGCGTAAATAACCGGTGCCTTCAATACTTGTGTTACAGCTTTCCCTAATGGAAGTCGACCGGATTCACCAATGAATATACCCACCACAATTAGCATAACCACAGCTGTAATAAAGAAAATCTCTGCCCAAACTAAAGCTTCGATACCAAATCCAAACTTGGAGACTGACAATCCCAAAGCTCCACAGTTCATAAAAGCTGTACTGAGGATTATCGCCGCCCTCTCGCTGGAACTTACCCTAGAGATTCGCCCAATAATCCAGCCAATCACAATTAAGAAGAAGATAAGAGTGAGCGTAATACCTATCATCTTAAAACTGTCTTCGAGGGGTACAGTGAACGCGTATAGATCCCTGAAAATTAGCGCTGGCAACATGATATAAAACGCAATGTGCGCGACCTGTTGAGGATCGATCTTTTTCCAGCGTCTTAATAAGTAGCCAAATAAGACAACCAGCGAGATCGGCAATATACTATTGGCGAAATTCAGGAAATTAGTTTGCATAAATCAGCTTGTTTCCTCGTTAGCATTCTCTGTTACCTGTCAATGTTAAAAAAAAATGCTATAGGATCAAATAACTACAGTCTTGTGGACTGAAATGTGCAGGAAATTAAAGCTTGGATAACAGTTAAAAGCTCCCAAAGTTAATTATAACCAGAAGAATGGGAATCCTGATATTTAGATCCAAATTGGGTCTTAGCCCTCGTTTGATCTAAACAAAACCTAAAAGTCCAAGTCGAAGGTATCTGGATCCGGTCCAAGTCGGCGACTTTGATCCAGGGAGTTTATCTGTTCTATTTCGTCATCCTCAAGTTGGAAATCAAAGACATCCGCGTTTTCTCGAATTCGACCTCGATTTTGTGATTTGGGGATGGCGACAATGGAACGTTGTAAGATCCATCTCAAGGTCACTTGAACCGGGGTTTTACCATACTTCCTGCCCAACTCATTCAAGGTTACTATGTCATTAACCTCCCCTTTCATGATCGGGCGCCATGCTTCCACTTGAATCCCTTGATCAACACAGAACTGAATTAATTCGGGTTGTTGTAAATGTGGATGAAACTCGATCTGATCCACCATGGGCGGAATATCAGATTCTTGGAGCAACGCCTCTAAGTGATGGACCTGGAAGTTGCTTACCCCTATCGCTCTGGCCTCGCCCGCCTTGTAGATGGATTCAAGGGCTCGCCAAGTATCAATAATTTTGGATGCGTCAGGTCCCGGCCAGTGAATGAGGTAGAGATCCAAATAATCAGTACCAAGTCGCTTGAGGCTCGTTTGAAAAGCCTGCAGCGTACTTTCATAGCCTTGATCACTGTTCCAAAGTTTAGTCGTAAGAAAGATCTCGTCTCTTGGTACAACTGCCTCATGTAAGGCAGCACCGACTCCTGTTTCATTCTTATAAACTGTAGCAGTATCGATTGACCGATAATTGCACTCAAGTGCCCATTGAATTGCGTGCTCTATGGTCTCGTCATCGGGGATATGGAATACCCCTAGCCCCAACCAGGGCATCTGGATGCCATTCTGTAATGTAGTCGCAGTTTCAACGCTCTTAATCATGGTTTTCATTCCCTGAGGTCAAATCGCATCAGTATACAATAATGTATTGTGAAGGAACAATGCAGTTTCTAGTCAACGGATTTTGAGATTGAGATCCTGAACGGCTCTATGCTTCGGGAGTAAACGACGTGGTGTAACCTCATCGTCTTAATTGGGAAGCTCTTCTGCAGCGGAACTACGTCCACATTGCTCATAGATTGCTGGGGGGAGTCTATTTCGGCCACCAAGGACATGATTAGTGTAGTTCCAAAGATCTCCTGCGCCTCGCGAAAAGATCATTCATGCTCAGTCTCTAAGTTAGGAAAAGGTAGAGGTAACCCCGCTTTGGACAACATAGAAACTGATTGCTATAACTTTGGATCAGGGTTATGATTGAACCAATACTTGGACACGATTTATACACTTTTCTGATCCTCGATTAACAAAATATATTACTAAAACTGATTTGCTCGTTTCAATCACCTGCCAATTGGTCCAAATCCCTTAAAAACAACGTGGAGTCATAGATGACAATGAGTGATGCAATAAAAAGATATATGGAAATGCTGCCGGATTCATTCCAAGCAAATAATACAGAAGTGCTTAATTTGGTCATTCAGTTCAATTTCTCGGACACGAGCATTCCTCCATGGCACCTTGAAATTCGAAATAATAAATGCGCCACACAACAAGGGATAGTGGAAAACGCAACCATATCAGTTCAAGTTGATCCAAAGATCTTCATCGATATTCAAAAGGGAAAAATCATGGCGAATATGGCAGTTAGTCGAGGAAAAATGCGACTCTCTGGAGATCTAAACCTTGCTTTTCGGATTGGATCATTCTTCAAACTCCCTCGGGATTTCAAATTCCAACTATTATAGATAACTCAGACAAATATTTCGCAAACAACAATCAAAATATTGAAGCTAATCAACCCATTCATCCTGGTTGTCATTTAGGTAATATACACCACACTGAGGTCTGACCTCTCAAGTGGGTTTCTGGGAGTTGATCCTTGGTGGCCTTTGTGTTTAGGAGTAAGGATTGATCTGTTCTCAGCAAGTAGGGGACATTATCGATACTTGTCCGAATTCATTCGGTCTGTATCAAAGACCTCCTAACGAAACAAGGTCCACTCTTCATTACCTGCCTTGATAACCTTTCCATCCTCATGACCGCCTGCGCCGCCATGAATGTCCGTCAACGCCCCTTCTTCGATGTTTTTACTCCCACGACCAGACACGCTGAAGTCAGCCGATATCCAGCACCGACGGTTGGAATGAATACGGCAGTTGGCACATCACATTATTCAAGTTTCTTTTAAAGCAGACCCGGCACTGATGCTTATCCATCTAAGTTCGTGGGCTGCAGTGGTCGACATGGATAATTGGATCTCGTCCTTACCAATCCACAATTATTTCGGCATGCGATATGCGTAGCTTCTCGAACGCATGAATGGAAAGAATTCCTGGTTGCTTCAATTTGATGATATTCTGTGGAATCAAGATAACGCGGCAAGCACCTCGCTCAGAGAATTATACCGACCCTCGGCTCCGGAGAAATCCTCACCCTCGAGGTCCTCATTTGGGACGACGATGCA
>DAOUDJ010000011.1:0-14984 GCA_034430795.1 Anaerolineales bacterium | reverse complement strand
GCAATGACATTCACGATTTCCGTCATCCTCCGCTTTTGACAGGCATGCTGTGTTCCCCTTCACCTTTCGGATCCAGGTAAGCCTGATGGCCGATAGGTCTGTTCACCTAGAACCTATACCGCCTAAACCGGGTTCCCTACTTGCGCCACATCGGCGCACCCACTCTCAGCCCAGTAGCGCGCATAAATCATGGCCGGTATTTCGTCGTCGGGAGCATCCGTGGGTATCTGTCCAGCCAGTAACTGGGCGAGCTCACTGTCAGTTATCCCGACCTTAAGCGCTTCACTCGCGTGGAACGCCCTGCAGTACCGACACCCATTTACTTCGGTAACAACCAGCATCAGCCGTTCACGGAAGGCAGGCGAGAGCAGCTCCCTCATCGCCCTTCTTATGATGGGCCGATGCTTGATGATGGTGCGAAAGTCTTCCCAGACTTCACCCGGGCCTTGGTAGGTTCGCTTTTGAAATTTTTCCTTCAATGTATTTACCTCACAGACAAATCATCCGCCTGTTGTTACGACATTCTCAGTCAGGGTAAATTTCTGCTTTCACGCCTACCAGATGCCAGGCACAAGACGGTACCGTGTTTGCAGCGCGTAGTCCGTATATCCCGGGAGTTCCTCCATCAGCATCTTGTCCTCGTTCACCGTGCGTATGACCAGAAATATCAGCCCGATTCCGGCAAGGATGAGCGCCCAAAATGAGCCGAGCATTAAGGGCATTGCAATGGAACTAACGACCCCTCCTGCATACGCCGGGTGGCGGACGATGCGGTAAGGACCTCCATTAATGACCGATTGATCACGATCCTCCTGGATTCGGGCAACGGATGAGAAAAACGCGTTGGTTACCATGGCCCAGGTTCCAAGGCCGTAGCCAAGCATAACACCCAGCAATGCAATCCCTTGGGTTAGGAAAGACAGATCTGGCGACCAACCGAAGCGGTCATCGAGACCAGCGATCGTCCAGATTACCAATGGTCCAAACAAACCGACGATCACAACCATGAAGCGGTCGCCCGCAGCCACATCCTCAGCTTGCATAGCACAGCCACGCTCGACGAGTGTTTCCGGACTCAAACGGAGGACTATAAGCCTGCTGATGAGCGTGAAAGCGACATGGATCCCAATATAAATCCAGGCCATAGTCCAATCAAGACGGCCTGCAGCGATGAACAAAACAAACGGTAAAAGAACAACATAGATTAGGAACCGGACCACCATCCTCCAACCAATCCCCTTTATTCCTTCCGATTGTTTTTCCATCGCTACCTCCAAATCGGAAATTATTTCCTGCTCGCCAACGCTATCCGGCAACACGCTCAAGATCCGATGTGCATTGCGGACAGCGTATGGCATCCATCGGTATATCCATGAAACAGAATGGGCACGCCTTGGTCGTAGGCTCAGAGCGAGTGTCTTCCTCAGTTTTTTGGAGTATGTTTACGCTGCGGATGAGAAGAATAACGGCAAATGCAACAATCAAGAAAGTGATAATCGTGTTGACAAAAAGCCCATAATTTAGTGTAACAGCTCCTACTGCCTGGGCTTCCGCTATCGAGAGATAAGGGCCCACAATATCACCCTCGCGCAGGACGATAAAAAGGTTTGAGAAGTCGACGTTCCCGAGTATAAGACCAACCGGGGGCATGATGACATCATCCACAAGGGATCTAACAACAGATCCAAAGGAGGCACCAATAATGATACCCACGGCCATGTCGAGCACATTTCCACGCATCGCAAACTCTTTAAATTCTTTGATCATCTTCAGCTCCCTACAATCATCTATTGCGACTCGCGTTGCGCTTTCTTAATGCACTCTTCGAGCTCCATTTCCGATAATGAGTTCACCGTCAGATCGGCTTTCGGCATCGGCAAATAGCGCGTCACGTTGTTGGGCACAGCCACGCAGAAAATACCGACTTCTTTAGCAGCCTCTACACCATGAAACGAATCCTCAAACGCAATCGCTTGATCGGGTTGGATCCCCATATCGCCGAGAACAGCCAGGTATAGATCAGGTGATGGCTTGGTATTTGATACATCGTCGGCGCAGCGAATGCTCTCGAAATGGGTGTGCAAACCCAATCTCATGAGATGCCCAAGGACCCACTTCCTGTCTGAGCTTGAGGCGACACCAAGACGCAAATTTCGCCCTCTTGCCTCCGCGATGAGGTCAAGGACGCCAGGCATGACTTCTTCTGATTTTAGAAGTTCCAATTCGCGTTGTGTACGGCGGGCACGAATCGCCTCACGATCGATGGGCTCACCGATATGTTTCTCGATAATTTCGTACGCCCCTGCTGGATCCGTTGAACTTCCAAGCAGGCTCGCCCATTCAGGGAGGGAAACCGAGATGCCATAGCCAGCATAGATCTCCTCCCACGAACGAAGCAATGCCGTCTCGGTGTCGAGGATTAATCCATCGAAGTCAAAAATCAGCGCCTTTATGGTCATAAATAATCTCTTTATGAAAGATTGTGACAGAAGAGACGCTTCTGACCCCCAGCGACATCATTCCAAGGCGCCAATTCCCATCTTTGCAAAGCGCTCGAAAATAGACTCCGATGGCTCGAAGATAGCGTATACTTCCGCACGGCTCGCTCTAACCGGAAAAGTATAACAAACACTCTCCCTTTTTCAGGTACCGGAAAAACCACCACCCCGCAACTCACTATTCGAACAAACCATCCACGCTCAGATATCTTTGTCCCGTATCCGCAAAAATCGCCACAACGACTTTCTTTGAATTCTCTGGACGCTCGGCAATGATTAATGCAGCATGTGCCGCTGCTCCCGACGAGATCCCCACCAGGAGCCCTTCCTCGACAGCGATCCTTCGGCACATAGCAAATGCTTCACCTTCGCTCACCAAGAAGATTTCATCAATGATCTCACGTTCCAGCGTTTCGGGCACAAAACCCGGCGCTGTCCCCATCATGCGGTGCGGCTTGAAAATACCCTGGGAAATGGTTGGTGATTCTTTAGGCTCTACCGCCACTAATTGCACCTCGGGATTCATCTCCTTCAAGTATCGCCCTGCTCCACAAATCGTCCCCCCCGTCCCAAGGCCGGCAACTAGAATATCGAGCTGCCCGTCGGTATCCGCCCAAATTTCTGGGCCCGTTGTCTGGTAATGCGCTTTGGGGTTAGAAGGATTGACATGCTGCCCGACGTAAAAATATTCAGGATGACTGGCAACGATCTCCTTGAGTTTGCTTCGTGCCCCTCCGGTACCCTCAGAAGATGGAGTCAAAATCAGCTCTGCCCCAAAGGCTTTAAGGATCTTCCTTCGCTCCAGACTCTGGATCTCCGACATCACCAGGATGGCTTTGAAACCTTTGATAGCCGCAAGGAATGCCACTGCCATACCGGTATTGCCGCTCGTCGCTTCGATTAACGTGCTCCCTGGTTCTAATCGACCGTCAGCTTCTGCATCCTCGATAATCTGTAAAACTACGCGGTCTTTTAAACTGATGGGGTTCATGAACTCACATTTTGCATAAACCCGGTTGTTCTTCGCGAGACGTCCAAGCCTGAGCAGCGGAGTATTTCCAATCAATTCCATAACATTGGCGTATTTCTTCATATTACCCTCTTCCTTCGGAGGAGAAGTCTTCATCAAGATGCTCTTGATTGGAGATATTATCGTTGTCCTGAGAAGAACCTTAGCATAAGGATTCTTACAAAACTCGAAACGGGGACTCACCTCGTCTGAGCTTCAGTTTACGTCACCAAGGTAAAAATCAACATCTTCACCATCAGCAACAAGAAGGTTTCTCAGAATTTTCGGGTAAATTCGGACGTTTTCAATTTCCGCAAGCGGCAACCATTCTATTCCCACTTGACCTGAATCAGGATTCGCCCCCATTCCTGGGGGGTAATCCTCGTTCAAATGACATTCAAACAGAAACTCGACTTGATGAGCATCGCCATCCGTATCCCTAAATTCATGGTTCTTCCCGATGTACTCGCGGATATACCGCAATTTACCTACGTACACGCCGCTACCGATCTCCTCTTGACACTCTCGTTCGAGTGCTTGCGCTAATGTTTCGCCGTGATCCTGTCCCCCTCCAGGGAGGGTAAACCAAGGACCTTCATCATCCATATCCTTAATAGCAAGGAGACGCCCATCCTTAATGATGATTGCCTTGGCAGAATTTCGAATTGGTTCCATGGCCCTCTGGTTCTTCGCGTGCCACCAGCATAGCACGCCGTGGGAGTTGTTCCCAATCATCTCTACAAAACAATCGGGACGCCCGGCTTTGTGGAGTGGCCTAAGCGAGCGTATGGACCCCGGTGAGGCAACTATCTTAAATCTCGCTTTCTGGATTTTATTCTCACTCGGGGAGGAAATCAAAACAGTTGGGGGCATCATGAACGAAGCTGCCTCTTAGGAAATCCTGAGAGGCGGCAGTCCCATGATGAAGCATAGCGGTGCAGGTCGCAAATACCCAAGAAGCGGTTGCGAAAATTTCGCAACCGCTTCCCAGAATAGTCAAGCCACGTTCGCCCGCTTTTTATTCCTGCTCCCTGATCCACCCCAACGCTACCCCAAAGGACATCACAGCCAGCATTGCGGACAGCAAACCGATAACCCTTCTCCCCCTGCTAATCGCTGCCCCGCTGAAGAACGAAAGGGCAATTCCCAGACCGCCATCGACTTTGCGGATCACTCGATCTGCTTCCTCTACTGTGCGACCTCTATCTACTAATGACCACTTCAATATTGGGCCGCCATCTATCCCTGGTATGGGAAGCAAGGAGACCGTGCTGAGAAATGCATTCGTCACCACTGAGACGTCGGCAACCTCTCGAGATAATGAATCCTTGGGCGAAAAGCGCCGAATAGCACTCGATATCACTAAAAGTGTGAAACTAAAAAGGGGTCCGCCCAATGCTCTGAATATATGCTGCCGCGGTGTGACCGAGTCGTCATTAATATCGTAATACACACACAATGGCATTCCCCAGGTTATGCGGATGGCATCCATCGGCTTGCCAATCCATCTCGCAGCTGCCGCATGCGCCAAATTGTGACCCCACTCAGATCCAAGAACCGCAGGCATTGTGAACGTCGCCATTCGCATCCTCTCGCCCAAGCTTCGATCGGGTCGAGTCTTTCCAGCGATCCACGACATAATCCCCCACACAATGGACTGTGTGAGGGGAAACCATGTAAACCCTTTGATCATTAAGGGTGTACCGAACACTCGTCCGACGGAGATGGCTTCATCATCCGGACGGAGCACAGGTGGTTTTCGCATACTACGATTATACAGAGTTTGATGGAAAAACGATCTTACCGCTACCTATCGATTAGAGCATGAAATAGCGAATACACCGTGGGGAAAAATAGCTGCTACTAAGACATGTGTAAAATGTCCGCAATAGGTATTGTGGTAGATGGTGCTCAGGATATGAGGTTACTTTGATTCTCAATTCTTGGTCAAAGATCTTTACGGCGATGCGCAAGTCGGAACATGATCTCCATTCGGGAAGGTCGATCGTCCTAGGGTGCTAGCGTAATATTCATTAATCTCGCGGATGGTTTCACGCACCATCGGATCCTTGACCATCATATTCCCCGTTGAATCCTTTAACGCTAAGGTTCTCTCAATGAACCTGACCTCCTGCTCATATGCCTGTCCTGGCCCTGTCTCAACAAACAACCCATATTCCTCAAAGCTCATTCCCTGGGTAGCCGCATATTGTGAACTACACTCCCCAGGCTGATTGATATGAACAGCCTCATGTACAATCAGCGCTGCAATCCAGAGAACATCGGCTTGGCGAGGCGCATCAAATTTATCTCGCATAAATGTAAACATTAACGGATCTACACGAACATCGCCCCCGCCGGCAACCCCGGCGATCCATAGAGGTAAATCTGTGGTGCGGATGGACACGACAGCCTCCAACAACTCATTAACGCCTTCCTCGTCCATATTGATCCAGGCAAACGCTTCCCAGATGATATCGAGTTGTTCTTCAGAGAAGCCAAAAATATCGACGTCCATGCCATTAGCGATCTTGAATCTGAAAGGTCCTACCTCCATCCAGTGCCCGAAGCTATTTCGCTCCTGATCCCACAGAGCAATTGCTCTTCCCCCGGCATCGAGGATATGTAAACCGCTCGCCAAATTGTCCCAAGGATCGTCGATGTAGCTAAGGCGACCAGGATTTGTCCATTCGATGGGTACATCAGCCGGGAGCGAATCTATATAGTGCGCAAGATCGTCCACTTCAAAGAGTGAAAATCCACCTTGTTCGTTCCTAATCCACAGGCTGGTACCGGGAGACTCCACTCCTCGGTAATACACATACACCTCTGTTCCCTCTGAATAGGAAGAAACACCATTCCAATACAGCTCTACAAGAGCATGTTCTCCTTGAGACGCGATGTTCTCAACATCTATTTTCGCAACTTTTAGGTGATCGCTCAACTCATCAAAGAATGCGCCAAACGTCGCCGGGTTGGAGAGAATTTCTGGAGTGATCGGATGGCTGCTTTGATCACCATTTTCTGGGATCCATCTTGTCAATCCATAAGTCGCGAGGACATCTTCAAGGGTGTTTCGGGAAGCGTTTGTTGGGCTAGGTTCTACTTCTGGTAAGGTTGGTGTTTCTGATAGACGCGAGGGTGGTAAAGTAGCTGCGCTAAATTCACCCCACTCTATCCTTTCTGTCGGCGGCGACGGTCCAGCGCAGGCGACGAGGAACATTGAGATGGCGAACAGTTTCCAAAATCTTAGGGCGATAAACTTGATTTCTTTTAGCTGGGAAATCAGAATCCAGATACGCTTAGGCAACCTTGACCTCTTGTCGTAGGATAAAATTATGTCGTTCTGAGGCACCCTTCGACAGGCTCAGGATAAACTCTGTGCAAAAGAATCTCGGACACAGTAAGTAGCGCCATCCGGGTCGAAGAACGAGATGCTTCGTTACCCTTAGAATGAAAGGTTACCGCTTAATGTCATTCTTGAGTATCCCTTCGGCGTTGCTCAGGATAAACTCCATGCCGAAGAATCTCGTTGCTTCAAGACAGGGCTTATCTCAAGGGAAGATCGATGTTCTTCGAATCCGAATCGATAACCCATCCCATCCACTTGCCTTAACACCAGAACGAAAACTCCGACACAACCAGAGTATCAAGCCTAATTCTCTCGCTCTAAGGTCACCCCTAGAAGAATAAGAAATACCGGGGGACACGCTCTATATATTGCCTAAACGAATCGCCATACTGTTGCAGACATGATCGTTCTTCTGCGATCACGCGAATATGGCCCATGAACGCACCAACGGTTATCAGAAATACCGCCACCCAAGATCCAATTGCAATGCTGATCCCTAAATATGACAGGAGAATAGATACTTGCTGAGGATTCCTCGAGATCCGGTAGAGTCCTTTTGTTACAGGCTGATCGAGCAGTGTATCTTTGAAGTTCAATAGCGAAAGTACAAATCCCAACAATCCGAGCAAATAAATCGCGCCCCCAAGAATGAACACAATATGCCCGATTTTCAAGGGAGTTAGGATTACTAACGCAAACCATGAAAGTATAAAGAGTTTTCCGATTGCGCTAAGGACCCTTTGTTTCATACTCCATGCGGATCGATCATAGAGTCTGGCGACAACACTTTTTGGGAATCTAAGCAGCAGGATGCCAAATACTGTATAGAAAATGACCAAATGCACCCAGCCGTTGGGTATGCCTAGATTAATTTCTGGAGTGAGCTCCATTATCAACCCCTTTCATCAGGGCTGGATAATCGTGAACTTTCCGCGGACCAAACACCACTCAATGCTCAACCTGTGCCAATTGCTATGGCTCCGGAGAAACTCCGTTGGTGCGTCAAAGCCAAGCCTAACCCAGAGAGGAACGGGAGCCTACTCTGGATAAACTGAGGCTCGCGCGATTTCAATAATCATATTCGCACAACCTATTTAAAAGAACAAACTTCATTTCATGATTTCCCACTCACGCGCCGTCATATGGTTTAGAATCAAGCTCCAGATGTACTTCGAATACTTGAGCTTGAGAATCGGATGAGTAAACACCAGGTGATTGTTATTGGGGGAGGTCCTGCCGGCTTGATGGCTGCCGGCCATGCTGCTGCGTCTGGGGCTGAAACGCTTCTTCTTGAGAAGATGAGCCACCCGGGTCGAAAACTGCTCATTACCGGTAAAGGACGCTGCAACCTATCTAATGTGGCGCCGCTCGAAGAATTTATTGAGCACTTCAGTCCCGATGGCCGGTTTCTGCGCTCTGCTTTTACGCGTTTCTTCACCGACGAGTTGATTGAATTCTTCGATAAGCTAGGGGTCGAAACTGTTTTGGAGCGCGGTGAACGCATTTATCCGGTGAGCAACGATGCGCAGGACGTGGTCGATGCATTGACATATTGGGTTCAAAAGAATGGCGCAAGTATGCGAACCCACACAAAGGTAGAAAGACTATTGGTTGAGCACGATCGGGTCGTGGGAGTACGAGTCGCCAACCCTCCTGCATCTCACTATAGGTCAGATAAAAGTCACGGAGCGAAATCCAAGACTCAGCCAGCATCGATCGATTACCGTTCTAAAAGCGTGATCATCGCCACAGGAGGCGCATCGTATCCCGGCACTGGATCAACGGGGGATGGCTATCGCCTGGCTGGAGATGTTGGGCATACCATCGTCCCCATTCGGCCCGCATTGGTACCTCTCGAAACCTCGGGGGAAATTGCCCTTCGGCTGCAGGGACTCAGTTTACGCAATGTAAACGCGCGCCTGATCGTCGAGGAAAGCAAGCAAGCCGAAGCCTTCGGCGAAATGCTGTTCACTCACTTTGGACTCTCGGGTCCGATCATCCTTTCCCTAAGTCGGAAAGTCGTCGACGCTTTGCGTGAAAACCATGAGGTCGTGCTTTCCATCGACCTCAAACCTGGGCTGGATGATGCAAAACTCGATGCCCGCCTGATGAGAGATTTTGATACACACGGCAAGCGGCAGTACCGAACATTGCTCCAGGAGCTTCTCCCCCGCAAACTGATCCCGGTCTGCATCGATCTTACCGGCATCCCTCCAGATAAACGAGCGCACCAGATTACCTCCGACGAGCGTAAACGCTTGCGAACCTGGCTAAAAGATTTTCGTTTTCAGATCAGCGGACACCGGTCATTTGCCCAAGCAATCGTCACCGCAGGCGGCGTGAGTACGCGCGAGGTCAACCCCCGCTCCATGGCGTCGCTCATCATCGATGGATTGTACTTCGCCGGGGAAGTGCTAGACCTTGATGCCGATACCGGTGGTTACAACCTGCAGGCAGCCTTCTCTACTGGATGGCTTGCCGGCCACTCGGCAGCAAACCGGTAACTGAGAACCTTTTCCAACGCTCACAAACCATAAAGGGAAATTTCAACCCTGTCGCTAGGATCTCGATTTTTACTCGTGATCATGAGGGCGTGGTTCGATATCCTCAGCGCCCTTCAGGCGACCTACCAGTTTCTCCGGCTCATGAATTAATACAGGCAAGCACTGCGAGCAAATTAATATTCCCTCACCTTTAAATCTCAACTGTAAGAGAGGAACTTCTGTCTCACTTCGATCACAACTAAGACATACCGCAACCATCATTGGTTCGTTCATTTATATCCTCGTTCTTTGTGTAAGATGTTTGGGGAATTCTAAATCAACAGATATCTCAATACTTATTTTCTCGGGTTCTGGTCCGTTCGTAATTCGAATTCACAGACACGCTTTCTTATAACCAGCTTAAAAAACGGATGGCTCGTAATTCGTTTCCTCATCATAAATCAAAAACGCAGAATTCCTCGCTGACTAAATAATGCCAACTTCCTTTCCCACTTGTTCTAAAATATCCAAAGCTCTCTCGATCTCATCCGGCTCATGGCCGGCAGTTACGGTCGTTCGTAAGCGCGCCAACCCCACTGGTACCGCCGGCGAGATGACCGGAAGGACAAATAAATCTCGTTTATGAGCTTCACGCGTCATTACAAATGCCTTCTCATCCGAACCACATAACAACGGCGCGATCGCGGTCTCAGTTTTCATCGTATCAAAACCCCGCTCTTTGAGACCATTGATGAATAGTTTTGTGTTTTCACGCAGTTTGACAACCCGCCACGGTTCTTCAAGAATGACACGAAAAGCCTCCATAGCGGCCGCAGCCTGCGCTGGAGGCAGCGCCGCGGAGAAGATATAGGCTCGTGATTGATGTCGCAAATACTTGATCAGATCGGCCCTTCCTGCGATGTACCCGCCAACGCTGGGGATAGTTTTGCTTAATGTCCCCATCTTAATATCTATGACCCCCTCCATGTTGAAATGCTCCTCAATACCCCGACCGGTCTTGCCCAGCACACCAATCGAATGCGCCTCATCGATCATCAACCACGCATCGTATTTTCTGCAAAGTTCTACAACGCTCGGCAGATCGATGATATCTCCATCCATGCTGAATACCGCGTCGCAGATTACCAATTTAGCGGCTTGGGACGGCGCCTCTTTCAACTGCCCCTCCAAGTCTTCTGTGTCGTTGTGGCGGAAACGCATAAATTTCGATCCTGACATTAAACATCCGTCTACGATGCTGGCATGGTTCAATTTGTCGCTGAAGACACAATCGTGCCTACCCACCAACGATGAAATAGCAGTCAGGTTCGTGACATAGCCGGAAGAGAAAGTGATCGCGTCATCCGTGCCCTTGAATTCCGCGATGGTCGCCTCCATTTCATCATGGAGCTTCAATGTGCCTGCCAGGGACCTCACACCGTGGGTACCAGTGCCGAAGTCGTCAATCGCCTTAAGCGCGGCTGCATTGATCTTTGGATGCCCAATCAGTCCAAGATAACTGTACGAAGCGAACATGCTCATCTCGCGCCCATTTACCAAAACCCTCGCCGCGCCGTGCAGTTCATTAATAGGAATGTTGTAATAATAGAAATCCGCTTTCTGGCCATCATTGACACGTTCGCATATGGCTTGTATTCGCCCTTGTATTGGATCTTTTTCGCTTTTAGGAGCCATGCTTTATCGCCTTTCACAAAGGATATTACCACCCGCGCACTGCAGCGCTTCAAGCTGGGTTCTGCGGGGTCATTAACAGAGTTTACACCACTTCTTCATTTTCAATACATTCATTAAACCCGAATAATTCACAGATCGATGCCACTCATCAGCTGGAATTCTTACCGTAGTCCGCCGTTGACCACCTCGCTGGTCTCATCCGAATCAAGAGTTCTTTATCTCCTGATGTCTCGCTCACATACGTATCGCCTCGCTCCTTACCAAGATAGCGGCGGGCAATAGGCGTTAAGTCTCGTTCGTGATCAGCATCCTCAATTGAAATTATTCGACCTTCAACGCTGACATAACTATAAGGAGGAGATTCATCTTGGACACATAGAGTGAATCTCCATTCTCGCTCTAGATGTTTAGCTTTCTTTGCGCTCTTGTTCGTGATGAAGACTATATCACCCCCGGGTTTGTACGAGTACCATACGGGAAGCAACACCGGGCCACGATCAGGAGCAGAAATTCCGAGAACACCTACATGAAGAGCCGCGAGGAAAGTTTCTCTTTCCGCATCTGTCATTGTGAATGTCATAATTTCCCGTCCGAAACGTTTTGTGGTATCCAGCGAGTGTGGCAATCAACAGCCATAATGGAGGGCGCCCACATTCAGTCGTTAGACTGATTAGTTTCTAGGCATCAACAAATAAATAGCCACAGCCATCACAAATAAACCGCCAACACGCTGGATCGTCAAGGGAATAGGTTCAACAGCGCCAACCCCACGTGTATCGACGATAATGGACACGATGAGCTGACCAAGGATGATTGTAGCAAGTCCAGCGGCAACTCCAGCACGTTGGAGTGAAAACGAGATCCCGGTGATGATAAATATCCCCAATAAGCCAGATACGGCGACCATTCCCACCGCGGTGGTCGGGATCTTCCAATTGCCTGAGCCTCGCTGCAAGAACAGAATGAGAATAACAACACCAGCGACTGCTCCGCCTAGAAAATTGGTAAGCAAGCCCGTTCGAATATTACCGATTATGCCACCAGCTCGACTGGTTAGCGTAGCCTGAATACCAATCGCTACACCTGTTGCCAAAGCGCCTAAAGCCCCCGCGATGATTGCAGTCCTCAACGCAGCACCTCCCATATCTCAATGAGTTGAATAATAGCTGAAATAAACCTCAAGGCAATGGAATCAATGTCTCGAATAACTTTCTTTTCGCTCCGAGGAGTACAATCAGTCTTCAGACACGAAACCTACCTGATCGGCCATGGATATCCTTTTAAAGATTTCTTGTTCAGAAAGCTTGCTTGCGAATCTCACTGGTCACGGGAGCCTGTGCTCAGATGGCATCCTCTCATGAGATGTGTATCGAGGGGTTTCTGCCTATGCGGTGACGCGTCAACTAACGTAGGATCCGTTAGCTGGACAGGAGCACATTTCTGCACTCATATCGAGTAACTGAGTTAGGCTCCAGTTAATTTCTGGTTAGCTGCTCATATCGAAAAAATCAAGCTACAGCAAGTAAGTGCACCTTCAGCTTTTTGCAGCTCGGAAACATCCATACCTCTTACCCTGATCCCCTTGCTCTCCAATCGGCGCCGGGACAGCGGAAAACTCCTCGGATATACCAATTCATCCCCAACGAGCAAAGCGTTGGCTGCGTAGGGTTCGCTAGGATCGACGTCAATGAATTCCATTGCGCCAAAGGAGTTCGCGTCAACCCAGGATCTATTAATAAGCAGAGTCTCTTCTCCCACCACGGTTACTGCTGACTTTAAGTGCAAACACCCATCTACTCTAACAACTTCAATCTCATAACCGTAAGGGGCAACGAATTCCATCAATTGTTTGATTCCAGGAATATTTGAGCGAATTGAAAACCCTACATACAAGGTCTTACCGATCTGTAAGACATCTCCACCATCTAAAGTGCCTGGATCGATTATTTGAAGTATCTTCCGGTATTCCTTCAAAACTTCAGCAATACTTTGTGTTTCCTTTCTACGCAGGATTGCACCAGGCCGGGTAATAACCGCCAAGTTATTCAACACAATCGCAGTGTCTTCCACAAACACCGAATCGGGCAGATTGGGTTCTGGTGATAACCTTCTAAGTACGCAACCCAAATCTATCAGCATTTTCTCATACTGTGCGTGCTGATATCGTGCGCGGTCAACATCAATTTCCTGCCGAGAAAGATGAGTCAGTTCACACTGCCCTATTCTCGGGCTTACTTCACGCGTAATTGCAATTCGCAAATTTCTACCTACCTGGTAGCTGGAAGCCTGCACCTCGAGATGTGGAGTCCCTTGTTCGGGGAATCGCCCCCGGCCCCTTTCGCGGACAAAGCGCTGCCGGAGCTGGGCGCTGCGAGAAGCCCTGTTGCGAGGCGCCCTGGAAGGGTATATACAGTCGCGTCCCCATAGCGGTTAGCTGCTGCTGATTCTTACTTGGGCAACTATTATGGCGTACCCTCAACTGTTTCTAAATGAGAAGCGGCCGATAGGCATCTCCACGTTAGAACAGCCCAGGTTAAAAATACAAAACCTGTCCAATAGTAAGCCTGAAAACTGTAAAGTACGTCCGTTGACCATAAAAAGGGAAGATTGACCAAAGCAATTAAGATTCCACCCAAGAGTCGGTTGGATTGAAAAAGAGGGATCATCCCGATGGCCAGCACACTCAACACGCTGTTTCCAGCCGCATATGGAGCTATAAGAAGTGAACCCGCAATGAGCATTCCTGCTTTCTCACGAGACAAAGTCGCCCGGCTCTTCCAGGCCACAAAAAGAGTGGTCCCTAAAATCGCTATCCAGAACAGTGTTATGACGAAAGAGGGTATAAAACCGAGCCGCCTTAAAGCGGCGGAAATACTAATATCAATAATGCTATTCGTGTACTTTTGATAATTAAGCCCGAAAAGAGCGACAAACCAGCTTTGTCCACGCCATATTAAAGATAAAGCAATCGCTCCAGTTAACCACAAACCCATTTTCAACCATTTTCGAGGAGTCCAGGTTAAAAACACGTGTAGTGCCACGACCACCAGAAGTAAGGTTACTTCTTGTAGCTTAATGGTCGCCAGCAGTATCCCAATCACTAAAGCGTAAAGATTTTTTGAAGAGTATCCATAGAGAATTAATAATACGCCTCCCACTACAAGATTTTCCATATTGCCATCTGCGATGTTTCGGATCGCCGGAAAGGAAACCACCAGTAAAAGAATACTTAACCAGTAAACTGTTTTTGATCCGATTCGAGGCACACTTGCTACCAGTATTAAAACGCCAACACCCGCAAGAATTCCCCACGCCGTTTGCATTGGTAAAAAGCCCAGTGGTAACAGTGGTACAAGAGACCAGGGCGGAAAACGTAAACCGTCTATAGGCCAGTACTGAAGATCACCACCACGGATTGAGAGCCAAGTAGTTTTCCAATCCATAGCCAGTGTATTGTTCTGGGTTGGAATCTGTTCAAAGAAAACGGCAAAAAGAATGAGTACCGTAATAAAACTGATTGCTAAAAATGCCAAATCCAAAAATTTATATCTCAAGTTTTATGCTCGACTTCTGACCATTGCTTACGTCATAACGGCGCCTGTAAAGCTGGGTGCAAAATGGTTTTAAGCTGACGAAGATCCCCCGTATCTGGGGGGGGACGCAGCCCCTCGATCTTGGGGGGGACGAAGATCCCGTTCGCTCTGCGGGGCGAAGCGGAGTGGGGTTTGTGGGCAGCGGCCGGGGAATACCCGACCGCACCTTGTTCTCCATGCCCTCATCATACAACATCGTTATCAAAACCCCGCGCTACCCCGGTCCGTTCCAGCGAATTGTTAGCCCGCCATTGATTTATCCTAATTAATAATCAATTCGGTGTTCTATCCAGGTTCGCTATTGGCAATTGTAACGGATGCACTATTCGCTGTCTTATGCCAGTAATTGGCTTA
>DAOUDJ010000010.1:0-5132 GCA_034430795.1 Anaerolineales bacterium | reverse complement strand
TTTCCGGAGCATCACAGACGATGCCTATAAGGGCGTGGAGTATGAACCGAGCGATGGAGAGCTCAAAGTTGTACTGAATAACGGAGAGAGGCTGCGGGCATACGCGCTTTCTTCAGGCACCTACGATCAGCTTTATATCGCCACGAGACTCTCTCTCGCGGACCGTATCCTTCAGGGCGAGCCTGGCTTCCTCTTGCTCGATGATCCGTTCCTCACTTCCGACAGCAAGCGTCTATCAAAGCAGCTTGAGGTTTTAACGAATCTTGCCAAGGAAGGTTGGCAGGTGATCTATTTTTCAGTGAAGGATGAGATTCATAATGGTTTGAAGAAATCGATTAAGGATGGTCGGGTAGAGTTATTTGAACTCCCGTCGATTCATCTTTGATCCTTAGCCAGCTCGTTTGAATGAATAATCAAGCCCGCAAAGGATGTCGCGTTCTTCTGTGTTGTTGTATTACAGATAATAAGTTCTTTCCCTATCTTGAGCATATAAATATTTCTCTATCTGAATTATAGCTTCCGATTATTAGCGTAATCAGAATGCCTGCTTATCCCCTCTCCGCATTCTCTTGTCTCGCTGTCACTTTACGTCAACTACCACCCGCTGAATGGGCCGTAGTTGACTTCTTGATGGCATTCATCAATCGGTTAAAACAGGGGGGAGAGCAGACTAGTATTAACGGCGGTTTATCGGCGCTTTAATGGCGGAAATGATATAATATGGATATGACTTATAAATTTGAATTGACACCCTCCATTGTGCGTTATCTACAGACAATTGAACGTGTGCGAGAAACGGTGCGCCTGACCATGCTGCCACCCGCTGTGGCGGAGGTGTTGCGTTTTCAGGCCAATATTCGATCCACGCATTATTCGACAGTGATCGAGGGGAACCGTTTGACCTTAAAAGAGACAGAAATGGTGGTGCAGCAAGGAAGACAGTTCCCTGGCCGTGAGCGGGACGTGCAAGAGGTTGAACGCTATTATCAGGCATTACAGCAAATGGAGAAGTGGGTAGAAGGCGGACAAAAAATTACCGAAGAGCGCATCCGAAAGTTACATGCAATTCTTTACTCAGGCCGAAAAGCCAAGCCAACACCCTATCGGGATGGGCAAAATATAATCCGGGAAAGCAGCGGGCAGATCGTTTACATGCCGCCAGAAGCGGCGGATGTGCCCGGCCTTATGAAAGAATTGGTGGCCTGGGTCCACAAAACCATTAAGGATATGCCGATCCCCGTGGTAGCAGGGGTGGCCCATTATCAATTTGAGACCATTCACCCCTTCTATGATGGCAATGGACGTACAGGGCGAATGCTCACCACCTGGATTTTGTACCAGACCGGCTATGATCTGGGCAAGTTCTATTCTTTGGAAGAATTCTACGCCCAAGATTTGCAGGGTTATTACGATGCACTCGTTACGCACCCAAACCACAACTATTATTTTGGCCGCAATGAAGCCGATATTACCTCCTGGTTGGATTATTTTTTAAAGGGCATGGCAGGAGTCTTTGAACCGGTGTCCCAGCAGATCAGAAGTGAGATAATAGAAGAAGGTATTGATCAGGAAGCTCTGGCACTATTACGTTCTCTCGATCATCGTGCCCGGCGAGTATTGGGGTTATTTAACACCCAAGAACTTATTCGATCCTTAGACGTTGCCAACTTATTGGGGATTTCTGTCCGCCAGACAAGGGATTTGCTTACCGGTTGGGTAGCGGATGGCTGGCTGGAAGTTGCTGACCCATCTAAACGGGGCAGGAAGTATCGGTTGGTGGAGGGATATCGGGTTTTATTGAAGGATTAAGTTAGATAATGAAGGCTGGGGTGGTTTCCTCCACCCGCTATACCATCCTGGCATCTCACCCCCAGAAGTGATGGGGGTCGAAGTAAAGCAGGTGGTTTCCGCCGCCAATTAAAGATGTTGACTTCAATCAGTCCATTAAAACCCCACAGCCAAACAAGCGAAGTTGAGAGTTGTATCGTCTTTCCATTGTCACGAATGGCGTTGAAAGGCAATTGTGTTGCATTAATTTGCCATTAATGGCAAAATACTGCCATGGAATTTGAGCGTTTGGTTGAGATTGTGGAAGATGAACCCGTTTTCGCGACAGGCTTGCTGCTGGCCGGCGACGTGGATCCAAATCACGTCCGCCGCCAACTCACGCGCTGGACGAGTGCCGGCCGCCTGTATCAACTGCGCCGAGGGCTCTACACCCTGGCGCCGCCTTATCAAAAGGTCAAGCCGCATCCCTTCACCATCGCCAACCGCATGACACAAGGTTCATATGTAAGCTGCCAATCAGCTCTCGCTCATTATGGCCTCATTCCAGAATACACGCCTACGGTCGTGAGCGTCTGCTCGAGCCGGCCCAGACATTGGGGTACCCCCCTGGGAAGCTTCCTCTTCCGACACGTGCGCAGAAAATACCTGTTTGGTTACCGGCTTCTCGAATTAGGTGATGGCAAGCAAGCGCTCGTCGCTACACCAGAGAAGGCGTTATTGGATCTTATCTATCTCACCCCCGGCGGGGATTCCAAGGGCTACATCCATTCGCTCCGCCTTCAGAATTTTAAGAACCTGGATGTGCATTCCCTCAAGAACGCTGCCAGGGCGTTCGGGAAACCCAAGGTGATGCGCGCAGTGGAACAGCTGGAATCACTCGTTCTTGAATCGAGTGCGGGGGAGCAGGGGCGATGAAAGATTTCCTGGCCCGTCTTATCGAAGAGAGCGCCTCTCCGCTAAAAGCCCGGAATGTGATGCGCGAGTACCTCCAGGCAAGAGCCCTGGCCTGCCTGCAGCGCGAGGGCGCCATGGTCCCGCTCGCCTTCCACGGGGGCGCGGCACTGCGCTTCCTCTACGCGCTGCCACGGCACTCCGAGTATCTCGAGTTCACGCTGGAGGGGAATCCGGCAGCGTACAATCTTGAGGGGTACGTCCAGGCTATCGATGTAGAGTTTCATCGAGAAGGCTATGAACTGCAGACGAAGCGCACAGATGATCGGGTGGTCCAGAATGCGTGGATCCGCTTTCGCGGGCTGCTATATGAGATGGGCCTTTCCGGGCAGCGAGACGAGGTCTTCAGCCTGAAGCTCGAGGTAGACACGAACCCACCAGAGGGTACTCAGCTGGAAACCACGGTCGTGCGCCGCCATGTGACCCTGCAGCTGCACCATCACAATCGGCCGTCGCTGCTTGCCGGGAAGATCCGCGCCATCCTGCAGCGATCTTTTACCAAAGGGCGGGACCTGTACGATCTACTGTGGTACTTGAGCGATCCAGACTGGCCCGATCCGAACCTGACCCTACTCAACAACGCGCTCTCGCAGACAGGCTGGCAGGGTCCAACAATCACAAAGACCAACTGGCGGGATATCTTGCGCCAGCGTGTAGAAGAGCTCGAGTGGCGAAACGTGCGCGCTGATGTTGCGCCATTTCTGGAGCGTGCCGAGGAAATGGATCTGCTTACCCGCGAGAACTTGATCCGCGTACTTGGCTAGCCAGAGTACCTTAATCGGAAATACAATACGAGCAGCACGACGCATCCTATCTCTAGAGACCATCAATCCGTTATGTCGACCCTCACGATCACTCTGGAGTTGGCTATCGGAGGCTGTCCATGGAACGCGTGGATTTCATGACGAACGAAAGCGGCGATGATCTGATCGTTTCTTTTGCACTATCCGAGGGGGAGCCGGGAGAAATCCGCAGTCTGATCCTGCTGCGAACACCCAAGTATGAGTTCCTGCTCGATGAGTCCGAGCGTGGCGTGAGCTTCTCCGATGAGGCTCACTGTGATGAAGATGATCGGCTGCGGTCGATCGATTTCTCACGAGAGATCGTCCGGATTGAGACCCAACATCATGAGTACACCCTCGATGTCAGCAGGGTGGATGTGAGCGAATTGAAGCAAGCGGAGAGGATTCTGCGAAAGATGAATTTCGACGACGCATTCATACTGAGGATTGTTTGACCTCCAGCAGCGATCGCTTTTCACCAAGGAGAATGTAATGAGTAACACATGGTGGGACGACACCACCAAGGCAATGCCGCCGCCGGATGCGCTGTTGGTGGAGCCGCGCGGCGATGACCACTGGGAGTTTGTCTACCCCCGGCTGACGCTGACGATCTATGATTTCTTCGAAGACGCCATTGAAGCTTGGAGGGTGGGCGATGTCGAATACGCAGAAGGCCGCTACCGCCGGCTCCTTTCCGACTATCCCGAGTTCATCGACGTTTACCACCATCTGGCGATGCTTCTGGACGAAGCCGGCCAGGAGGCGGAGGCTTTCGCTCTCTGGCAGCACGTTGTAAAGATCGGCCTGGAATGTTTACCCGAAGAAATCCAATCAGGATCCGGTTCACTGCCCTGGCTGTTCCTCGACAACCGGCCTTTCCTGCGCGCATATCACGGTTTGGCGCTGGAGATCCTGGAGCGCGGGCAGGTCGAGCAGGCCCTGGAAGCATTCTTGAGGCTGCTCGCCTGGAATCCCAACGATAACCAGGGGGTTCGGGCGCTCGCCATTGACTGCTATTTTCAACTGGAGCAGCCGGAGGGGGTCTTGGAAATCTGCGAGCTCTTCCCGGAGGATGGGATGGAAGGGATTCTCTTCGGACGGCCGCTGGCACTGTATCGGGTCGGAGAGATCGAGCGGGCGCGGGAGGCGCTGGTGCTGGCCGTCGATAACCTACCTCTGGTGGCGCAGGAGATCGTGAAAGAACGCCACCGCAAGCCCAAGGGTTTGCGCCTTGACCGCGTCGCCATGTGGAGCCCGGAGCAGGCTTACCTCTATTGGAAGGAACAGGGTCAGTATTGGGAGAAGACCCCCGGCGCTCTTGACCTGCTGCGCGAGGTACTGGGTGACCTACCTGCTCAGGCGACCTGATGCAGGCGACAGGGGATGATGATCTTCTTGACCACGGATAGGCTTGCAGCACCACACAGAGTCCATCAGCGATTTGGAGAACGTGACATTGCGCTTGGATAACTTGGACGAAATTGTCGATTCACTTTGAGTTAAAACGCTTAGATGAAGTAGAGTTTGGAAGCTAGTTGATAGAGAGACCGGTCCAGCATGATCGAAATTGTCTGGGAGTTCGTCGTCAAGGAGAAGGCCCAAGGCCAGTTC
>DAOUDJ010000009.1:0-27141 GCA_034430795.1 Anaerolineales bacterium | reverse complement strand
AGCGCAGTTGCCTCACTGTCCCCGCAGCGCAGCGGAGTGGGGTCGGCTAGCGGTTCGTCGGATCAACGTCCGCAGAGGATTTCCACCTCCTAGTTATCGCCCATGCCGGGCGTACAGGCAGACGGAACCATGTGGTCTATGGTTCCGAATAAGAGCGAAACCCCCTGTAAAACTCAAGTTCTCAATCCCACGGTTTTAAGCCTTGTGGTCTCCGCTTTGATCAAATAATAATCTTCCTTAAACCTCAGTCCTCACGGCTACCCAAATCGGCTATCCGTGAGGACTACAGTGGGCGCGAATGGACTCGAACCATCGACCTCACGGATGTGAACCGTGCGCTCTAACCAGCTGAGCTACGCGCCCTATAAAGCGATTATAGCAGAGCGATGGCAAGGTCTCAAGATTCGCATGTCAGATTCCCGTGTCATAATGAGCTCCAGGTTAGTGCTTCTTTCATCTGTCTTAACAGAGAAAAATCCGGGGCAATCGTATCTCGTGTTTCAAAAATACCAGAGGGAAGACCGGAGCAATCCCCCTCGGTTCGTGGCACAATAATCGCGTTTGATAAGACATCTCGCTGCACTAAGAACAAACGCTTGTTCCTGCCTTCTCGCAGACCCGGAAAAATGAGGGCCACCATGCTGCCCATTGCATTAAATTCATGGGTTTCATGTCCCTAAAGTAATATAAATTTATGGATCCTAGCTCCATGGTTTTTGACAATTTTATGGAGTTCTTGTATAGTGTAAGCATGATTGGACGTGCTTATGAACCACTGGACAAATACCTTGAGCCCAACAAGGTACTTATCATCTATGGTCCACGAAGGGTGGGGAAAACCACCCTTCTGCAAACATATCTCTCCCGTACACGGTTGAAGTACAAGTCGGCGGTTGGAGATGATGTTCCCACCCAGCAACTCTTAAGCTCCAGAAATGTGAATTTGATTAAAGAATATCTCGAGGGCTATGAACTTTTCGCCCTCGATGAGGCGCAGTACATACCGAATATCGGTCAAGCCTTGAAGATCATAGTAGACCTGATCCCTGGCATGTATGTGCTTGTCACGGGATCCTCGTCTTTTGAATTAGGGGGGCAAGTGAGCGAGCCGCTGACTGGGCGAAAGCGAATGCTCAAACTGTTCCCTTTCGCCCAAGCTGAGTTGCTTTCGTTGCACAACCGATTTGAACTTAGACAAGGGCTTGAAGAACGGTTGATCTTCGGCTCCTATCCAGACGTCGTCACGGCGCGAACAACCAAAGCCCGTATCGAGGTGGTGACCGAGATTGCCAATTCTTATCTCCTAAAAGACATCCTTGCGTTTGAGCGAGTGAGAAATTCAGGCAAGATCTGGGACCTCTTAAAGCTACTTGCGTTTCAAGTGGGAAGCGAGGTCTCGCATAATGAGCTTTCGCGCTCACTTGGTGTCGATGTTAAAACTGTTCAACGATATATTGACCTTCTGGAAAAATCATTTATCTTGTATCGTCTCGGTGGTTTCAGCCGCAACTTGCGAAAAGAGGTTACACAAAAGTCAAAGTACTTCTTTCTTGACAACGGAATCCGTAATGCCATCATTGCCCAATTCAATCGTCTTGACCAGCGCGGCGATGTCGGACAACTATGGGAAAATTTTTTGACCATGGAACGCATCAAATATCTGACCTATGCTTCCGAAGTCGCAAATCTCTACTTTTGGCGCACCTATTCCCAGCAGGAGATCGACCTCGTAGAAGAGAGGGGAAAACAACTTGATGGCTATGAATTCAAATGGTCCCCGAAAAAGGCAGTGAAGGCTCCTCAGGAATGGACAAATAATTACCCAGAAGCGAGCTTCACAGTTGTCACGCCTGATAACTATCAAAAGATAGTACTCCCTTAAGTTATTGAGTTAACTGCTTGCGCGCCAAAGTAATTTGCGCCTTTTCCTTACGTTGCCGTATCATCCCTTTTGTCCTCTCCTCTCCCCCGATGCTATAATGCCGCGAGGAGGGAGCCGGTGATTGAACTCAACATCCCTGGACGCGGTTTGATCCAGTTAAAACATCTCGTATCCGACGTCAACGGGACTCTCGCTCTCGATGGCCAGCTGCTCGACGGCGCCCCCGAAGCTTTGCTCGCCTTGAGCGACCGGCTGCAGCTTCACCTGCTCACCGCCGACACCCACGGTCGTCAGGCGCAGATTGATGAACAGCTCGGTCTGCAAGCAGTGCGGATACCGAAGAGCGGCGAGGCAAAAGCGAAGGCTGTCTACGTGCACGAGCTGGGCGCAGAGAGCGTCGTTGCCCTCGGTCAGGGCGCCAACGACGCCGGCATGTTGCGTGAAGCCGCTATCGGGATCGCTATTGCCTCGATTGAAGGGCTGGCGGTCGATGCTCTAACCGCCGCCGACGTAGTTGTTCCAGACATCAGCACCGCGTTCGCATTACTCGAGCATCCCACCCGTCTGGTCGCTACATTACGACGATGAGTACAAATATGAGTGAACCATACGACCCGCTCCAGACTCATTCCCGCGCCCGCCGCAGGCGAGCCCGCCGCATGCTCACCCAGCTTCGTGCGGACGACCGCGAGACATTCCTCGAAGATCTCGCTCAAATCGTCTCCCCGAATGTCGGCGGCTTTGTCTTCGCTCTGCTGGCAGGGCTCCTGATTGGCGTCGGTTTCCGTTTCGAGCAGCGAGCATTGCTCGTCGCCGGCGCGCTTATTGCCTACCAGATGGGACCGCTCATGGGTCTCGCACTTTCGGCGGTAACCGGCTCGCCGCGTTTCTTCCTGCGTATGCTCGCCGGCTTCACCGTCGCCGGACTGCTGCTAGCCATAACTGCCGGCCTTGCGGGCGGTCTCGCAACAGGCTCAGAGACATCGTTCCTGCTCGCTTACGGACACACAGAACTTAACCTTATCGACTTCAGTATGGTTATGCTTGGTGCAGGCCTTCTCGCTTATTCTCTGGCGCGCGAAGAGCGGCTGGCTCCACTCCCAAGCGCAGCCGTCGCTTATGAGTTATTTCTACCACTCGGTGCCGCCGCCATCGGGCTGCTACGCGCCGAGCCTGAGCTCTGGCAAGGTGCCGCACTAACCTTCGCTCTACACCTTGCATGGGCGATCGTCGTCGCCGTCGCCGTGCTGGCCGCGCTCGGGTTCCGACCCCTGACGGGTGCTTCTCGTTCTCTTGTGGCCGCTATGGCATTAATGGGCCTGGTGGCAATCCTCAGCGCAGCAGGTTTGGGCGCCTCGGTTTTGGCGATTCTCCCCACACCCCCGCCTACACCAACCGCTACGGCAACCCCCACCGCAACCGCCACGATCACCAGCACACCAACTATCACATCAACCGCCACGATCACCAGCACACCGACCAAAACTCCGACGCCCACCGTGACCCCCACCGCAACCCCGCAGCCTGCTCAAGTGGCCCACACTGGCGGCACCGGCGCAGTTGTTAGGGTTGTGCCCGATCCCCTGGGCGCACACGTCGGCTTTGTGGAGGAGGGCCTCTCCATTCTCGTCCTCGCCGGCCCGGAGCAGGTCGAGGAATCTACCTGGTGGTACATTCGCTTCACAACGAAGCTCGGCGAAACCGTTGAGGGATGGCTTCTAGGCGATTACATCTCAACAGTAATACCTAATCCAACACCAACCCCTTGACGGCATCAGGATTTCACCACCCATACTCTTAATAAGCAACCGCACCAAACTGGAACGACTGTATTGGGGGGTACCTTTTCCTCTTAAGGGATGGTTTGGCGACCGCTGTGCTCGCCGAGCACAATATGAAGTCTTTTGTCTTAGTTGCGCTTTCCGGCAACGACAACTCCGCGGCATCGCCCCCACCCCAAACACCTATCTCTTGACGTCCCACCCCCATACTGGTACCCTCCTTATTGATAATTATTTTCATTATGACAAATTTGAAATCCTCCAAGCATATATTGGCAGACTTAAAAAGCGCGGGGTATCGACTCACGCAATCACGCGCTGCGGTTGTGCGCATCATCAATGAAACCAATGGGTGGCTGCGACCCGAGCAGGTGCACGCGCGGGCGAAGAAATACTGTCCCTCGCTCGGTTTGGTAACGGTTTATCGTACCCTATCGCTCCTTGCGGAACGCGGCTATATCCGTCGCATCCACTTCGGGGACAAATGCCACGGATACGCCCGGGTGGAATTAAGTCATGGCCACCATCTGGTGTGCCGCGGCTGCAATCAGGCAATCGAGATCGCCGGGACGGAAGATCTCAAGCCGCTTATGAAACAGGTTCAAAACGAGACTGGATTCGTCATTGAAGATCACCTACTCGAACTGGTCGGTTTATGCCGTGAGTGCCAGCGCAACCCTACGTGATCGCGATGTCGACATGGGTGACCGAGTTATGAAACCATGCTGATCCTGATACATGGCATGAAAACTCATCCAACACCTTACGAAATCTACAGACATACATAAGGAACTTTAGACAGTGCTATCCCGGAATCGACCCGCTCTCCCGCAAATGATAATTTTGATCTTCGCTGCTCTTTTGGCCGCGTGCTCGCGCGGTGCGGAGAATGCTTCCAGTAGCTCTACTTACCATGATTATCTCACCCTTACGCAGCCAGAAGATCTCAAAGCAGCTCAACTCCAGGATGGGGGTCTTTTACAGGTGGTTGCGACAACCAGCATCGTCGCCGATGTGGTCGCCAATGTCGGCGGGGACACTATCAAACTCAGCTCGATCATCCCGCGCATGACCGACCCACACGGCTATCAGCTAACGCCGGGCGACCTGCGAATGCTCCATGACGCGGATCTGGTCTTCATCAATGGCCTGGGCTTGGAAGAGGCGCTGGAGCAAACGCTGGCGCAACTTCCTGAAGACATCCCCATTGTTTCCCTTTCGGAGGGGATACAACTCCGCGAACTCACCCCGGAGCGAACAGATACAAACGCGGATCATGAGACAGAAGCCCACGCGGACACCGGAGTTGATCCCCATGTCTGGTTCGATCCGTTGAATATAGGCGTCTGGACCGATAACACAGCGCAGTCCCTGTCCGCCCTCGATCCCGCAAACGCGGCCACCTTCCAAGCAAATTCCGATGCCTTTCACGATCAGCTCGAAGATCTCCACAATTGGATCCTGACCCAATTAGAAGAAATCCCACTAGTAGATCGCAAACTCGTGACCGATCATCTGCTCATGGGCTATTTTGCCCAACGCTATGATTTTGAGATTCTCAACGCTCTGCTTCCCGCCTACAGTTCTGCGGCCTCGCCTTCCGCGCAGGAATTGGCTGACCTCCAGGATAGTATTCGCCAATCCGGTGTTAAGGTGATCTTCATTGGAATAAATTCCAACAGGAAGATCGCGGAGCAGATGGCCAGGGACACCTCTGTGGCGGTAGTTCCGCTCTATACGGGTTCCCTCAGTGCTCTCAATGGACCAGCCAGCACATACCTTACATTCATGCAGTACAATGTGCGCGCGATCGTCAATGCTTTGAAGTAGTTCCGTAAGAGTAACCGCGACCTGGGACAAAATAAATGCCGAATATAATTGGCCACTTTCAAGAACATGACACCAACGCCTCCCCGATCCACCTGCACAATGTCACCCTGCGCTATAACGGCGTCAGCGTGCTTGAAGAGATCAATGCAGAGATCCCCGCCGGCGAACGCATCGCTATCGTTGGGCCAAACGGCGCGGGTAAAACCACCCTTATTAAATTAATCGCCGGACTCATTGAACCAACAAAAGGCGAGATCAACATTTTTGGTCATGGACCGGGCGGCCACATCTGCATTGCCTATGTCCCTCAGCGCAGCCAGGTCGATTGGGATTTCCCTGCTAATGTGGCCGAGGTCGTAATGATGGGGCGCATCCGTCAAATCGGCTTCTTTCATTGGCCGACGCGCGCGGACTGGGACATCGTCCGCAAAGCACTGGAGAGCGTCGATATGCAATCCTTTTCCGATCATAGGATCGGGGAACTCTCGGGTGGACAACAGCAGCGGGTCTTCCTGGCTCAGGCATTATCACAAGAGGCGGAAGTCGTGTTGCTCGACGAACCTCTCACGGGTCTCGACATTCCCAGCCAGGAGG
Organism: Anaerolineales bacterium; assembly: GCA_034430795.1. Classification (GTDB taxonomy): domain Bacteria; phylum Chloroflexota; class Anaerolineae; order Anaerolineales; family E44-bin32; genus E44-bin32. The sequence continues at coordinate 21,054 of DAOUDJ010000009.1, read as the reverse complement.
CCATACTACGCATTCTGGACGACCTGCACCAGGCTGGTGTAACGGTGCTCACCGCCACACACGACCTTAACCTCGCCGCAAAACACTTTGATCAAATAATGCTGCTGAACCGGCGTTTAATAAGCTATGGACCGGCAACAAATGCGCTCTCTCACAAAGCGCTTGTCCAGGCCTACGGCGACCAGGTACATATGCTTCCGGGCGCTGACAGCGCGCTGATCCTCAGTGATACCTGCTGCGAGGGAGAGGATGGGGTTCTGAGGTCATGAACGATCTGCTTTCCTACCTGGTCGAACCCTTTCAATATAGCTTCATGCTGCGCGGGCTGTGGGCTTCTCTCATCGTCGGCGTTGTCTGTCCCATTCTCGGTTCATATGTCGTGCTGCGGGGCATGGCTTTCTTCGGCGACGCGCTCGCGCACATTATTCTGCCGGGTGTGGTGATTGCATTTCTTCTTGGGTGGCCATACGCTGTCGGCGCGTTGATTTTCGGCATACTGGCGGCGCTGCTGATCGGGTTCATTAGCAGGCGCACAGACATCAAGGATGACACGGCAATCGGTGTGGTTTTCGCCGGCGCTTTCGCCTTGGGCGTGGCCCTCATTTCACTCCAACGAAGCTACGCCGTGGACCTTACTCATATTCTCTTCGGTGATTTGCTCGGAGTATCAAATGCTGACCTCGTGCTGATGGGTGTGTTGGGCCTATTGGTCTTACTGACGGTATTTGCCTTCTATAAGGAGTTTCTTGTCCTCTCATTTGATCCCACATTGGCGAAAACGTTGCGCTTACCGGTGAATTTCCTCCAGAACTTGTTGCTCGTTCTGCTCGCGGTTGTAATCGTGATCTCGCTTCAAGCTGTTGGTATTGCCCTCGTCCTGGCGATGCTGATCACACCGGCTTCGTCCGCCTACCTTCTCACAAAACGCTTGCCGAACATGATGCTTCTGGGGGCGTTGATCGGCGCTGTCTCCTCCGTGCTCGGACTCTATCTATCGTTCTATATCAACGTCGCTTCCGGGGCATCGATTGTCATGGTCGCGACCGCGATTTTCGCCATTATCTTCGTTGTCGCGCCACAACGTGGCGCTCTCGGATCCTGGCTTAGATCCCGCCGGGAAAGGTCGCAAAACTGAGTCGTCGTAGAATGTTGGAGAATTTTGCACACCCTTGTGCGTTCCTAGTACTTCCCTTACATGCAAGACCCTAATTTAGTGGTTATCCTCTCGACTTAATTAAGTTGGCTTACTACAAGTTGCATTGCTCCATTTCGTGATTATCATAAAGACTATGTTCACTTTCCTGAAGTCACCTAGCGTCCGCCAAGTATGGACGGCGTGGGTCTTCCGAACTCTGCTACTTATTGGGGCGATCTTCGTCGCCAGGTATTCTGGTTTGCTCAACTCGGAGCTGGTTTTTCTTTGCATTGGCTGGCTGCTGCTCTCCCTGCTCACCAGTTTGGCGATGGCCAGTGACTGGCACGCCGCTATCCACTTCCGCCTAAACGGACTTGCCGATCTCGCCTTTGGATTGATCTTGATCATACACAGCGGATGGGCACAAAGTCCGCTGTGGTGGACATTAATAATCGGGCCACTCGGTTTCGCTGCTGTTGATGGAATCGCTCTTGCGCCACTATGGATGACTATAGCACTGGCGAGCGCATTCATCCTGCCCTATGTTTCACCCGGGCTGGAACTTTATCCCCTGCGAACACTGCTTACTCATGCGCTGGTCTTGCTGCCCTCTTCCATGCTCCTGGCGTGGTTCGAAAATAAACTCATCGATGGCATAGGTTTTCCCGCAGATGAAACTCGGCCGCTGGCGGAAAGGGTCCGGCGGACGGAGCGTTCACGAGTATATGAGCTTGTCCGAATGGCCGTGGAGATCAACTCCAGCCTCAATGTTGAGGATGTCCTCGACCTCGCTCTCGACCTATCAACGCGCGCCGTTATTTCGGGTGACGGTCATGAACACACGCTACGAAGTGCGTTGCTGCTCCTAACCGATGAGGGCTTTGAAGTCGTTGCCTCACGGCACCTTCGACCCGATAAACAACACGTCGTGTTAGTCACAGATACGGGTGCGCTCAGTCGAGCGCTTGTTCGGGGGGACTCGCTGCTCGCGCGCAATCCAGATCAAGACCCTGACCTCAAACAATTACCTGGACTCTGGGAATGCTGCGATGTCTTCGTCGCCCCGTTAACCTATCAACTAGAGACCTTTGGAATTCTGCTTTACGGCCATCCAACGCTTCACTTTTTCAACGAAGAGCGGCGTGATCTTCTAAACGCCATCGCACAACAAGTGAGTGTCGCCCTGCACAATGCCCGTCTTTACGAGAGTCTCGAGACTGAGAAGAAGCGCATCAGCGAACTAGAAGAAGAAGCCCGGAATAAACTCGCCCGAGACCTTCACGATGGTCCGATTCAGACGATCGCCGCAATTACGATGCGGGTGAATTTTGCCAGACGCTTGATAGAGCGTGATCCGGAAGAGGCTGTAGAGGAGTTGAAGCGCGTCGAAGACATGTCCCGCCAGACAACCCGCGAGATTCGTCACATGCTCTTCACCATCCGACCCCTGATTTTAGAAAGGCGTGGGTTGATCGCTGCGCTCTATCAATTGGCCGATAAAGAGAACGAGATTCACCATCAAAATATCTTAATCGAGACCGATTCCGAGCTGCCTCAAGAACTCGATCTCGGGAAACAAGGCGCGCTCTTCTACATCGCCGAGGAGGCGGTGAAAAACGCTCGCAAGCACGCCGAATCTGCGCATATCTGGGTGCGGCTGCTCCGCGAAGATGATCGATTCATCCTCGAAGTGGAAGATGATGGAGTAGGCTTCAACGTTGGCGGGGTAGATGCCAGTTACGAGCAACGCGGCAGCTTGGGATTCGTGAACATGCGCGAGCGCGCCGATCTCGTCGATGGAATCCTACACATCGAATCGGCGGAGGGGGAAGGCACACAAATCACGCTTTCGGTCTTACTCGAACCATCCCAAATTAAACAGAATATGGCGGAGCATTCCTGACCAAAGTTTTACAATATATGTCCGGCTTAACAGGCCAGACAATTGGGCCATAGAAGGAGTTAATATTAGGATGCCCTGGGAAGCGGCAGTTTGGTCTCTCGCACTAATCGGCTCCCCCATCATCGTAAGTTGGGTCTTGCCGCGGTTACGAGATCAATTTGTCACCTGGCGAGAGCCGCTGGAGACGGCAGCCCCCTGGGTATACAGTCTTCTTCTGCCGTACCTTGCACTGCTCTCTGGGTCGATCATCGGCCGCGATGCCGGGTTGTACGGCCATTCGCTGTCGGGCTGGGTGAGCGTTGCCGTCGCCTGTGGATTGGGAATTGTTGCGGCCGCTCTTTTTCTACATACCCGCCCGATCAAATTACCCTGGTCTCATACGCTCTCTGAGACGCTTCGCGAAGAGCCTCGTTGGGCAATGTATCGTGCCTCAGCTGCCTTATGGGCGGTTTCTTTCCCCGTAAGCGTTGCGATCGGCACGGCCCTTGCCCTTGTAGAGACGACAGTCTGGGTTCTTCAAGAGGAGAAGACAGACCGATTCAAGCTCGCCAACGGCGCAAGGTTATTGCGGGCACTCTTCTCCGGTTTGCTCTTCGGATTGACGCGGAATTTTTGGCTCACCGCGGCCACGCAAGCGGCAATTGTAACGCTGTTTAACATGCCTCGGTCTAAAGAAACCAACAAACCCGAAAGCAATTCATAACCATTCGCGACGTAATATCCACCACACCCTTACACATCTATAGATCAGGACTTAAAGCTGCCGTTATTGGACTCTTTTACGGAATTCTCTTATGGCTGCGGGCGGGAGCGCTGTCATAGGCTCGCTCCTACCCATTGCCCCGCGTAAAGGGTTGGCTTACAATGACGGCATGCTCCAAGAGGCGTGAAAGCTGCGTCAAAGGCAGTAGCCTGAATCTAATCTCTGTCCATCCGAATATTTCCTTGGTGATCTCAATAATCCCCGCCGGCAATCGCTTATGGACTCCAAGGAAAGGCCGCCCGCTCGTGTTCTCGGATGGTGGCTGCGCTCCACCATCAAGGAATTGACAAAAAGCATCCGTGATCACTAACCCAATCTTGAATTATTACTTGTGAGGGTCGCATGCAGAAAGAAAAAATTATTGTTATCGGATCAGGTCCTGCGGGCCTTACAGCTGCACTCTACACAGCACGTGCTAACCTGAAACCTCTGGTGATCTCCGGGAATCAGCTCGGTGGACAAATTTCGATCACCAATGAAGTTGAAAACTACCCCGGCTTCCCAGAAGGCACAAGCGGGCCTGAATTGGCCGAATTGATGCAGAAACAGGCCGAACGCTTTGGTGCCCGCATGCTTATTGACGATGTCACCGAAGTGGATTTCAGTAAGGGTTCCCCATTCCACATCAAAACCCACGGAGATGAATTTGAAGCGGAGGCTGTGATCGTGACCGTCGGCGCTTCTCCGACTCGACTCGGGATCCCTGGCGAAGAGGAGTTCATCGGCCGCGGCGTCTCGTTTTGCGCCACATGCGACGGTTTCTTCTTCCGCGATAAGGACGTGCTTGTTGTCGGCGGTGGAGACAGCGCCATCGAAGAGGCACTCTTCCTCACTCGGTTTGTCAATCGCGTCCGGGTTATCCATCGCCGGGACGAATTACGCGCCGGTGAGGCTCTCAAGCAGCGCGCGTTTGCAAACGAGAAAATAGAATTCGTATGGGATTCGGTCCTAGACGAGATTCGCGGGGATGGCAAAGTGGAGTCGGCGCTCGCACGCAATGTCAAAAAAGACGAGGCTTTTACAATGGACACCGATGGGGTTTTTATCTTCATCGGCCACATTCCGAACTCCAGCTTTTTCGAGGGCCAATTAAAGTTGGACGAAAGCGGCTATCTGATTACGGATGAGCGCATGATGACAAGCGTACCTGGCGTATTCGCTGCCGGCGAGATCCAGGATTCCGTCTTTCGGCAAATCACCACTTCTGTCGGCCAAGGTGCTGCGGCGGGAATGATGGCCGAGCGCTGGTTAGAGGAACAGGAATAGATGGCAGGCCCCATCCACTTCAGCATACACGGCGGAGATCTTGATACCGGATCTCCGCCACTTGTCTTAATCCACGGCTCGGGTGGAACCCGGCTTCATTGGCCGCCACAACTGCGACGCCTTCCGAATTATCCCGTTTTCGGTTTGGACCTCCCGGGGCACGGGGAATCACCGGGGGATGGGGAAACGACCATCAATGGTTATGTAACGCGGGTTATCGAGTGGTTAGAAGAGCAAGGGATCGAACGCGCGGTGCTGGCCGGGCACTCGATGGGCGGTGCCATCGCCATGACCGCTGCACTCGAGGAACCAGCCCGCGTTGCCGGACTGGTATTGGTAGGCACTGGCGGGCGTTTGCGCGTCCACGATGATATCCTCCAGGCTGCTGCTGATCCACTGCGGTTTGAAGAAACCGTGGGAGTGGTCATCGCGTGGGCTTTCAGCGATCAATCACCTGAAAAAATCGTAGCGCTGGCGAAAACGCGCATGTCTGAGACTCGGTCCGAGATTATCCACGGGGATTTCACAGCCTGCAACCAATTTGACATCCTCGACCGCCTCTCGGAGATACAGATCCCAACGCTCATTCTCTGCGGCGAACAAGATCGTCTAACGCCCGTGAAGTATGCCCGTCATCTGAACGAGCAGATTCCCGAATCCACGCTAGTTCTCATGGAGGGCGCGGGCCACATGGTCATGCTTGAACGACCTCTGGAAGTTGCCGCTGCGGTTGAGAATTTCCTGGCAGGGATGTAATAGGGCCATTGAGCACGCTTTTATCAAACAGGTGACGCGCGCAAGCTGCAGTTTTAAATATCCTATGGGGAGATACTCTTCCCACCCTAAACACCGGACCCTCATTCCGCTCGAGTTTCGCTAAACCCTTAATCGCTTTTTCAGGGTGGGAAATAAAACCTTTATCGCTAACGCCCGGTGGCTTACTCGGTTTTTTTCCTCCGCGCTGATCTCTGCCATCGTCCGGCCCACCCCCCTGACCAAGAAAATCGGATCGTAGCCGAACCCACCATCGCCGCGTTCGTCGGGGATGATCTCTCCCTCACACACACCTTCAACCCAGTCAATTTCTCCCTCCGGTCCGGCGAGAGCGACGACACACCGGAAGCGTGCTGTCCACGGGCGTGGATGCTCTCCCAGCAAGGAGAGCAAGGCTTTTCGGCGGTCGGCGTCCGAACCGCCTGGACCAGCCAGACGAGCCGAGTACAATCCTGGGGCGCCTTCGAGCGAATCGACCTCGAGACCTGTGTCGTCACCGATTGTCCAGATCCGCAAGCGCTCGGCGAATACCCTCGCTTTCAGGCTTGCGTTCTCCGCATAGGTTTTCCCTATCTCGTCAACGCGCACCTCGGTTTCCAATTCACTTACATCGATGATTTCAACACCGAGCGGTTGCAGCAAAACGCGCATTTCACGGCATTTTCCCGGGTTTCGGGACGCTAGAAGAAGCTGTGTCATAGGACCTTTCTCATTTGACTATTCGCACAGTACCCTATAGCCACTCGTGGCATCATCTCCTGTGTAACCCCCTAGATATTGGGTTGTTTTACTCTGGATCGGTAAATTATGTTACGTACAAACGCGTTTTCTTGCTTTCGACTGCTTACTATGCTATAATGCGAACGCTTTTTTGGGAAACTTATTGCCAGGCGGTGCAAACCTGACTAAGTGTCACCTGTTGCGACTTAATGTCGGATTCTTGCTAAACAAGGATGTCGGATACGGTCGCAACTTTGACTTTGAGGAGACCTCTCTCCTCATTGGCGACGATTTTTTAATTTCTGACCTGCGTGGTTCAGCTCGATTGTCGCGAACCGGCCATGGCATCTACATCAAAGGTCACCTACAAGGAAATATCACTCTCGAGTGCGTCCGCTGCCTCTCGGACTATAAGCAAATCCTGAGCGCAGAACTCGACGAGCACTGTGACTACCCGCCTGAGAGAGATAGCGATCCCCAACTCACCATCTCCGAGGATGCAATACTAGACCTCAGCCCGCTCCTGCGGGAGATCTTTCTCCTCGACGTGCCCATTAAACCCGTTTGCCGAGTCGAATGTGCGGGTTTATGCCCCGTATGCGGCGAAGTAATAACTGAAGGACACCAAAGCCACCCAGAGGAGGACATCGATCCACGGCTTGCGGTGTTAAAGACATTGCTCTCGTAATCTCGAGGGGGATGACGACGAATCAGTTCCACGTTCCAGCCGTTTTAGGACCGCGTCTCGCGGAGTCATCAGGAGAGTGTGAATGAGCGTTTCGAAGAATCGGTGGGAAAAACGGGAAGCCTTTGCCGCCCTGATTGAAAAGGGGGACTTCCAGGGTTACATAATCACAGATGACATCGTTACCGTGTTTCCGGAGGTTGAAGATTCGGATGACCGGCTAGAGCGCTTGCAAGCCTTCTTTCGCACCACGGGCATCGAGGTCTATGAAGACCTCGCTCAGGTTCCCCCACATCTGCTTCGGGAAATCGAAGCGGATGATGTGCAGCAACCCTTCGACCTAAGCGCTATCTCCAGCGATGACACCGTCGGGCTCTACCTGAAGGAAATGGCGCGCGTTCCGCTGCTCACAACAGAGCAGGAGGTCGATCTCGCGCAACGCATCGAACGCGGTAATTTCTCCGAAGACAAATTACGGCAACCCAATGGAAAACTGACTACCCGGAAGCGCACTGAACTCAATGGCTATATCCAGGACGCTCGCGCGGCACGCGATCACCTTATCAAGGCCAATACCCGTTTGGTGGTGAGTATTGCTAAACGATACATGGGGCGCGGCGTACCCTTCCTTGATCTGATCCAGGAGGGCAACCTGGGACTGATGAAGGCGGTGGAAAAATTTGACTACCACCGCGGTTACCGTTTCAGCACCTACGCGACCTGGTGGATCCGCCAGACGATCACACGTGCGATTGCAGACCAGGGCCGCACAATCCGCGTTCCGGTTCATATGTCTGACCGAATCCGCCGCCTATATAAGGTCGCCAGACAACTTGAGCAGAACATCGGCCACAAACCCACACCGGAAGAAATCGCCGAGGCTATGGAAATCGACCCGCGCAAGGTTCAATGGATGATACGGGTGTCCTGGCGCCCGCTCTCCCTCGAAACGCCCGTAGGAGAGGATGAGGATACTGAGCTGGGATCCTTTGTCGAAGATGATTCTGCCCCAACACCGACACAAACAGCCTATCAGAACCTGCTGCGCGACAAGATCGAAGAGGTTCTAGCAACCTTGAGTCCGCGTGAAGCGCGCATTTTGCGGCTACGCTTCGGCCTGCACAGCGGTCGCCCCTGCACTCTGGAGGAGGTCGGCCAGAAATTCGGCCTAACCCGGGAACGCATCCGCCAGATTGAAGGAAAAGCACTGCGGCGTTTACGCCACCCGCGTCGTGCCCGTCAATTGCGGGATTACTTGAATTAGGTAAGCAATAATTAAGGAGTCGCCGGGCACCCCTGACGAAGTGCCCGGCTTGTTTTTATAATCGTCAATCTTCGAGAAACGACTGCGAATCTTAAAGCCCCTATCTTACACAGCCTTTCGCTTGCGCCCAAATTTCGCGGGGCTGCGCCCCATACACCAACTCCCATCCTCTTCGTTGTAAGTGATCTCAAACACCTGCTCGCCAGAGGTCATGACCAAGAAGTGTCGCAAATCCCCCTCTTGCCATTGCCGTCCCTGCGTAAGAACCGAGAAGCGGCGTTCCTCCCAAATGAACACTAAGGGAAGAATCGTGCCATCTTCACCGAAGCGCGCCTCGACATGGATTACATCACTCAATATTCATCTCCAGTACCTTGAGCAGCAAAGCCAAAGCCCCGACGGCGGAGGCCGATTTGTTGCCCTCCCGGTCGCCAGCCCACACATTGCGCTCCGCCCAATCACCCTCACGCGCGCTCACAACGGCCCAGGTTAGTCCTACCGGTTTATCCGGCATACCTCCACCGGGGCCGGCGATTCCCGTGACCGACAGCCCGATATCGGCGCTGAGCGCGCGGCGCGCCCCGCGCGCCATCTCCCGCGCTGTTTGTTCGCTGACCGCGCCGAACTCGTAGAGGGTTTTATGCCGAACTCCCAGCAACCGCTCCTTCGCTCCGTAAGCGTAAGCCACGATCCCTCCACGAAAGTACTCCGATGAGCCGGGCACATTCGTGAGCAGGTGCCCGACCAACCCGCCAGTGCAGGATTCAGCCACTGCAAGGGTCAGCCCTTTCTCGCGCAGCAATTTCCCTACTTTCACCTCGATCTGCTCTTCCATTACTCCAATGCTCCCATCTCTTTCAATATAGACATCGATACGGCAGTCTACGGTTACATCGCTTTGTGATACCGGCATTATACCTTCCCGGTTGACAGAGGGTTCTGGCTGGCGTATGCTTCGTCGCGCCATGGAGACGCTCACGAATCTCTTCTCCTCACGCCCAATTTGGACCGTCGGCGATCTGACGCGCTACATCAGGCAAGTGCTGGAGAGCGATTATCGATTGCAGGATATGTGGGTCACCGGGGAGGTCTCCAACGTCTCCCGACCATCCTCTGGTCATCTATATTTCACCCTCAGAGATGATAATGCTTCGCTTCGCTGCGTGATGTGGCGGCCACGAGTTGCCCATCAAACGCACTTCCCGCGAGACGGCGAAATGCTTGAGGTCCTTGGGCACATCAGCGTCTATGAGGCTGGTGGCCAGTATCAACTTTACGCCGAAAGCCTGCGCCCAGCCGGTGAGGGTGCCCGCTTTGCTGAATTTCTAGAATTAAAGGCTCGCCTCGAGGCGGAGGGTTTATTCGATCCGGAGCGAAAGCAGCCGCTCCCAGAGTGGCCAAAAACCATAGGTGTGGTCACATCTCCCACGGGTGCAGCTTTGCGTGACGTCGTGAATGTGCTGCGCCGCCGATTCCCACTCGTAACCCTTCTCTTATCGCCTACTCAGGTGCAAGGGGACGACGCTCCTGCTGGAATCGTTAATGCGTTAGCAGCGCTCAACCAAGATGGCAGCTCGGACGTGATATTGCTCATACGCGGCGGTGGTTCCATGGAGGATCTTTGGACATTCAACCACGAGGATGTGGTGCGTGCCGTTGCCCAATCCATCGTTCCCATTGTCACCGGGATTGGTCACGAGACGGATGTCATTCTGGCCGATTTCGCCGCCGACTCGCGTGCACCGACACCTTCTGCCGCCGCGGAGGTCGCCACACCAGATCGAGCGATTTTGATTGAGGACCTCGCTTTCCAACGCTCCGATCTCACTCAGTTGTTCCGCGAACACCTTCGCTTGCTTCGTCAGTCGCTCGGAATGTGGTCTACCCGCCTGAAGTTGGCCTCCCCCCGCTCTCACATCGCCAGCAAACAGCAAAGACTCGATGAGTTCACATCCCGCGCTAGAACTGCAATCCAACACGGAATGGAACTCTATCAGGCTGCGATCACGGGTTTAGAGAAAACCTTACACGCCGTTGGTCCGAGCACCGTGCTTGCCCGGGGCTACGCCGTCGTAACGCTAGCAGAGAACGGCCAGGTAATCTGTTCCGTCACACAGGTTAGCTCCGGCGACCCATTGCAAATCCAAGTACAAGACGGAGCCTTCAACGCCGAAGCTCAAGACCAACTTGGCGGATAAATTCTCGATACTAAAGAGGGGCCACTTCTTCCATAGCGCTGCCGGATCGAGCCCTTCAAGAGCCATACCCGCCATCCATATGGCGAGGAGGGAAAATGCCAAAGAAAAAAACGATTGGGAAGATGAGTTACGAAGAATCCTTTAAGGAGCTGCAGTCAGTCGTTGAGAAAATGGAGGCCGGCGAATTGCCGCTAAAGGATTCCCTGGCTCTTTTCGAGCGAGGTCAGGCTCTGAGCGCTCGCTGCGGCGAACTCTTGGAGGAAGCCCAGTTAAGGCTGCGGCAGCTCACAGAGAATGATTCCGGCGAACTCGTCGAGGCTGACCTGGACCTCGGGGACCTGTAGTTGAATCCACTGCTTGTCTTTCAGAATCAAGTATTAATCGGTGCATTACTAGCCTGGAGTGGGGCACAGGTTCTCAAGCTGCCGATCGAGTACGCACGCACTCGCTCTTGGAACTGGTCTCTGCTGCTGCGCGCCGGAGGTATGCCCTCCTCCCATTCCGCTCTCGTTACTGCAGCCGCGCACGGCATCGGGCTCACCAGCGGTTTTGATACACCCCTCTTTGCCATGTCGGTCGCCCTGGCGATGATCGTGATTTACGACGCAACCGGCATCCGGCGCCAGGCTGGCCAGCACGCTAAAATCATCAACGCCATCATTAAAGATTTTCTTGATGGGCACCCTGCGCGCAGCCAAGAGAAGCTCCGGGAAGTCTTGGGCCATTCGCCCCTGGAGGCTTTTATCGGCACAGTGCTGGGGATAGCAGTCGCTCAGATAGTGTATGGGTTATGGGCATATCCGTGATTCAAGACCACCGCCTTAAAACCATCCGCGGTAGCTGACGCGCCTCTGGCACACCCAGAGCGAAGGCTAGCGCCCAGTACACGCCCAGCCCCAGAAACATCCCCCCTACTCCGCTCAGCCACACACTTGCTCCAGCAGTGGTCCCGGTCCAGAGCCATAGCCCTCCGGCCATTACCACCGATGCCGCGGCGGAACCAATGAACCCCCGCTGAAGTCGCCTCAAACCAAGTCCGCCTAAACGTTTCCTTATAAGCAGCACTAGAGCAACTACCTCAATCGCCGTTGCGAGGGAATTCGCCAGCGCGAGGCCCCCGTGTGGAGGCAAACCGATGCGCGAAAACATCGCCGCGAAAACTATACTCAACACCACATTCAACGACATCGCTATCACGCCGACCGTAACAGGAGTCCGTGTATCGTACATAGCATAAAACGCGCGCACGACCACTTCGAGGATTGCGTGTCCGACCAGGCCAGTCGCATACCAGAGCAATGCCCACGCGACCAACTCCGTCGATTCCGCTGTAAAGAAGCCGCGCTCAAAAAGCAGCGCCACGATCGGTCGCCGCAACAAAATCAAACCGATGCTGGCCGGTAACGAAAGAAAAAATACCCCTCGCAAGGTCCTTCCGAAGGTGTTCTTCAGCGCCTCCATTTCTCCACGCGCGACCTGGGCCGAGAATGTAGGCAAAGAAGCGACACCGACCGCTTTGGCGATGATTGTGTGCGGCATGAGCATGAGAGCGAAGGCGAAGGAGATCGCCGCCAGGCTGCCTTCCGGCATTCCTGAGGCGAGGATGGTGCTGACGAGAAAGTTAACCTGAACTACGGCTTGTCCTAACAATCGCGGGGCCATCAATCGCCCAACCTGACGAACCTCAGGGTCGCCCAGACCAAAGCCGCGGAAGAAACGCCCGCCGAGGGAGAGCAGCCCAGGGAGCTGAACGACGAGATGCAGGCTAGCGCCCAAAACCACTCCCCAGGCCAGCCCAAAAATTCCCATCCGGGGGCTTAAAAACAACACGCCAATAATCAACCCCAGTCGGTAGCAGCCCGACGCAATGGCGGGTAGGAAGAACCGTTGATAGCCGTTCAGAATACCCATCAACAGACCACTCAGGCTGAAGATCACGGGAGAGATCAGCATCACACGCAACAGCGAGACCGTCAGCGTCTGCTGCGGAGCGTCAAACCCTGGTGCAAGGATATTTTGGACCAACCATGGCGCCGTGAGCCAGGCTAAAGCGCAAACGAATCCGAGGCCGACAAAAAGCCACGAGGCGATCGAGGAAACCAACCGCCAGGCTTTTTGTGTCTGATCACGCGTGATAAAGGTGGTAAATGTGGGTACAAAGGCGGAGGCAAGCGCCCCGCCAGCCATGAGATTGAAAATAATCTCTGTTATTCGGTTGCCAGCGGTAAAAGCGTCGATCTCTGCCCTCGTGCCGAAGGCGCGGGTTATCAGCACCTGGCTGATTAACCCCAGCAGGCTTGAGAGAATGAAGCCCACCATGACCACACCACTGGCACGTGCGATCTGACGGCTGGCTGAGGATTCAGATTCGTTCACGGGATGCGATTATACAGTGGTTTGGGTAAATAACGGATTCCCTGGTAAATCAGCGCATCGCGAAAATCTCTCGCTGGCACTTCAACACGATCGGGGTAAACTGTTGCAAAGCGTCCACCGCATCAGGGATGCCGTGTCTCATACACCCGCCTGATCAACGGGAGTCTTGCATGTGGAATACTCAATGAAAGATGAAACTGAAAGCTTCCTTGGTGAACTCCGTCTGAGCCGGCATTTACAGAGCATAGCCCAGGTTTCAGCGCTTGGATTGGCCATCGCTCTGGGTTTATCTTTGATCATCCCCGCTCATGTCATCATCGAAGGCGGTATTCGCTCCGCGACGCCTGCCCTGCTCGCCATTCTCATCCTAGGGTTGACGCTCCTGAATATCCACGAACTTCTTGGGGGAAGCGGCGAGCGCGGCGGCATCCACGCACTTATCCACGAATCATTAGGGGAGTCGATGGGTTTTCTTGCCGCCTGGTCTTCCCTTGCCGCGAATTTGCTGCTATGTGCCGCGCTCTTACAATCCGCGTCTAAATCCCTTGCTGTTCTCTTCCCTCAAATAGCCGCCTACACAACGTTGGCCGCTGTGGGTATGCTCATCCTATTGGTGCTCATTAATCTCTTCCATCTTCTCCCTCGCCGAGGGATGCTCACATCGGTTTTGTTGGTACTTCTCGTAGCCTTTGTGGCTCTCCTGATCAGCGCTATCCCCTCGTGGGACCCATCCTCATATTCCGCTCTGCCTGACTCCTCGGCAAAAAATTACCTTCTTGCCATCGCGTCTTCCATAACGCTTTTCGCGGGTTTAGAGGCCATCACATCTTCCAAGCGGCGCATTCTCATGCCCCATGTCCGCCTGCCCCAGGGCTTATGGGTGACACTCCTGGTGGGCGGCCTCCTGCTGATCGCCGTCCAGTTCTTTGTTCCAGCACTTCCATCCTTTTCCTTTCAGGATGAGCCAGCAGCTGTAGTCCGCTCGCTCGCCGGTGTTGGGGTTTTTCGGACGTGGTTGACCGCTGGCGTCGCTTTCTTCGCTCTCCTTCTCGCAGCGAGTGAGTGTATGCTCACCAGCGCACGCGTGCTCTATTCGCTTAGTCGCATGGGGGCACTACCTCGCTTTTTCACTCGAATCCGTCGCCCTTTCCGTCTGCCGCCCTACATTTTCACCATATTAACCCTGCTGGGCTCCTTGCTGATTTTACTCATCCCGTTTGGATGGTTGATTGAGATCTCCGCCGGCCTCTTCCTATTCTTGGTGATTCTTGTTAACTTTGCCGCGATCCGCAGCCGGCAAGCCGAGCCCGAACGACGAAGGACGATCGTCATCCCCTTCTTCCCGCTTGTCCCAATCCTCGCTCTCATATTCAGCATCGTTCTCTTCTTTGGGTTAGTGCCTGTAGGTTTGCTGGGCGCTGCCGTGTGGATCACCATTGGATCAGCGCTCTTGTTCGTATACGCGCGGTCACGCCTTCTTGAAGCTCAACACGGGGTAACTGTTTTTGGCCAGGACCCCGAGACTGAAAGGCGAGAGGGTGCCTTTCGTGTCCTCGTTCCACTCGGCACCGGAGCAGAGCGTCGATTCATCTTAAGGCTGGCAAATGCCCTCGCTCGCCAAACCAACGGAGATGTCGTCCCTCTCCAGGTCATCCCTACCGCCGATCCTCTTGCCATACAGGAGGGGCGGAGGATAGCCAAGGAGCGAAATACGCTTTTCAAATGGTCAACACGCGAAAGTGCGAAAAACAACGTACCGACATATCCCATCACCCGCCTGGCGAGCAGTGTCGCCCAGGGTATTAAAGACACCGCGGTCGAGGAAAACTGCAGCCTGATTCTCATGTCATGGCCCATGGAGACTCTTGAGGAGGGCACTCGAACGGGAAGAATACTGGATCCCGTGGTGTACTCTGCCCCCTGTGACGTTGCAGTAGTCGCCTATCACCCCGAGCGATTATCATCGCTGCAAGCAGAGGCGGAAGAGGGACAGGCTGATGGGGACATGGCGAGTCCGATCCTGCAAATCAACCGGATTTTGATTCCCACTGCTGGCGGACCTCACGCTCCGCTAGCGATGCGGCTTGCCCTTTTACTCGCCCGAGAGTTCGATGCGACAACACAGACAGTGTACGTCACCCGACCCGACGCTAAGGAGAGTGAACTTGAAGGGGGCATGCAGAGAATCGAAAGCACGATCGAGGCGCTGCGGGAACAACTTTCATCGCTTCCCCAAGTCGATGCCGCACCCACCGATGTGGACCAGTTTCCGATTGAAAGCCATGTTGTGCGCGCACACACCGTCGTTGACGGAATTGTTCAGGCCGGATCTGAGAGCGATCTGGTGATCATGGGGGCCTCTGAAGAAAGCCTGATCGATCAGGTTCTTTTCGGCGCGCTTCCGGAGAAAACTGCCCGAGCATGTCCAACACCCGTAATTATTGCCAAGAGCTTTCGCGGCTTACCTCGTTTTTGGCTCCGCCGGGTTTGGGACGGTTTTTACCGATCGATTCCCAAGCTCACACGCAGAGAACAAGCCAAGGTTTATCGAGGTGTTTATCATGGCGCACAACCGGACACAGACTACTTCGTCATGATGGGCCTTGCGGCGATGATCGCCACATATGGCTTGCTCCAGGGAAGCACCGCTGTCATCATCGGAGCAATGCTCGTGGCTCCTCTGTTTACCCCCATCCTCGCCATCAGCCTGGCTGTTGTTCGGGGAGACGTTCGTCTGCTGTGGATTGCCTTTGAATCTGCCTTAAAGGGGATTGCGCTCGCGATCGGCCTGGCGGTTTTGCTCGCTGTCCTTTCGCCGCTGCGCAGCATAACCCATGAAATTACAGCGAGGATTAATCCAAATCTATTTGACCTGGCTGTGGCCCTTGTCTCCGGAGTAGCCGGGGCCTACGCCGTGGCGCGCGAGGATGTCTCAACGGCACTTCCGGGTGTGGCGATCGCGGCTGCACTTGTGCCTCCTCTGGGCGTCATTGGCATCGGTATCGCTATGTGGGATACCAACATCGCCTGGGGTGCAAGCCTGCTCTTCATCACCAACCTTATCGCTATCGCGTTCGCGGGTGCCATTACGCTTCTCCTGCTTGGTTTTAGACCCACCCCGGGCGCGGAACAGAAGGCGAGATTGCGCGTCGGGTTAATAACATCCTTAGTGATGCTGATCGCGATCATGATTCCGCTGGCGATTGTTTTTATTGACACCGCTCGCGAATCTCAAACTTACCAGGTTGTGGAAACGACTCTCCAGGATTATGAGGGGATAAATCCCGGTTTAGATTTGGTGCAATTCGACGTTGGCGAAATTGACGGCGAGGTCAACGTAGATGTGACCTTCAATGCCCTTATTGCGTTCTCGGAGGAAATGGCTGAAAGCCTCCGCAATGATCTTGTGCAAGCACTCGATCGTCCAGTGAGGCTCCACCTCGTCTCCATACCTGCCGAGGATATCACCATCCCGTCACATGAATAACATCAAATTGACGGCTCAATGGAATTACAATCGTTTTTATTAAGATGAAGATAAGGGAGATTGGCCAACGTATTAAATAGGCGCGGCCAGGTTGAAAACCTATACGAATCGTGAGAGCCGGGGACGCCGACCCCGGCTCTCTCTTAAGGAGGAGAAGAAGAGATACTGCCCTTCTTCCTATACTATATATGAATCAACCCCGGAGGCGCGTGGCTGATCCTACACGACTGCCCTACGGAATCCCTACGCCATCTAGGACTAAAAGGCTAATAATCATCAATTTCCATCCAAATCCAGCATCCGGCGAGATGAAAGTGAAGGAATCCGCATGGGTCCTCTCATTAATTGACGAGCACACCAACACAACCGACGCGCGCCTTCTCCGCCTGACTTTCCATCCCTGTGCCCCATGCTATAATTGCCATCGCCTCTAAAATCAAACCCATGCTCATCGACTGGCTCCTCGCCCTACTCCCCATTTTAGTAATTATTCTATTGATGGTCGGATTCCGCTGGGGGGCGGCCAAGGCGGGCCCTGCCGGGTGGTTTGTAGCCGTTCTTGTGGCACTCCTGCGCTTCGGGGCTGATATCGACCTGGTCGCCCTTTCTCAGGTTAAGGCACTACTCTTGACCGGCGATGTACTTCTCATCGTATGGAGCGCATTTCTGTTATATCGGGTTGCAGATGAGGCGGGTGCGATCCAGACCCTAAGCCAGGCCATCCCGGGACTGACAAGAGATCGCAGCCTTCAAGCCTTGCTGATAGGCTGGGCTTTCGCCTCGTTTCTCCAGGGTGTGGGAGGGTTTGGTGTGCCAACGGCAGTCACCGCACCACTCCTCGTCGGCCTCGGTTTTTCCCCTCTAGCTGCCGTATTGATCCCATCCATTGGTCATTCCTGGTCGGTTACCTTTGGCTCGCTAGCCACCTCTTTTCAGGCACTCATTGCCTCCAGCGGATACGCGGGGGAGATATTGGCCCCTCCCACGGCTGCGTTCCTGGCGATCGCTTGCCTGATCTGCGGCTACCAAGTCGCTCATATCTCCGGAGGCTGGGGGGCGGTCCGCCGATTGTTCTGGCCCATTCTGGTTCTGGGCATCGCCATGGGGCTTGCCCAATTTTCGCTCTCGACGCACGGTTTATGGAACATTGCGGCACTCGGCGGCGGATCTGCCGGACTGATCGTTGGGCTCCTCGTTGCCCGGTTCCGAGGCCGCCAAGCGGCTGAACAGAACACAGCCGGAACGAAGGGGCGAGTACTCCTGCTCGCTCTCTCTGGCTATATCGCACTCGTCGTCATCACGCTTGCAATCCAATTCATTCCACCACTGCGCTCAGCTCTCAGCTTTTTCGTTATCCGGGTCCACTTCCCAGCAATCATCACATCGCTTGGGCACACAACTCCAGCCGGCTACGGCCGCGAGATTCCTCTCTTCCGGCACGCCGGAGCGATCCTTGCCTACAGCTCTATCGTCGCTTACCTCCTCTACTCTCGCGCCGGGCTTTACGCTCCTGGCTCTGGGAGGCGCGTCCTGAAGACTACCATCCGGCGCATGTTGCCCTCCAGCTTGGGCATCGCCGCTATGGTCTCTATGGCCGTCGTCATGTCACATGCCGGCATGACAGAAACACTGGCGCGTGGATTGTCAGATGGAATGGGATCTCTCTTCCCTGTCATCTCCCCATGGATCGGTGGATTAGGCGCGTTTATGACTGGCTCGAACACGAATTCGAATGTCGTCTTCGCCAACCTCCAGCTGCGCACCGCCGAATTACTTGGTTTCAGCGTACCGATCATTCTGGCTGCACAAACAGCTGGCGGCGCCCTCGGCTCTATCATCGCTCCAACAAAAATCATCGTCGGAGCTAGCACGACTGACGCAGCAGGAAAGGAGGGCTCAATCCTGCGAAGTCTTCTCGTCTACACTTTCCCTCTCATCGGCCTCGTCAGCTTATTAACTTATCTCGCTCTCCGGATCACTTCCCCATGAAGAATGGGCTCTCTTTTCGAAATCGATACCGTTTCACCTTCCAGGCCGTCGCCTTCGCAATGATCACGCTCCCGGTCATCGGGCTGTACCAATCCGCATTGAATGGGAATAGCGGGTTGACGGTGGTATTGATGGGTGTTGTCACCGCGGGGATGGGCCTTGCTATCTGGATCAACTAGCGAACTCAAAGGGACGAACCCCTCCGTTGACGGAAGCATAGCTATTCGTTGTTTGCTATTGCGGGACAGGATAAGGTCTTTAAGCGGAAAGCCTACCGGGGATTAAACAAAGTGTTTCTCCGTCTTCTCTCGGCCCGGATGTGTTGGTCTGCGATTCGCTAGTCATCCAGTAACCCCTTACCACCAAGGGAAGCTCCAAGCCGGTTCAGACCCCGAAAATGTGCGTCAGTACGGTGGATGCCGTGCCTCCAATGCTCTGCATCATCCCTATCTCTGCGTTCCGGACCTGGTTTTCGCCCGCGCGTCCCGTCAATTGCAGGACAATATCGCATACCTGGTATAGTCCCGTTGCGCCGATCGGATGCCCCCGCGCTTTAAGCCCTCCCATCGTTGTAATTGGGATCTGTCCTTGAAGTCGAATCTCATCCTCGACCGCCAATCGCCAGCCCTGGCCGGGCTCGGCAAAACCAGCCGCTTCCAATTGCAGGCAAGCCATGATGCTGAAAGCGTCATGGACCTCGAAAAGGTGGATATCCTCGCGGTTGATGTTCGCCTTTCGATAAGCATCCTGAGATGAACGCTGCGCCGCCTCAAGCTGGAGTGGATCTTTCCGGTCATCGATGCGAAAGCGGTCGGTGACGACGCTGGATGCAAGTATTTTAACCGGATGCCGGCTGTAGGCGCGTGCCTGTTCGCTCGGTGCCAGAATGACGGCTGCAGCTCCATCACAGATCGGCGAGCATTCGAATAAGCGGAGCGGGGCATGTATCAACCTTGAGTTTTGAACTTCACTTGGGCTGACAGTCTTCTTAAAGAGTGCAAAGGGGTTGGAACGTGCGTTATCATGAGCGACGACAGGGAAGTTAACCAGTCCATCCTCTGGGACATTGTAGCGGTCAAGGTACATACGCATGAGCTCCGCGTTTTTACTAATCATCGTTGCGCCGCCGGGGACCTCTCTCTCTGCATCGAGAGCCTTGGATAGCACTGGGGTAACGACGCCCTCGCTCATCTTCTCCGCTCCTACAGCAATCGCCAGGTCGGCTTCGCCGCTCGCCACGGAAAGAAACGCCACGCGTATCGCTGCGGCACCACTAGCCATCGCCGCACGAACATGCAGCGCCTCTATCCCGAATAGCTTGGCTTCTTCTGCTATAAGGGATGCAATATGCTTTTGGCCCTGCATTTCATCAGCCAGCATATTGCTGGCAAAAAGAGCATCGATCCGGTCGACACCTGCAACTTCCATGGCCCGCCGGACAGCCTCCCCCCCCAGTTGACGCAAGCTGAGGTCGGATGCCTTCTCAACAGGCAATTGCCCGATACCAACGACGCTTACAGATCTCACCTGTCCCTCCTCGGTCTCCGATGGTGCTTATCCTCATATCTCCTCATCAGCAAACCTCCGCCCTCCCAACGGCGTACCCTAATCCAAAAAGGCATCGGCGAATACGCCCATTGCTTGTAAATGCTCATCCAGCCCATTAAGCTGGCTCCGCATTGTATTCAGCGAAATGTGGGTGGCGCCAGCTTGCTCCCACGCCTTCATCTCGCTCGCAAGCACATCCAAATTCCCATCTAAAAAGCGCACGCGCACTTCCAGCCCAAATTCATCCCAGGAGCGACCCTCTGCTTCCAGATATTCACCGAGTTTCTCCAGGGAAGGATTTGTATCCTCAAGGCTGCTGTAAGTGGGCAGCCAACCGTCCCCGAGTCGCGCTGCTCGGCGCAGCACGACATCCGCATGCCCTCCAAACCAGATCGGAATCGGCTGCTGAATCGGCAGAGGGTTTAATCCCATCTGTGGAATGCTATGCCAGTGGCCGTTGAATATCACACAAGACTCAGTCCACAATTTACGCAAAACTTGGACCTGTTCTTCACACCTGCGGCCGCGTGTATGGAAATTCGCATCCAAGGCGATGTATTCGGCTTCGTTCCAGCCAACACCAATCCCGAGGCGCAGACGCCCGCCACAAAGGCGATCAAGTGTCGCTGCCTGCTTCGCGACCAATGCGGTTTGTCGTTGAGGGAGGACCAAGATCCCCGTTGTGAATTCCACCCGTTTTGTCACTGCCGCCATAAAGCTGAAGAGCGTAAACGGCTCCATGAAGGAATCCTCGATTGTATATATGCCTTGCCACCCGCCCGAGCGATTCGGGTCAGCTCCTAGTACATGCTCATACGCTAGAATATGTGTGAAACCGAGGTCCTCCACGGTTTGCGCGAAGTCCCTGACCGCAATTGGGTCTGGATCGAGTTCCGTCTGGGGATATACAACGCCAATCTTCATCCTAACTCCCATCGCTTCCTTG
>DAOUDJ010000008.1:0-14980 GCA_034430795.1 Anaerolineales bacterium | reverse complement strand
GGACAACCCCAACGACGACGATGATGCTTGGGCTGAAACTAACCTTCCCGGGGGATTAGGGTTTCCCGATGGGGTTGATGATTGCGACGTTGATGGGACCGTCGCCAAAGTTGGCGGTTTCAATGACGACTATATGCGCGACCCCGATCACTGCAACGATGTCGACTTGGCAGCGCCCGGAATTCAAGGTGAATGCTATCCCTTCGAGGATGTGCGGGCGGCCGCGCTTGCGTTGGTCGATCGAATGTACTTCCCCTACGATCGCATGGCGGTTATCAGTTTCGATAAAAATGCAATTGCTCAGCTCAACCCGAGTGCTAACATATCCTCAATCAAATCCTCGATTGGGAGTCTGACGGTGTTCAAGCTACCTGGTTGTCCTGGGTGGGCGGTTGGTAATGATCCAACCGGTTGTACGAATACCAATATCGCCGACGGTTTGAAAGTTGGAGGGGCGCAATACGCGGCTCCCTGGTTTCGTCAAGAAGCAGTTCCGATCTTCATTCTACTCAGCGACGGCGCTGCGAACGCGGCTACGGATGATGCTGGGAATGTCATCTGCCCCGGTGGCCCTGGGGGTTCGCCAACATGGGTTCAGCCTTTCTGCCATGATGATGATTTCGAAATTGGCATTAGCGCTGTGGGTACGAAGGATGCTGAAGATTGGGCAGTTGAGCGGGGTTATTTCGTCGGCTGCCCGGATGCAAACGCCTACGACCCGACAACAACTTCCTGCACCGGACCAGGGCAAGGTGCGGTCATCTTTACGATCGGCCTCGGCGATCAGCTGATTAATGATGATAAATGTCACCTCCCCTCCTATCCCGGGGGGTGCGAACCTAATCAAGGGGAAGAACTACTGCGCTTTATCGCTGCGATCGGAGATGACGGTGATCCGTCCACAAATCCGTGTTCGGGCGAGCCAATCGGTCAAGATTGCGGGAATTACTATTTCTCACCGACGGGCACAGGGCTCATTCAGGTTTTCGAGGCGATTGCCTCGCGCATCTTTACCCGCATCGTCCACTAACGAGGGAGAATATTGATGTACGTATTGCCAGCCAGCCCATCTCCCACAGATTCAAAACAGAAGCGGCGTTTCCGCGGGCAGACACTCGTCGAGTTTGCGCTTGTGCTGCCGGTGATGCTGCTGGTCCTGTTCGTCATCATCGAAATGGCGCGCCTGCTGCACGCCTGGCTCGCGGTCGAAAACGGGGCGCGTTTCGGGATTCGCTACGCGGTGACCGGGGAATTCGACGATACCTATTGCTCAGGGTTCACGGGAGGCATTTGCAACGACCTTTCAGAGCAGGATGCTGCCCGCATTCCCTCCATCCGCGACGCGGCGCGAGCGGGAGCCGTCGCCATTATGCGCAACGAGACGGTCCCAGTAGCTTCACCGGGTTACTTTAAGATTACTCTCTGTTCCAGCAAGCGAACCGGGGCTGGACCTCTTTTCTTGTATCACGGTTCGAACACACCTATCCATCAGCCGGCATGGTGTGAGGAGCTTGCCACTAATAATCCCATAGATGACCCCGGTGGACCGGGCGATCGTGTTTCCGTGACCGTCGATTTCGAGCACCCACTGATCGTGCCCATTCTGGGCTCGGTGTTATCCAACATACACCTTACATCTAAGAGAGAGGGCATCGTTGAGCTATTCCGTGTCGCCCGCGTCGTTGGCTTGCCGGCGACGATCTCTGTGCCGACTTTTACAGCCACTCCCTTGCCGACATCCACTTCGACGCCTACCTCTACACAGACGCCTACCCCTTCGTCCACGCCGTGTAAGGTACCTCCCGTCGTTCAAATCACCTTACCCACCAATGGATCGACATATAACGATAAAGTGCCCGCCCAGGCTATAGCATACGATCCGGATAACGCCGATCCTGCAGCCTGCGCGGGCATTGGCGTCGATGGTGAGGGGATCGATCGAGTTGATTTCGCCATCGATTTTTGGGATGGGTTTGCTTGGACGAGGGTCCACACGGCCACAGAATTCGCACAAGCCTACTGTGGTTTTTCTGGAAATGCGCCCTGCAGTGAGCACCCGGTTAACACGGCACAATGGCCAGGCGGAGCTACAATGAGTTCGGGCCTGCACCGCATGCAGGCCATCGCGGAGGATGACGAAGGTGAGCTAAGCCCCATCGATGAAGTGCAGTTCTTTCTCAACGTTCCGTTTACGCCCACACCAACCGTTACCCCAACGGTCGATTGTAATGCTATTGAGGCATCGTTCTACTCCGCTTCTGGAAACCAACTCTCGATGTGGGTGCGAAACAACAATCCAAGGACGATCAATCTTACCAATTCCCATACCAATTGGAACGAGATGAGTATTGCCCACAACGTCGACCAGCTGCAATACGGCTGGGTGCAGTATTATCCGGGCGATGATTTCAATTCACCGACAATTCGTGGGCCGGCTGTTCCGAGTTCCTTTCCTCATCCAGCCAACGCAGTGATTATCTGGGCAGCGGATTTTAATAACACACCGGGTGGTGAACTTACAGGTGATTTCGACACGACCTTAACCTTCGATGGTGTTTGCCTTGTATCCTCATCGATCACCATCCCTACGCCTACGAATACACCAACCGTGACCCACACGCCGACGCCGACACCGTCGTTAACACCGACCAACACGCCGCCCCCGACCAGCACACCGACGATCACCCCCACTCCCTCCTGCTCGGGTGTATCTTTTGGATCCACGACTTTCCTTAGTTCAGCCCAACTTACACTGGGGATCAATAACACAACGTACCCTGGCTTGCGAGTTACGGGTATCACAATAGATTGGGGTCCGCTGCAGACGGCGTCTACTCTTTATGGATGGAACGAGTATGTCGATTGGGTCCTATGGAACGGCGTAAACGTGCATGGTGGTAATGATTTCTCTTCTACCACTTGGGTTGGTCTGGACCGTGTTGTGAATCCGGGTAATATTATATACATCGATTGGGATGGCCTCTTCTCAGGCTCGTTCGGGAACGCGCCGCTTAGTTTGGGTCCACAGAATTTCGGGTTCTCGATCCAGTTCAGCGATGCGGCATGCAACATCAGTAGTTCAGCGTTGCCGCGAACGTTCCCAACCCCAACGCACACACCGACGGTGACGGACACACCAACGGCGACGAATACGCCTACGGATACGCCAACTCCGACGATCACGCCTACGCCGACGGCGACAACCCCGCCGCCACCGACAACTCCAGCTCTAACCTCAACACCAACGAGCACGCCAACGATTACGCCAACTGTAGATTTCGACTGATATGCAAATACGCCAACCGGCTCCGTGAGAACGGAGCCGGCGCTTTCCTAATTCTTGCCCCCCTGATTCAGCTGACATACAATCGCTTTAATGAATGAGAATTCTCAGCTCTCTGATCTCTATAGTCGGCATTGGCCGGTCTTCTTAGCCCTGGTTACTGCCTTCTACGTCCTTTGGATCGCGCTGGCGCCGGAGACGATGGAAGGCAACCTATTTCCTACGGTTCTGGTCTTCGGCGTCCGTCTGATAGTGGCCTGGGCTGCGGTAAAAGCGCTTCCAGGGATCCGTTTGGAATCCGAGCAGCGCTCTTGGCGGCTGCTCGCCGTCGCGCTGCTGATCTGGGCTGCTGCGGATGCTCTTGCCGTCCTGCTATGGGTTTTACGCGGTCAACCATTGTCCCCTCCCTCTTTTCGCGAGTTATTAGTGCTGGCCGGTTACCTGGCTGCCCTCACAGCCTTTATCACCTACCCTACCGAGCAGCCGGGGCGCTTCGGCCGTTTGCGGGAAGTTCTTGATCTCGCCATCCTGATCATCGCTGTCTTGACGATCTCCTGGCTCATCTTCCTGGGCTCTACATTCCGCGCACAAACGCTCTCTCCGGGGGATGCTTTTTGGTTGAGTATTCTTCCTACTTTTGACCTTATTCTTCTAGTTCTAGTTTTGCGCTTAAACCTACTTCGCAAGCATCCCCTGGAGCGCTGGGTTTTCCCCATCTTGGCCATTGCATTAATGGTTTTCTTCGTCAGTGATTTAGGAAACGGCCTGCTACGCGGCGAGGCACGGGTGGGGATGCCAAGTTTCGTCGAGGCGGGGTGGATGGCTGGGGCTATTCTTGTCGGAATTTCTTATCAGATCTTACAAGGCCGATATGCGGATTTCCGTAAAAAGGAACCCCAGCGGATGGAGTGGCGGCTGCGGATAGAACTTCTTTTGCCTATTGCCTTAACATATACAGTCGTAGGCTATATCCTTTTTGATTGGTGGTACGCCGGGGCTCTGGATTGGGTTGGCGTCAGCGCGGCAGGAATCCTCATCCTGCTTCTATTCGCTCGTCAGGGGGTCATTACCGGTCAGCAGGAGATGCTGCAGTTCGCAGCCCTCATCAATGCGACAACTGACCTGGCCTTCATCTGCACGCCCGAGGGGGATATCCGGCTTTCTAACCCAGCACTGCGCAATGCGATAGGCGATGGGAAAGCTCAGAATGTGAAGATGTTCTTACACGTCGAAGGCAATGAGCAGGCATCGTTTGATATGATTCTCGAGCGTGCTCTCGATGGGGGTTGGAGCGGGGAGGTTGCGATCGGTGGCGAAGACGGATCCAGGTTTCCAGCCCACATCTCACTCAGCCCGATCGAAGATGCACGCGGCCAGAACACCTTGTTGGCGGGAACAGCGCACGATCTGACAACGATCCGCAAGCGTGAGATCGACTTGCGAAAAGCTCTGGAACAGATTGGCCGTGCTCGTAACGACCTCACCAGATTGAACGCTGAATTGGAGAATAAGGTCAATGATCGAACGCGAGAATTGGAGAAAACGGTCGCGGATTTAGAGAGATTGAATGAGGAATTAAAAACGCTCGACAATCTTAAATCGGAATTCGTCGCCCTCGTTTCGCATGAACTCAGGGCGCCGCTGACGAATATACGCGGAGGGATTGAGCTTGTCCTCAAGAGTCGTTCGAAACTAGGGAGGAGATCGAGTGAATCCTTACAACTCGTACAAGCCGAGACAGAGCGCCTCTCTCAATTTGTAGAAACCATCTTGGATTTATCGGCATTGGAAGCCGGGCGATTCCGGCTTGTACTCTCCCCACTCTCGATCTGCGATGTCCTTGAGAAGACGATGGCACGCTTTCCCGATCGTACCGTCAAATCTCGTGTAAAAAAGGAAATCGAGGAGGACTTGGCCCTGGTGATCGCGGATGAGAGCGCGCTTGACAGCGTCTTCTTCCACCTGCTGGACAACGCGGTAAAGTACGCGGCATCGGGTGACATTATCATCGAGGCCCGGGAGGAACCAGGGATGGTGTTTTTAACGGTGAGCGATTCGGGGCCGGGGATTCCAGCGGGCCAGCGCGAGCAGGTTTTCGAGATGTTCCATCGATTGGATACGAGCGATGCTCGCGAGGTCTATGGTCACGGATTGGGGTTGCCCATGGTGTCACGATTGCTGGAAGCCATGGGAGGGGGGATTCGCGTGGATGAAACAGCAAAGGTGGGGACGCGCCTCGAATTCTGGCTGCCAACAACGTAAGCGTATGGTGAGGAAGATCAGTAATATTCTTGGTTAGATTCAGCGGTTGAGAGAATCGGAATAACATCAAGTTTTCCAATATATGGAAGCATCCATATAATCAGGGCTCAATAGCAGATGAATAGATTATTCCCCAAGGTTTGCCATGAAGAATAAAGTGCTTGTCGTCGATGACGATACGACGCTGCTGCGTTTCATACGCGAGTATTTAGAAAAAGAGGGGTTTCAGGTCGCGATCGCAGATCGCGGACAGAAGGCGCTGCGCCAGTTTTACCAAGAGCGTCCAGGTATTGTGCTTCTGGATGTCATGATGCCCGGGATGGATGGCTGGGAGGTTTGTGCCCGCCTCAAGGAACTGGCAGATGTTCCTGTAATCCTTCTAACCGCCAAGACTGCGGAAGCGGACAAGCTGCGCGGATTCCGTCTCGGCGTCGACGACTACATCACCAAGCCCTTCAGCTTGGCCGAGCTCGTCGCCCGGATTCATGCTGTGCTCGCCCGAACACAGTCGGATGGTGAGAATGATGTCCTCTTCGCTGGAGTGATTGCGGTGGATATGCTAAAACGCGAGGCGCGAATAGAGGACCGTGTGCTTGATCTCACACCCACAGAATTCCGGCTGCTCGCCACGCTCGCTCGCCGTTCTGGAGAAGCGGTATCACAGAATGATCTGATAGACGATGTTTGGGGGGAAATTAGAGTCAAGAGTGGCAGCGCACTACGACGCTATATATGGCTTCTGCGCCGGAAGATCGAGCCGGATCCAGAGAATCCTACTCGGCTAGTCACCGTCCGAGGTTACGGCTACCGTCTGGAAGTGTAATCCCTCATGGTGCAGACCTCTTATATAACCATTCTCCCTTCTTTAACTTTATAAAAGCTTTAACTGGCGAATCAGGCTCATCAGGGTATTGATATTCTGAGGTTCCTTCCGTCGAGATTTCGCCCCCCAAACTGCGTGGGACTTCGCTGTATATACACGGCGAAGAATAATCTTACCCGTCTCATAGGCAAAAACCGAGATCCTTCACTCCCTGTGGTCGCTTAGAATGACATATCCGAGGAGATAAGCGCAAACTTAAACTAGCCCCGTAGTAGCGTCATGTCGAGCAAAGCGAGAAATCCCTGGAATGAATCTTTTATAAACTGCAACTACCGAACCGAGTAAACCCTTTTTCAAAGATCCCCACGCCATGGATTGAGTCGTCATAGGGATTTCTTTCTTACGCAGACTCCGCAATCTCGATCAAACGCAGCCGTAAGTTGGTTGTAAGGACGAATCACGGCTCCCGCGTGTAAACTTGGGACAAGTGCTGCACGAAGATTAACGACGGGTTTTTGATTTACCCGGATGTGCGGAGCAATGTGATAATGAGAGAAACAGAACACTCAAGATTCAAAGGGCAGACTCTTGTCGAGTTTGCGCTTGTCTTACCGATTATGCTTCTGGTTCTCTTCGCGATTATCGAGATCGCCAGATTATTGCATGCATGGGTTGCGATCGAGAACGGCGCCCGGTTCGGTGTACGCTATGCCGTCACGGGTGAATACGAGCTGGCCCATTGTGCTGGATACCCTGGAGGGATCTGCGATTCTAAAGCGGAGGAGGATGGCGCCCGCATTCCTTCGATTAAGGATAGTGCTTTAGCTGGGTCCGCGGGTATTTGGCGGGATCTTGCCGTACCTTCCGGCGTACCGGGCTATTTAAAGATCACGGTTTGTTCGAATAAATCGGGAATTGTGTATTTCCCCGCGGATTCGTCCACCAGCACATCGGCAGACTGTCAGTTGACTGAGGATGCGGGCGGTCCGGGCAACCGGGTTTCGGTTACGATAGATTTCGATCACCCGATAATAAGTCCAATTATCAGCTCATGGATGCCAACAATCCGGCTTACCGCTAAACGCGAAGGTATCGTTGAACAGTACCGTGTCGCCCGTGTTGTCGGTCTGCCGCCGACGATGGTCCAACCGACTTTCACAGCTACAAATACAGCCACCCCGACAGACACACCAACACCAACAACGACTCCTGCCCCAACGGATACACCGACGCCCACGCAAACACCCTGCAAGGTGCCGCCATTGATCACCCTGTTGCGGCCCTCGCCAGGGGTTATGATCGACGGTCCGGGCGCAAAGATCCCTGCTTATGCACAATCGTATGATCCGGATAACTCCGACCCGGTGTCATGCGCGGGGGTTGGTATTGATGGGGACGGGATCATGCAGGTGGAATTCCAGTTCTACTGGTGGGATGGCGCTGGTTGGGCTTGGCGCTATACCTCGGTGGATTACGTCTCGGCTTACTGCGCCTTTGGCGGCAACGCTCCCTGCAATGGTCACCCTGTGGTAAGTGCAAAATGGCCCAACGGGCAGCCGATAGAGTCGGGTCAGCATAAACTCTCGGCGAGAGCGCTGGACGATGAGGGGGTTTGGAGTGATTGGGCTGAGGTGATGTTCTCCATCGGCGTCCCACCGACACCGACTCCTACGCTAACGCCTACGCCTTCCTGCGAAGGTGTGAGCTTCGGCCAGTTTCGTTTCTTCAGCAGCGCTCGCGTCGCCCAATGGATCAATAATACTAGCTACCCGGGGCTGGAGGTCGTGGGCGTGACGGTCAATTGGAGTCCACTTGAGCAGGCTTCAAGCCTCTACGGCTGGAATGAATACCTCGATTGGTTGTATTGGTATACCTCAAAAATTAATAATGGGAACGACTACACATCATCAACATCTGGGAATACAGGCTTGCCGAAACCTGCCCGTTCCGGGACAAATGCGTCGTACATCTATATGAATTTCAATGGCGGCTTCGAGGGTTATCTCTCCTCTGCGCCGTTGAGTCTCAATTCAAGCCACTTCGGTTTCACGGTCCAGTTCAGCGATCCGGCCTGCAATTTATCTAGCGGGGCGGCTCCCATCACTTTCCCAACTGTGACAAATACACCAACGATAACACCAACGGGAACGGCGACGCTTACGCCGACGGTCACACCCACGTCAACGATCACACTCACGCCGACGATCACGCACACGCCGACGAACACACCGACGGTTACGAATACGCCAACGATCACGCCTACACCAACGCCGAACTGCCACCTGATCCAGAACATAGGCACCGAACTGAAGAACAACTTTTTCGGCATCCGCCTGATCAACCATAATCCCCAGACGGCGTACCTGACGGGCTCGACTCTGGAATGGAACACGACTTATGCGCCGCCGATGAGCTTCAACAACTTTAAGTTCCAGGGGACTTCCTATGGTGGGCCTTCATCTGGTTCCCCCGTCTCCGCTGCGGCGCCTTCGATCGGTCTCTCAACTGGCGCGGATCGCTGGTGGGAGGCGTACTTCAACATAAATGGACAGCCTTTCAACGGAATGTACGAAGGCACATTAACCTTCCTGTTCCCGGGTTGGGGGACCTGCGAGATTGAGGGCAGCTACTGGTCGCCCCCTCCGCCAACGCCCACGCAGACGCCTGACTGGACGGCTACTCCAATTCCCACAGCAACCTTCACCCCGCCGCCGTACACAAGCACACCAACGGTGACGCCTACACCAACAGTGACGAACACGCCACCAGACTTCGATTAGGGGCAAGAACTGCAAAGTAGAGTTTCTATACAGAACCCCGCAGAGATGCGGGGTTCTGATTTCGTATAACCATGCTTGCTTTGCACTTCAACATGACATAAAATCCTCATAGTGCACATTGTGGGAAATCAGTCCGTAAGGTGGTTATCGGACCAGGGCGCAACCTCAGTTATTTCCACAGACAGAGGTTGGCTAGATTCGCGTTTAAATGGATGTACTGCGTTCTACCATCGGAGCTTCGGCGGATCTAAGCCTTGCCGTGCGATTAATTCTTCCTCGAAAGACTGGTGATTAGATGTAGGTCGGTTGCAAGGTTTTGAACCCGCTTATTCGGGTAAGATGTGGGTGAACATAAACATTTGGGCATTTTAAGGTTTTAGACTTTCTGATTGGATGAGCCACACGGAGGATAAGCCTTGATTGAAGAAAAAAAGAAAGGCAGCATGCAGGTCGGGACGATATTAATCGCTGAGGATGATCCGGATTATCTGCAGCTCCTCTCTCGCCGCGCTTCCCGCATGGGTCTTGAAGTCCACCAGGCAACGGATGGCCAACAAGCGATGGATGCGGTGAAGGAACAAGAATTCGACGCGCTGGTGCTCGATTTGTACATGCCTGAGCATACCGGCCTGGAAGTGATCGATGCAGCCCGTAAGATCGACCCGGATATTCAAGCGCTCATTCTCACGGGAAGCGCGTCCGTTGAGACCGCCGTTGAGGCGCTGCGTGCAGGTGTATACGACTACCTCACCAAGCCTCTGGAGTCGATGACCAGTTTTGAACTCGCCTTATCTCGCGCGCTTGAGCGCAGATATCTGGTCAAAGAAAACAAGCATCTCTTCGAGGAAATTCAGCGTCTGGCGGTGACCGATTCGCTCACGGGTTTATTCAATCGCCACAAACTGCAGGATAGTTTGAACACGGAAGTAGAACGGGCGAAGCGATACAGTCGTCCGCTGTCCATCATCATGATCGATATGGATGAACTCAAGGTCATCAATGATACCTTTGGCCACGCTGCCGGGGATGAAGCGCTGAAACTTGTCGCGAAATCCATCCAGCGCTCAATTCGAAAAGTTGACCTGGGTACGCGTTTTGGAGGTGATGAGTTCATCGTTCTACTCCCAGAGGCAGACAGTGAAGAAGCCACTTCCGTTGCCAAACGAATTCGTGAGGCCATATCGGAAGTGGAGTTTGATTCAGCGAAGCTCTCTGTAAGTATGGGGGTTGTGCAGTGGCACCCGGGATTTGACACACACAAAGACTTCGTCCATGCAGTCGATGAGGCGATGTATCTCGCCAAGCGCTCTGAAGGCGAGAGGCTCCATGTTCTCGCACCTGAGGCTCAAGGTCCTAAGGAGTGAGCGGAATGTCCACCGCTGATCGTTTTTTTAGCGAGGAATTCCCAAACCCGCAGCGTGAGAAATTTTACAGCCGCGAGGGCTTCATATTAAGCATTTCACCGTCGAAGTGCCAAGTTATAACTCCGCTCATCAATCAGGCTAATTGCCGGATCTGATCGGTAGAACGCTTATGGATATTAAATCCTGGTTTCGAGAGAATGCCCCAAAAGACGTCCTCAAAAGGATGAATATTTTCTTTGAGCGCGTTGCTGCACGCATCCCCATCTTCTCGAGCCTGCGCACCAAACTCGTCGTTCCATATGCCGTGCTTACTCTCATCGTTGCGATGGTCGGCGTGTTTATTATCACTCGCCTTGTTTCGGGTTCTTTTAAAGAGCGCTTCGGCAATCAATTGGTTGAAGCCAGCCGAGTGACGGCTGATGGTATCGTTCGCAAAGAAAAGAAGCATCTGGAGGACCTGCGCCTGCTCACTTTCATGGAAGGTGTATCTACGGCGATTGAGAATCGAGATCACGAGAGTCTCCAAGCCACATTCGAGGGGATTGCGGTAAACAACAATATTGATGTTATCGCCGCTATTGATACACGAGGGAGAGGGATCATAACCTTAACCTATGACCCTGATGCAGGAGCCACCGAATTCTTTGTGGGGGATGATTACTCTTCCTTCGGGCCGGTTCAAAGCGTCCTTTCCGATCAGTATGATGAGGTAGGGGATAAATTTGCGGGCATTTTGGACACTCAGCTAGGGAAGTTCCTCTTCACCAGTGCGCCGGTTAGGAATACCGATGAAAAACTCGTCGGTGCCCTCTTGATCGGGACAAAAATCGATACACTCTTGGATGATTTAAAACTGCAGGCCCTCGCGGATATTCTTATCCTGAATCCGGAAGGTTCGTTGGTCACGACTACACTCGTTGAACCGGAAGAAGGATTTGGCATCCTCGAGATTGAGGGGGAGTCGCTCAGAGACGCGGGTTTGGCATCCTTCAATCGAGAGTTGGAACTATACGAGCGTGCGTATGAGATCCTCTACACTCCTCTGATAATCCGCGATGCCAAAGCTGGTTTCATCGGAGCAGTCTCATCCAGCGAGTACATCGCCACCACATTAACAACCAACCGTAATACCTTCAGCATCATCTTCACGATCGGTACAGGAGCGGTGATCCTGCTCGGCTATTTGCTCGCGCAGCACATCGCTCGCCCGATCCTCCAACTGCGCTCAATGTCACAAGCGGTTGCGGGGGGGGACCTAGACCGTGCCAGCGGACTCACACGGACGGATGAGATCGGTGAGCTGGCAGATGCCTTCGATATCATGACTCTGCGTCTGCGGGAGCGCACAGAGGAAGCTGCACGTCTATATAAAGAAGCCGTTCAAAGGGCGAAGGAGTTGGCGGAGATGAACGCCCGGCTGCAGGCAACACAGGCGCAGTTGGTCCAATCCGAGAAGCTCGCTTCTGTCGGACAATTGACTGCGGGCATCGTCCACGATGTGAAGAACCCGCTGGCAGTTATTAAAGGTTTAGCCGAGGAGTTAGCCGAAGAAGGAGACCTGGATGAGTTTGCTGTAGATGGTCTAAAGACCATCCGTGACAGCGCATCCAAAGCGAACACGATTGTCTCCGACTTGCTAAAATTCGCCCGGCAATCTACGCCCGAATTGCAGACTCGTGATATGGGCGCCACATTGGAGTCGGTGTTCCGCCTCACCGAATATCTAATACGAAAAGGAAATGTCACCCTCGTGCCAGACCTGCCTCTGACCTCGGTCATGGCGACTTATGACGCCCAGCAAATCGAACAGGTGCTTATCAACCTCGTGACAAATGCCGTGCAGGCGATGCCTGAGGGGGGCACACTCGACGTATCGTTGAAAGAACATGATGATAATCTCGTTATAACTATACGAGATAGCGGGGTGGGGATTCCGGAAGAGAACATCGTTAGGATTTTCGATCCCTTCTTTACGACGAAACCTGAGGGAGAGGGTACGGGTTTGGGTCTCTCCGTGAGCTACGGTATCGTTTCCCGCCACAGAGGCTCCATTGAAGTAGAGAGCGAGGTTGGCATCGGAACAACCTTTATCGTTTCCTTACCATTACAGGTTGACAGCTTAGAGGAACAACCCGTGGAAGCTGAGAAGAATGTCGCGAGTTCTAGTCGTTGACGACGAGGAAGCCTATCGCTCCTTGATGGCTGGTCATCTAGAGCGAAAAGGCTTCGAAGTCGAAAAAGCAAGTGATGGGAAGCAGGCTCTTGCGCGTCTGCAGGAAAGTTCCTTTGATGTCCTTGTGACCGACTTGATGATGCCGAAAATGTCAGGGCTGGATCTGCTGCGCCAGGCGAAAAAATTGGATCCCTGGCTTGAAGTTATTGTGATCACTGCCTCAGGACAGGTAGGAAATGCCGTCTCGGCGATGAGGGAAGATGGCGCTTACGATTACCTCCTTAAGCCGTTGGAGACGATAGGAGAATTATCGTTGGCGGTCGGTCGTGCTGCGCAACATCGGAATCTGCGGTTCGATCGTGATCGCTTGAACGATCAATTGACGGCTGAGGCCTCCCGCCTGCAGGCGTTGATGACTCATACAGGTGATGCCATTATCTCCGTCGATCAAACCGGAACGATCTCCGTGGCCAACCCATCCGCAGTGCACTTGCTCGGGAGATCAGATCTAATAGGCTCGATCGCTCATGAGGTCCTACCGAAGGCATTGTTGGATTTGCTGGATGGTTGGCAGATGATGGGCGATTCAGAACCCACGGTTGTCGAGCTTAACTGGACAGATGATGCGCTGCAGCTTGTAAGCCTGGCTTCGATCGCTGAGGGCAGCGATGGCGGACGGGGCTGGGTTATGGTCTGTCGTGACATCACGCACCTGAAGAACCTCGATGAATTAAAGATGCGGATGCTAACAGAAGCGGCTGGAAAAATCCGTCTGCCTTTAGCGCAAGCCGTTTCACGACTTGCCGAGCTGGGAGAGACGTCGGAAATTTCAGATGAAGACCGATCGGCGACGATCTATCAACTCGCCAAGCTACTGAGTAGGATACAAAGTTGGATGGACGAATTACTTTCCTTGGTCCGTGTGGAAGCGGGGATCGGATACCAGACGGGCGAGGTGGCGCTTGTGGATGTTGCGAACAGCGATCTCCAAGAACGTTTTGAGGAGTTGAATAAAGAGCGAAATTTAAACTTGATACTAGAAATTGAAGACGGTCTTCCAGAAATCCGGGTAGAGAAAAGTGTCTTCGAGAGGATCTTGCAGGGTCTCATCAGCCGTGCAGCCGCCCGAAGTTCGCGTGGCGGGTCTGTAAAGGTTTCCGGCAGGAGACATCAAGATCTTGTCTGGATTGAAGTAACGGATGAGGGTTTGCAGAAGCAGAAGTCAAACGTAATGGAAGACGATGGATTTGTTGGGGCCGAATCCCTGCAAGAATTCGAAGGTTTTGGATTGGAGATGGTTAAAGCAATCGTTAATCGGATGGGAGGCCAGGTCTGGGTTAAAGGGCAGGGCGCGGTGGGGAGCACAATCGCGATCTCCTTGCCCATTGCCGAGGGTGAACGGGAGCTGGCCTGACGATTTGGTGAATATCGGGCAGCGTTTGTAGGATTAGGAAGAAGCTGTAGAGAAGGAAAGATGTGAAGAATGGCTAATCCAGTTGTTTTAGTCGCTGATGACGATCCGGCGATACTGCAATTAATGGTCCGCAGACTCGAGAAACAGGGTCTTCAGATTCATCAAGCTTCAGACGGGCGCGAGGCGCTTGAGAAACTTGAGAATTTAAGCTTTGACCTGGTTGTGAGCGATATCTACATGCCCGGGGTCACCGGGCTGGAGTTGCTGCAGCAGGCGAAAGAGGGCGATCCGCAAACCCAGGTAATAATCGTCACTGCTGGGGCGACGCTTGAAAACGCGGTGGAGGCGTTGAACAACGGCGCTTTTGCATACCTCGTGAAACCCTTCGATCATTTCAGCGTCTTCGATAACGTTGTCGCCCGCGCGCTGCAATTCCGGCAGGCGCTTCTGGATAATGAGCGTCTGGCGAAGATCCAGCAGCGGCGGGGGGATATGCTGGAAGAAGAGGTCACCGATAGAGTTACACAACTTCAGCGAAGGCGGCGGGAGTTGCTCGATCTGCTTGCAAGCCTGCCGGACGGGGTGCTGGTTGTGGAACCAGGTGGGCGGGTAGTGACAAGCAACCCAACCGCAGATATCTGGCTGGCGAAGGACCGTTCCGATCCAGATCACCCAATCCATAAATACCTTGAATCGCTGCACGAGGAATGGGCTTCTTCAGAGTGGGAAATTGACCTGGGTGGCACTTCTCTCGAACTCAGCATGCGGCCTATACCGAAGACCACAGCTGCGGAGCGAAAAGTTGTGGTCATTAAAGAAATGGGGAAGCAAGAAGAACAACCCATTCTCGATCTCCCGTGGAAGGAAATCGAGGGCAGCCT
>DAOUDJ010000007.1:0-7220 GCA_034430795.1 Anaerolineales bacterium | reverse complement strand
ACGCGTCCCTCTTGGGGCATCACAGAATCGTTTCATGGCTTTTGAGGCACCGGTCTCGTGAGAAACCACTGATGTGACCGCCTCATTTCCTCCACTTCGTAACCGTATTTCCCTCTCTTGCTGATGGCCCAACACAAAACGACCGTCGGGCTACTGGACGATCAGTCAGCCAAACGGTCGAGGGTTGGATTGAACCCTGTTGGTTCGGTAGCAGGCTGTCCTGGCTGTTGAGTTTCAGCGGTAGACCCTGTTGCTTTGCGTCGCCACCTTTCGGTGGTTTTGCCTTTTCGTCCAAGCAGGAATATTCAGTTGTATGAAAATCCGGGGTGGCTTTATGCCACACCTTACAATATCCTAACAAATTCACCGCTCCGTATGCCATCCCCCTCGTTTCCTACTCTCGGTCATGATTGGACTCAGTTTTACCCAGAACCTCAAAACCATTTCAGAGGATGATCCTATTCTTGCTTTACCCCCTACATATGGGGTCAAAGTTCCTATCCCTGCCACCCATGCTGTCTGATTTCTCCCTTACCCGACGCGCATTGGGGCAGCACATCTAAAAAGACCATCTGTCCTGTGAGCGGGGTGCCGAATGATTCCGGGCTCAGATTTTCGAGATTCGGAGAAAAAAACCAAGGATAAAGATGGCTGCCTAGGGTGGGTTTGCGCAAGGTGGATATCCTCCTGTGGAATTACTAAATCTCACCCTATGGTATTAACCCATATGGTATTAACAGATACCCCAGAAAGACATGGTACTCTAGTAGTTTTAGGCCTAGTATAATCTTCCCACTTATGCGGGAAATCAACCCTGCATGCATTAAATTAAGCCGATGATCGACAGGATTGGTTGGATTCATGATGGGAAAGCGAACGCGGACGCCAGGTGTTGAGGGCTCAACTCTTGAGTTGCTAGTGAGTGGCGGTGAGCGCATCCAATCGATCCCCGGCATACTCTTCGCGCTGCTCTTGTTGGGGGTTGCTATGATCACGACCAGGATCACCTGGCCGGCGGTAGGGTTGATGTGGGGATTTTTCTTGTTGGATTGGATCTTGATGGCGGCACTGCAAAAGCTGAACATTTCCTATGGCCCGGCGAAACCTCCCACACTCCTGCTTGCCATCCTGCGCACACCCTTCGCGCTATTCCCCTCCCCTTGGATTTGGATCCTGCAAACATTCGGGACGCTGCTCGTCGTCTATGGTTTCTGGCTCGAACCACAGCGATTGGTGGTCACGAAACAATATCTCTCCACCGAGAAGCTGGATTTATCGACGCCAATCCGCATCATGCATATTGGCGATCTTCATCTTGAACGGATCACGAAACGCGAACAGAAGCTGATCGAAAGGGCGCAATCTCTCGAACCTGACCTGATCCTCTTCAGCGGGGATATCCTGAGTTATTCCTATGTCGACGACGGTATTGCCCAGCAGGAAGCCCGGGTGGTGTTATCACAGCTTGCCGCTAACACGACTGTCTTTGCGGTCGCGGGCAGCCCACCTGTGGACCGAAAAGATGTTCTCGGGAAG
Organism: Anaerolineales bacterium; assembly: GCA_034430795.1. Lineage (GTDB taxonomy): Bacteria > Chloroflexota > Anaerolineae > Anaerolineales > E44-bin32 > E44-bin32. The sequence continues at coordinate 5,684 of DAOUDJ010000007.1, read as the reverse complement.
ATCTATGATGGCATTAAGATTTCCCTTTTGGAGACGACGAGGGTGCATTTGCAGGCGGGAGGAAAACAGATGACTCTGACTGGTCTCCCCTGCACACATGATCTAGAGTATGACAGTGCCGAATTAATGAAGCTTCCCCCGGTCTCTAAGGAGACGTTTGATATCCTGCTCTATCACTCCCCGGATCTTGCTCCTAAAGCTGCCGATCTTGGCTATGACCTCCAACTCTCAGGCCATACTCATGGTGGCCAGGTCCGACTCCCTCTCTTCGGAGCACTTTATACGTCATCTCTCTTGGGGAAACGTTTTGAAGCCGGGCGGTACCAGGTCGGTGGTATGACGCTCTACGTGACCCGTGGGCTTGGGATGGAGGGTAAGGCAGCCCCACGCATAAGATTCCTATGCCCACCCGAGATCGTCCTGTGGGAGATCAGCGGTCGGGTATCCTAGGGTTTGCCGACCTTTAGCGCTCGTTGATGATCCGGAAAACCTACGGCGGAGAAAATACCCTGGGGGAGTTAACGCTCAAGATGGGAGGCGAGGGCTAACTGCAAGGATATCTGCCAGGGGGGAAGTTGAAGGCCGAAAGTGCGCTTGAACTTCGTGCAGTCCAGGGCTGAATTGGATGGGCGTACTGCCGGGCTTGGGAACTCTTTTGATTTGGCAGGAAGAATGGAAGCAAGGCAATCACCGGTCATCTTTTCATAGTAATGCAGGGTTTGAGACGCTAGTTCTTGCCGGCTGCATGCCCCTCGACCTGCCAGGTGGAAAAGACCGGTCTTCTCCTTGACCCAGCCGGGGATATCGGACCGTCCCATGGCGAGAATCAACGCGGTAGCTTCTGCCAGCATCCTCGCCCAGGTGGGGCTGCCATGTTGATCGTCTACAATTCTCAATTGATCTTGAGAACGCGCCCACTCCAGAACCTTGATGGGGAAGCTGGGTTGCCGGAAGCTGTACACCCAGCTGGTGCGGAAGATGAGGTGGGCGCACTCGCTTTCGATGATCGCGGTTTCACCGTCGAGTTTGGATTTACCATAGACATTGAGCGGATCGGGTTGGTCTTGTTCCGTATAGGGTTCACCCTTTTGGCCGTTAAATACATAATCTGTCGAGAAGTGGATCAGGGCAGCGTTTAGTTGCTGTGCAACTCTTGCGAGAATCGCAGGTGCATGTTCATTAATGGCGTGAGCTATTTGCTCCTCGGATTGTGCGCCGTCAACATTAGTAAAAGCTGCTGCGTTGACAATTAATTGGGGGCGTTTTTCGAGTACGTAGCTCTCAAGCGCTTGTTGGTCAGTCAGGTCCAGGTCTTCTTTGTCAATCGCCTCTATCTCGCCCAATGGTGCTAAACATCGCGCTAATTCCCAGCCTAATTGCCCATTCCGTCCGAAGAGTAGGATATCCATTCTTTTCATCGTTGTGCATATGGAAATGGATCGTCTTGTACCAAGCGCATAAGATAGGAACGATAGTCGTTCTTGCCCATCGCCTCGGCAAGCGCTTTCAGTTCGACTCGATCAATATAGCCCATGCGGAAGGCGATCTCCTCGGGGCACGAGATCATCAATCCCTGACGGTCCTGTATAGCCTGAATGAAATTGGAGGCCTGCATCAGGGATTCGTGGGTTCCCGAATCGAGCCAGGCGACGCCTCGCCCCAGGATTTCCACGGACAGCTGCCCTCGAGCGAGGTAGGTCAGATGGATGTCGGTGATTTCCAACTCGCCCCGAGCGGAAGGTTTCAATCCCTCAGCGATCTCGACAACCGTGTTATCAAAAAAATACAGTCCCGGAATAGCGAAGGTAGATTTCGGATTTTGAGGTTTTTCCTCGATCGAGAGTACATGCCCCTGGTCATCAAATTCGACCACCCCATAACGCTGTGGGTCTCGAACGGGATAAGCGAACACCAAGCCGCCTTCGGTCAGTTTTGCCGCTGAACGAAGTTTCTCTGGCAGCCCGTGTCCATAAAAGATATTGTCGCCAAGGATGAGCGCAACGGGTTCCGATCCGATGAAGTCGCGCCCAACCAGGAATGCATCGGCCAGGCCTCGCGGTTCACCTTGCTCCGCATACCCAAACGCCAAACCCCACTGTGACCCATCACTCAGCAGGCGTTTGAACAGCGGTAGATCCTCCGGTGTGCTGATGATCAAGATCTCCTGAATTCCGGCAAGCATGAGCATGGACAAGGGATAGTAGATCATTGGTTTATCGTAGAGCGGAAGTAACTGTTTGCTTATGCCGCGTGTCAGCGGGTGCAGTCGTGTGCCGTGCCCTCCGGCGAGTAGGATACCTCTCATTCACCAAGCTCCCTGTATTCGTAATTGGTTGTCAGCCAATCCTGAAGTGACGATCTATTGCGGACATTATTCAACCAATCCATACGCACGAAATACCATTCCACAGTTTTTAATAACCCACTTTCAAGCGATTCGGACGGCGACCAGCCCAACTCCGACTGGATCTTTCGAAAGTCCATGGCATAACGCCGATCATGTCCAGGCCGATCGGGAACATATTGTATGAGGGATGCATGGGGTCGATGTGGCGAATCGGGGAGACGTTCATCCAGGAGGGAGCAGATTTGATCAACAAGCTCCAGGTTAGTCGGTTGATTATCACCCCCAATATTGTACGTCTCACCGGGTTGGCCATCCTTAAGAATGGTCATGATGGCGCTGCAGTGATCTTCAACGTGGAGCCAATCTCGGATTTGCTGTCCATCCCCATAAATCGGAAGCGGCTTGCCTTCGAAGGCATTCAAGATCATTAAAGGAATGAGCTTTTCTGGGAATTGAAACGGTCCGTAATTATTGGAGCAATTGGAGAGCGTCACAGGGAGTTCGTAAGTGTGTGCATAGGCCCGGACAAGGTGGTCGCTGGCAGCTTTCGATGCAGCATAAGGTGAATTGGGCGCGTACGGTGTCCTCTCTGTAAAAGCAGGATCATCTGGTTCGAGCGATCCGTAGACCTCATCTGTCGAGATGTGATGGAACCGAACCGATTCGTGTGTGAGCAGCTTCTCCTCCATCCAGACCTTGCGGACAGCTTCGAGCAAGCTAAATGTGCCAAGGATATTCGTCCGTACGAACGGCGCAGGTCCATGAATGGACCGATCCACATGCGATTCTGCAGCGAAATGAATGATGGTATCAATCTGGTGTTCCCGTAGTAGATTTTCGACCAGCGCCTGATCGACGATATCCCCGTGGATGAAAGTGTGGCGTTTGTCATCCGGGAGATCCGTCAGGTTATCCGGATTGCCGGCATAGGTCAAAGCATCAAGGTTTATGATCTCTACCTGCTTGTCGCTCGATAGCAGGTGGTGGATGAAATTCGATCCGATGAATCCTGCTCCGCCGGTGATTAATACTCGATTCATTTGCTACGTGGCTCCAATTTATTCAAGTAGTTCTGCATCTTGTAAGTTAATGCCAGCGGCATCCTTTTCTGAGAGCATCGGATTTCGCCCTTCGATCAATGGCCATTGAATATCCACCCCCGGATCGTTCCAGAGCAGGACACGCTCCCCTTCTTGCGAGTAATAATCTGTAACTTTATAGGCTACTTCTGCCCAGGGACTAAGCACGTAGAAACCGTGGGCAAATCCTGGCGGGATCCAGATCTGGGTGTGATCTTCGGCTTTTAGCTCGGTACCCACCCATCCTCCAAAGGTCGGCGAGCTCTGGCGTAAGTCGACGGCGACGTCATAGATCGAACCAGAAACTACGCTCACCAATTTCCCTTGCACTTGCTTGATTTGATAATGTAATCCGCGCAAGGTCTCCTGTTTTGATCTGGAATGATTGTCCTGCACGAATTCCAGCTGCAAACCGGCTTGAGAATATCTCTCTCTTTGATATGTCTCCAGAAAGAACCCACGCGTATCTGTGTAGACATCAGGCTTTATCAAGAGGATGTCGGGTATCTCGAGAGGTGTTATCTCCATATCAGTAAGCCTCAGCGTTCTAATTCTAACGAGGAACCATGAAAGAAGAAAGCCAGTGTATTAGTCCAATACATATGAGACAGCTTGCCCAGCGGAATCAATCCCGAGTGGTGCTCCATAAAATATTCCGCCGGTGTTTTCAAATCAAGCGAATGATGCGGTCAAACGGCGTTAGAGATTGTGTTAAAACAACTTATCAGTGTAATAATAGGCAGGTTCACCCTCTCTGTCCAACGTGAGGTGCACCGTGAGCCAGATTCAAGACCTCAGTAGGAATCAGGTCACTCTATTTCCTGAATCGCTCGACGAATTCATCACAGGCGACAAACCGGTCCGCTTCTTGGATGCATTCGTCCACGCAATGGATCTGCAAAACCTCGGCTGTAAGCGAGCAGTGCCGGAGGCGACCGGTCGGTCTACCTACATTCATGCCGACCTCCGACTTCACATCCTCTTGCCGGAAGTTCGCCGATGATTCTGATGGACGCCTTGCCCTCGTTTCCGGTTCTGAGCTCTATCGCCATCTCCATATCCTGGGACAGTTCTGACCATAGCGGAGGCTAGTGAACCATCATGCCCTCAATCCTGTTTGTGTGTTCAGCGAATCAATGCCGCTCGCCGATGGCGGAGGTACTCTTCAGGCAACTGCTCGAAGAGAAGGGGGAAGCGGACGAATGGCGAGTGGAATCAGCGGGTGTGTGGGCGTACGACGGTGCCCGTGCGACCATGAATGCCCAGAAGGTGATGGCGAAGCGCGGTCTGAATCTGGAGAGTCACCGCTCGCAACCGGCCGACCCAGCCTTGCTCAAACAATTTGACCTGGTCATCGTGATGGAAGAAGAACATAAGGTTGTGCTTCAAGAGCACAATCCGACTCTAGCCGAGCGCATCCTGACCATCCGTGAGCTGGTTGGCGGGCGAGGGGATTTCGACGACCCGGTGGGGGGATCGGAGAAGGTGTATCGCCAGGCGGCGGGGGAGATTTACGCCATCTTGGAGCAAGCATTTCCTACGATTGTCGGTACAATAGACAGCCTCAAATAGCATCCGCATCTCCCTGAGCTGGCATTCTGATTATTCGATTCATTGGTATTGTTGTGAGAGGTGGGGTTGAACCTTGGATAATGTATCATCCCCCTGCGTGTCATGAGATCAGCACACACCTACGATTCGGATCAGCGACGATCTCCATTTTTTGAAGAATTTCTAACCCTGATCCAATATCGAGAGCTTGTTCGCCAACTCATTTCGCGCGCCGTGAAAACGCGCTACAAGCGCTCGGTGCTCGGTGTGGCTTGGACGATGATCAACCCCTTGTTAACCATGGGCGTGCTGACCATCGTTTTTTCGGGTTTGTTTCGCTATCCCTCAAATGAGTACGCGCTGCATGTCTTATCAGGATTGATCCTCTGGAATTTCTTCGCCCAATCCACTACGGCTGCAATGGGTGAGTTGATGTGGAGTGGGGGGCTTGTTGGTCGCATCTACATGCCCAAGTCGGCTTTTGCTGTTAGTGCCATCGGGACAGGCTTGGTCAATCTTACACTGGCAATTGTTCCGTACTTCATCATCGCGGCTATCCTGGGAGTCTCGATCCCCTTCACCCTGATCTGGATCCCCATCCCAATATTGCTTACAGCCATGTTTACACTGGGAGTTGCCCTGGCAGTATCTACAGCCGTGGTATTCTTTCAGGATGTTCTCCCTACCTATGAAATTCTTCTTACAGC
>DAOUDJ010000006.1:0-30496 GCA_034430795.1 Anaerolineales bacterium | reverse complement strand
TGTTCTTCCTGCGGTCTGATTCTGGATAGAGACCACAATGCCGCCATCAATATTTTGAGATTGGGGATACAATCTCTGGCTTTGGCCTAGAAGCCCCGTCGCTTCCTAAGACACCAGGACGGTGTGCGGCGGGGAGTATTCACGGGCGAATGGAATATACTCGATATCATGGTTTTGGGCTTCACGAAGGGTAGCGGAGTGTCCAGGCGGACACATCCCCCCGCACGAAGTGGAGTCGGTCGCGCAGCGCCTCGTAGTGTAAACGGAGCGAAGCGAAGTCCCCAGTGTTGAACTTAGTGAACTAATAAGGCTTAGCGGAGCTCATAACTTTCAAGAGACTCGTTATGTGCTCGCTCATGGAGGGGGTTGTCCAGCGGTTTATGGCTGGGCTGCGCCGAAGCCAACGCCTCCAATATCAGTATCCGGTAGTTCCCCATTTTTATCTTGGACTACCCGCAATATATCCCACGAAGTTCAACTTCGAATCCCGCTCTAAAATAGGCCTGGCAACTTCGAAAGGCTCGTATCAACTTCGAACTCCGCCAGCTTTCTGCTGAAAACATGCAGATTCTTCGCTGAGCCGAGAAATGGGTAGGGCCACATCCTGAATGGTGCACGCTCAACTGTCTTCTGTGGACGTGGAGCATGAGGAAATTGGTCGCCCGGCACGTGCCCGATTGGATATCTTGAAGCGATGAACCAGGATACCCGCCCCAGGGCCCGCTATCATCGTGTAAAAGCCCCTGGTGCCGGGTCCGTTAAGTGTCACGGTCCCATAATGCAAATCAGCGATCGTTCGCACCACTGCGGCAGCTACAAGAGGATCGGAGAGACTCTGCTCACTCACCACCATCGTGGTAGAAAGCGTGCCCCACACCTTGTTATTCAGAAATTCCACTGCACGCTTCAGGAACTCCGGTACGGAGGTGGCGGCGAGGCTCACCTCGCCGCACATACCCGAAAAAGACGTTCGTCGGAAGCAGATATCATCCCTAACCGTCGGATCCAGGTCTGGTATCAAGGTCCATGGCACATAGTCTTCAAGATCCCCGCCGATCTCGATAGCCTCCGGATGGGCATTCACAAAGGTTTTTTTGGGTCTGGGATGCTCCCGGGTAATACGCCCGTATCGGTGGTACCTGAGAGAGGGCTTCGATAAGCGCATCCAGAAAAGCTCGACGCTGCGGCTAAAGGTTAGGCTGACACTGCTCCGATTAAACCTGAAACGAGCTGATATATCCCAAGAATCGCTAGCGTAATGGCTGACACAAGGATCAATCCGCGCCTGCCGGCTGGCCCAAGAAAGCGTGTTGTTCCTAAAAGCACAATGGTGACTGCCAGGACAGAGACCATTGTTGCGTAAAAAGCCAAGATGAGAACCACTGCGTTAATTGGGCTCTCATGCCATGCTCTCAAGACAGCAGGCCCCAAGACCAAGCTCCAACCGAGATAGGGATTGGGATTAAGGATATTGACAGCAGCTGCTTGGAGAAGTGTGCTCGGAACCGATCCTTCATCACTCCGGAATCCGCCTGCTTGCTGCCTCCATTGTTTATAACTTGCCCATGCAAGATAGAGAAGGAGAACTCCCCCAGCTGCCTGAAGGACTTTGCTCATGGTCACAGGGACGCGATTAAGTACGAACAGGGCAAGGATCGCTATAGGGCCATCACTGAGAATTGGAGCGAAGGATGCAGGCAGTGTTCGTTTCCAGCCCCTCTGTGCAACGCTGGAAAGAAGAAACGCCTGCAGAGGACCTGGTTGGATGGCTGCGGCGAAAGCGAAACCACCTCCGATAATGAGATACTCTAGCATTCCTTGGATATTCCTACCTTCGAACTAAATTGGGCGGTCTATCGGTTTCGAGCTGACGAAGATCCCCCGTTCCGCCAAGCGCTCCTCGCGATCGCGCAGCATCTTATAAGGAAGCAACCCCGCAGGGGGCGCAGCGAAGCGGAGAGGTGTTTGCGGCGAGACGCCGGGTTTCGGTCGATAGCCGGCAATCCCATCATCTTAGAGCTTAGCTTGAATTCATAACGAGTTCAAGCAAGATGGACAATAAGGTTCGATACAACGCAAGTGATCCTAGATTATTCATAGAACATAGCTCATCCGCAGATCACGCTTCCCCACGCACCTATGGAACTCGGCGGCTGCGTTTTGGGGGCTAATCGTCAGCACCTTAAGTTCACACTCGATGGTATATTCCAAAGGATCAAGTTCGATGACACCAAGCGCTTGCTTTAGGTATAAAATTGAGCGCGAGATAACAAACATTCATCAAGCCAACTGTGTGGGCTCGATGGATGAAATGGCGTGGTTTCAACGGAGGCACATCGTGATTGATATTCGCATGATCCGCGAGAATACCAAGGATGTAAAGAATGCCATCCGCAGCTTGCAGGCGGAAGCGCCGATCGACGAGATCATCGCGCTGGATGAGAAGCGTCGCCAGAATCTGCAGGAGCTCGAAGATCTGCGCCACGAGCGCAACGTCACCTCCAAGGAGGTCGGGCGGATGAAAGACGCCGCCCAGCGCGAAGGACTCATCGAAAAAATGGGCGCTGTAAACGATCGTGTAAAAACGCTCGAGTCTGAATTACGGACGATAGATGCGGATCTCGAACAGGCGATGTACCTGGTGCCGAATTTGCCGCATGAGAGTGTCCCTGTCGGGAAAGATGAGAGTGAAAACATCGTTGTCAGGCATGAGGGTGAGCCGAAAACTGCCGAACAGTTCGGGTTCGATCCACTGCCGCATTGGGATTTGGGGCCAAGCCTGGGCATCATCGATTTCGAGCGCGGCGTTAAGCTCTCTGGCAGTCGATTCTATGTACTCTTTGGTCTGGGGGCACGTCTCGAGCGCTCCTTAATCAACTGGATGTTGGATTTCCACGCGGAGAAGCATGGTTATATCGAGGTTTACACGCCGGCCATCGTGCGCGAGGCGTGTATGTGGGGCGCAGGCCAACTCCCGAAGTTCAAAGAGAATATCTACCATGATGTGGAAGATGATCTGTGGTTGGTCGGGACCGCCGAGATCCCCCTTACAAATCTGCATCGAGACGAGATCCTCGAAGCCGAGCAGCTGCCAATTAAATATGTGGCCCACACACCCTGCTTCCGCAGGGAGAAATTCTCCGCAGGCCGGGATGTGCGCGGGATTAAACGCGGCCATCAATTTGACAAAGTCGAAATGTATCATTTCGCCAAACCGCAGACCTCCTACGATGAACTTGAAGAGCTGGTCAAGAATGCAGAGGATATCTGCCGGGCGTTGGAGATCCCCCACCGGGTGATCGAGATGGTGACGGGCGACCTGGGTTTTACGGCAGCTAAAAAATATGATGTGGAGATGTGGGCTCCGGGCTGCGGCGAATGGCTCGAGGTCAGCTCATGCAGCAACTGTGAAACCTTCCAGGCGAGACGGTCGAACATCCGCTACCGACCGGAGGCGGATGGAAAACCGGTCCATGTGCATACGCTTAACGGATCGGGGCTTGCCTTGCCGCGCACAGTTATTGCCATTCTTGAGAATTATCAGCAAGCGGATGGCAGCGTGGCGATTCCAGATGTGCTGCGCCCATGGATGGGTGGAGTGGAGAAAATTATACCGGAGGAGAAATGACGGATATTGTAATCACGATTCTTTTAGGGCTGGCGATGTTAATCGGGCTGGCGACTACGTTTATCCCCGTAATCCCTGACCTTGGGTTGATTCTGATCAGCGCGGTCGGTTACGGTTTGCTGGTAGGCTGGGGCGAGAACGGCTGGTGGCTCTGCACCATCATCGTCATGCTGGGTTTAGCCGGGCAAGCTGCGGAAATGATTGTCAGCGGGGCGGGCGCTCGGCGCGGAGGGGCTTCATGGCTTAGCACCTTCGGCGGGTTGGCCGCGGGGGTGGTCGGTCTCTTTGTGTTCGGCCCGATCGGCTTGATCGCCGGACTTCTTCTAGGGACATTTATGCTGGAGTTTATCCGCCATAAGAATACTGAAGAAGCCCTACGGGCGATGTTTGGTATGGGGGTTGGATATGGCGTCTCGTTCGTCGTTAAATTCTTGCTCGGGTTGGTGATGATCGGCACTTGGATCGCGTGGGTTATTGTTAAGTAACGTCAGGATGGTTTGAAGAAAACCATACCGACACCCCTGCGTTGTAGGCCTTCCTCAGCCCAGTGTGAAACGATTGAAGAATCGTCATCAAGGGCGGTGAACAAGGGGGCGATTATCGAAGGGTTGTCTATGGATGCGAGCGCGCGTGCGGCTTCGATGCGGATCGCGGCATATGGCGAGCGCAAGGCTTCCGTGAGCGGCGAGACGGCGCGCTCACCAAGTGCAGCGAGGGCGTCAGCGGCCAGTCGAGCGAGCAGTCGGTCTTGGTCCCCGAGCAGGTCGAGCAGAATAGGAATCGCATCAATATAGGGATGGCGGCGCAGACCGAAGGCGGCACACTGACGGACTGCATTATCCTCATCGGTAAGACACGCGAGCAGCGCTTTCCGCGCCTCCTCGCGATCGATGTGTGTGAGCGCAGCAGTCGCCCACCAGCGCTGGTCCGGTTCCGGGGACTGCAGTTGTTCGAGGAGCAGCGGCAGCATGCGCTCGCCTAACTCGGCGACCCGGTGGACGGCGCTCTCTGATCGATCATCATCACCCGATTGGAGCTCGCGCAGCAACGTCTGCGGGTCGTGATTTTTCCAGTCCATCAATCTCCTGGTGGGGGCACGGGAAGATCATCCTTCTTCACCTCAACCCACTTGTCTCCCTCTTCGATCAACATCACGGGAATATCGTCCTTGATTGGATATTTTCGATCGCAATCTGGCTCCTGGCAGATCAACCAGGTTTCCTTATAAAATTCAAGGAGCCCCTCTTTCTCGCGCACACAAGCTGGACAACGTAGGATTTCGAGCAGGTCTTCACTAATCATCGTTTACTCCTGCGGATGCTCTTGGCATGTTTTGATGGGTATGAAAATAGCGGAGGTCGGAGAAGTTGTCAAACATTGGATTGAAAAAGCTGTGTTTTAATCCTCTTCTATCACGATATCGTTCGGGAGATCGCTTCCAGGACCGAATTCGTATATCGCCCGCCAGGGGAGATAGTGAGTCTTGATCGTGTCCTTGTGAATCGACTCCCCATCCCGGGTGACGGTGCGATAGACGATGACATCTAATCCATCGGCTTCATAGTCGATCTTTTTGATCTCGTCCTTATCCAGATCTGGATTCTCCTTGTACAAAGGCTTGGGAGCATCTACTGCGTTCGACTCGTGACTGCTCCACTGAACCGAGCGACCATCGGATGTTGAATAGAATTTCCACAGCAACTGGTTGCCGTAGATATAGGTTTCCATGAGCAGCCAATTAGGCGTGTCGTTGCGGAATTTGAAATCAACCAAGGGAACGAACACCGTCGCGTCAAGGCCTGGTCCCGGTGACCCTGGTCCCCCCTCGTAATATCCAACCCGATAGGCGTGTGGATGGCGTTCGACGATTTCGTAGCCGCCGAAGAAGACTGCACGGAAGAGGGTAGTGCTCACCTGACACACGCCGCCGCCGACGCCTTTGATCGTGCGATCGCCAAAGATGATCAGAGCCTCGGCGTAGCCGTTATCGAGGCTGATATCGCCCAGGGCATCTGACATGGAGAGGGTTTCACCCGGAGGGATGAGCAGCCCATGGAAAACGGAGGATGCGGTCTTGATATTCTGAATGCGCTCAGAGCTTGAGCCAGGGAAGTATGTCGAAACAACGCTCACGTCCTCGCTGATGCCAAGTTCTTGCGCGGTTGAATCGCTGCCGACCGCAGGTTCTTCGTACTCGAACGTCAACTCAATCACATGCAAGCCTTCGCTTATTCCAGTGTTGATCGTTTCTATCGATGCGGCTATGTCCAGGTTTCTTCCGATCACTGCCGGCTGGAGCAGATCTAATTCGCGGGTTTCGTCGTTGAAGATGAAGCGCGCGTTCTCGGGCTTGCGCTCCAATTCAGCTATGCGGGGGGCGAGTACAGTTGCCAGTAATTCGGGATCAAGCTGCACCGCGTACGCCGAGTCGGCCACATCTCCCTTAACCTCAAAGCGGATCATGGGGGCAAGTTCCGAGGGTTCGAGAACCAGATCTTCGGCGCCATCGGCGGTGATCCGTAAGGGTTCGCCCAGAATCCCACGGGCGCTTTCTGCTGCGCTGGAGGCATCCAGGACAATTGGAGGAGTTTCTTCAATCACAACAGGGATAACTGCATCGTGCATAGAGCCGAAAGGTTCCTTGAGGGCATCAAGCGTGCCGATAATGTCGACGGAGCGCCCAATTTGGCCAGGGCTTACAAGAACCTGTGTCCCCTCGATCTGGAGTGCCGCCTCAATCGTTGGCTGATCGACTACAGCGGCGATAGCTTGAAGGTAGAACGTTCCTACCACCTGGTCGAAGAGTATTACGGGTGTTATGGCGTAGCCCTGATACCAGGCGTCCACCTGTTGCTGAAGGCGCTCGAGGAATGTGCCCTGTCTGCCAACAGCGAGGGCATTGCTGGCGATCTCGTGCAGGTCGATTGAAACACCGAGCTCGGCCGGCTTGGCCATCCAGTTTCGATCGGCATCCCTGAGCACGATGGCGCCGCTCTCCGGGTAGATTAGAACCGGGTCTAGGGCAGCGACGATTTCATCTGGAGACATTCCGCTCAGGTTAACATCATGAAGATAAACACCGGGGAGGGCGCGGTTGAAGAGAAATAATCGCGTCCCGAGCAGGAAAATTACGAAGCCAGTAAACAGCACAAGCGAAGCCGTGAAAAGCGCCAGCAGGGCTCGATTGAGCCAGATAATGATCCTTGAAGTACGTCGGCGAAAGGCCTGTGTCGTCTCCACAATTTCCTCAAAAGGTTGCGGATTATATCACTGTAAAAGGCAGATTCTATGTGTTTACGGTTCCAAGGTTCGTGCCGCAAACAAGAATGCTATTTGGTTTGCTCTACCGTCAGGGTCCCAACCAGACTCCGACGCTTGTGTAGTGCACCAGGCCGGGGACTCCGTCATGTAGCTCATATACGCCGATGCGAGCCCACTGTTGGTACTCGGTTTGATAGGTGATTTCCACCGAGAATGTGCCCAGTTGACCCACGGCTGGCGCATTAAGTTCCACTTGACCAGATCCCAGGACGTCACCGACAAGATTGACGATCTCGATTCGCAAGGGAATGTCTAGATCGACCCATCCCGCACCCTGGATGAGCACACTTCCTCCTGTGACCACCTTCTCCTCTCGAGGTTGGAAAATGGTGAGTTTCTCTGCCCCATGGATGGCCGGATAGATGCGGTCGCTGCCCGTAGAGAGGATCGTCACTTCCACAGTCATCAGGTGCCGGAGCATACCGAAAAGATCGTCGAACGAGCGGACCTCTAACCAGGCTCGTTCGGCCACAAGCTGGGACTCGAAAGGCATCTTGATATAGAACAGGCCCGGTAGACCCGGGTATGAGTAGAGGAACGAGTAGCCCTTGGATAGGATGCGCCCGTCCTCTCCGATCAACTGTACCTGCACCCGGTTGTTCAGGCTGGGCCCACCATATCCCTTGACCTGGATAGGGCTGTTGACCATTGAGCCTGGGCCTGGTGAGAGAATGCTCAGCTCTTCCAGCGGTACGCTAACAGATGGGGGAATGCTTGTCGGGGTTGGCGCAGGGAAGGATGGTTCAATGATGATCGCCGGTGTTGCTTCGGTGAACGGGGGAGGGACGTGTTCTTCATCGATGGGATCTGCCGATACCGGCGCCAAATGCGTGGTTCCCGGTTGATCCGGCGGGATAATCGTCATCGGAAGATCTGTTCTTGATGCACACGACGTCAGCAGAAGCGAGACCACGATCCATAGAAGGCGTGTCCCGGACCGCTCATGGCCGGCGAGAGGGTAGGAAATCGAGGCTTTATGCGCAAGGAGTGCGCCTTGATCATGTGAGCGGAGTTTGGAGCGTGTGGTCATCTCTTTGATCACCCTGCTTAAGACGGTTAAGGAGACTAAAAATCTTTGTTAATCTTGACTGGGCCTCTAGTTCACGGTCACGCGCCGGGTAGGGGACGGATTGAGCATGCGCCGCGACTCATCTCTCAATTCCGGGTCGCTCTGATCTCCCTCCACGAAAACGAATGTGGTGGGTGACGTCCGTTCGTTCTTCAAAGTTCCCCCTCCACTAGATCAGCGTTGCCACTTCATTAGAGTTCGTAGATTTCGCCGAATTTTCGCTCAAGGTATTGCAAGTACGGTTCCGCATCCAGGCTTTGCCCCGTGGCTCGTTTGAGCAGATCCAGAGGTTCGTACTTTGCTCCGTGATGGTGGATATTCTCCTGAAGCCACGCAAGCAGGTCGCCGAATTCAGCCTTTACGATCTTCTTCTCAAGCTCATGGACGTCGTCGTTGATCTTGTTCCAAAGCTGGGCCGCAATAAGATTCCCCAGAGAGTATGTAGGGAAGTATCCGATCATCCCTCCTGACCAGTGGATATCCTGCAGCACCCCATCCGCATCATCTGGCGGTGTGATGCCCAGGAACTCTTCGTACTTCTTGTTCCACGCTTGGGGAAGATCCTTTACTGCGAGGCTGCCGTCCATTAAGGAAATCTCGAGCTCGAAGCGCAGCATGATGTGCAGGTCGTACGTGGCTTCATCGGCCTCGACGCGGATAAGGGAGCGTTCGACCTTGTTGATCATCCGGTAGAAGTCACTCAGATCGACTTCGCCGAGCTGATCCGGGAAGAATTCCTGCAAGCGCGGGAAGTATGCTGACCAAAACCCCTTGCTACGCCCAACCAGATTCTCCCACATGCGACTCTGCGATTCGTGAATGCCGAGAGAAGTGCCGTTTCCCAGCGGCGTGCGATCCAATTTCGGATCGACACCTTGTTCGTACATAGCGTGACCGGCTTCATGCATGGTTCCGAAGAGCGCCGTGTTGAGGAATTCTGGATCGAAGCGTGTGGTGATGCGGATATCGCCGGTACCGAACCCGGTTGTAAAGGGGTGGGCGGCTTTGTCCTGACGACCGCGGTTGAAGTCGTACCCAATGGCTTTGGCCACTTCAATGCCGAAATCCCATTGTTTCTTCTCGTCGTAGCTCTGATGCAAAGGAGCGTCATCGACAGGCTTGCCCCGCTCCGCGATCGCCTGAACGAGGGCGATCAGCCGTGGGCGAAGCGTGTCGAACACGGATTTCACATCAGCAGTTTTCATGCCCGGCTCGAAGTCGTCCAGAAGTGGATCGTAGACGTGGCTGTAGGGAGCGAAGAAATTAGCATACTCACGCCGCAGCCCGACAATCTTTTCAAGGCGAGGTTCGAAAATGGAAAAATCCGACTCGGCGCGCGCCTTCTCCCAATCCTGATGGGCAAGAGCGGTCACGCGCGAAAATTCACCTACCCATTCAGAAGGGACCTTGACTTCTTTATGATAATCTCGATCCGTTTTACGCACCAAGCAGAACTCATCTGAATCGGGATCCAAGCCCTCTGCTTCGGCTTTCGCAAGCTCCAGGGTTTCACAGAACTCCTTGCTAACGAACTTGTCGTGGGCGAGGCGGCTGAGCGTGGCCAATTGCATCGCTCGCGCACCTGCGCCGCCAGGCGGCATATACGTTTGCTGGTCCCAACCCAGCATGGCGGCTGCCGATTCAAGATCGGAAACGACGCCGAGAAGGTCTTTGAGTTGATCGATGTTCTCCGCCATTGCTTACTCCAATGTTTATAGATTTCAATGCGCACACGCAGGAGTATCCCCCCACGCAGCGCAGCCAGTTGTCTTGACCGGCTAATTGTACCCTGAAGGGAGACGTGTGAGATACATGGATGATGAGTGGATATATTTGGGAATGCGCCGGCAATGGATGTCCGGATTCCTCCCCACAGCCGCGCAAAACATGTCATTTAACGAGAAGATATTCGATTAGATTCTCCTGAAGAATTCGCGCTCGATTTCCTCTATTTGGGCCAGGCAGGCATCGTCTTCTGGGTTGGGTTCATATGCGGTGCTGAACCAGGCCTCAATGACTTCATTCGTGATCGCTTCGGAGAGCAGGCGAAGGGAGAGGCAGAGTACGTTGGCGTCATTCCACCGGCGCGCCCCGCGCGCCGTCTCGGCGTCGGCGCATAAGGCAGCGCGGATGCCAGGCACCTTGTTGGCGGCGATGCTAACGCCCGTGCCTGTCCAACAAAAGAGGATTCCCTCCTCCGCTTTGCCGCCGACCACAGCTTCGGCGACATCTCGCGCCACCTGAGGCCATGGATTGTCGACATCGTCAAGCGGTCCGAAGAGCAGCAGGTCGTGTCCTTGCTCTTTGAGCGTTTCGATCACTCGCTGGGTCAAATGTGTTTGTTCATCAGATCCAATGGCCAGCTTCATCGCCGCACCTCACTGAAGTTGTTTTTCGCCACCCCCTGAATGGTCCGGTTGGCGAGGACAGGCAGAAAACCTATGAGTAGGAAGAGACCGATTTTATCCATTCCAGGCTGCTTGGTTAGCTATCGTGTTTATGCTGTAGAGTGTAGCCTAGTGCATGATCGTAGACAACGTAGTTCTGTGTAGGCGGCGCCGGTGGGGAAGCGAAAGCATTTGAAGGGGTTCCCATAGGTTAAGCGTATCTCGCTCGCCTTCGGCGGCTTTTCGGTTTCATTAAAATTCTGGTGGGGGAAACTACCTGCTCTCCTTCGACCCTCGTCAGTTCCGGGGGTGAAATACAAGGATGGTATAGCGGGTGGAGAAAACCTCCCATTCTTTCATTGAGGTGTAAAATATGGGCTACGTCTTCTACGATCAGTCGCACCCGGCACAACGTGTATCAAATCAACCACCATTTCTTAAGGATACCGCGCTATCGCAAGAAAGTACTTACGGGTCCTGTGTATAAAAGATTGAAGGAAATCTTTGAAGAAATAGCCGCTGAGTCGGGTTTTGAAATTCTGGCTCTTGAAATTCCAGGTGATCACGTACATATGTTTGAGTCTGCGCCGCAGAAGTGGTCACTTGCTGAGATCGTGCGCCGCTTCAAAGGCCGCAGTTCTCGGCTGTTGATGAAAAGTATGTCCACCTGGGAAAAGCGTATTGGGGGCCACGCGCCACGCTCTGGGCAGAAAGTTACTACGTTGGTACAGTAAGGCAAGTCAGCCCAGAGACTATCCAGAGGTATATTGAAGAAAGTCAGAATGTCCAGGAGTAGAACATCCGTTCTGTTTGTGCTATAATTGCAGGCATGAAACTGACTGCTCAGGTGAAGTTGTTGCCCACGCCGGAACAAGCCGCAGCATTGAAGCGCACGCTGGAAACAGCGAATGCGGCTTGTGATTTCGTTAGCGCCCGGGCTTGGAATGAGCAAGTATTCAAGAAATATCACCTGCACCACTTGTGCTACCAGGACGTGCGAGAGCGGTTTGGCCTTTCGGCGCAGATGGCAGTGCGGGTTATTGCCAAAGTGGCTGATGCTTATACCCATCCTGGGCACCAGGGCAAGCTGGACAAAAAGAGCCACCGCAAGTTTATGCCAACCGGGAGCATTGCCTATGACGACCGTATCCTGTCGTGGCGGATGAATGATACGACCGTCTCCATTTGGACGATGGTCGGCAGGCAGCGTATCTCTTTTGTGTGTGGGGAACGCCAATGGGAAATGCTTGCTGAGCGCCAGGGTGAGAGCGATTTGAGCGTGTTCCGAGGGAGATTCTTTCTCTATGCAACGTGCGAAGTGGAAGAACCTGATCCGATAGAGACTACTGACGCCTTGGGGGTCGACCTTGGAGTGAAGAACATTGCGGTGGACGCCGATGGGGAAATCCACTCGGCCAGTCACATCAACAAAGTACGTTACCGGCATCGCCGCTTGCGGGCGAAATTGCAGGCTAAGAGCACGCGTTCGGCGAAACGCAAGTTGAAGAGACTGTCTGGAAAAGAACGCCGTTTTGCGAAGGACACCAACCACCGCATCAGCAAGCAGATTGTGGCGAAGGCGAAAGGCACAAAGCGGGCGATTGCGCTTGAAGACCTGAGCGGAATACGCCAGCGGGTCACGGTTCGTCGCCGCCAGCGGGCCACGCTGCACAGCTGGGCGTTCTCCCAATTGCGCCAGTTTGTTGAGTACAAGGCGAAACGGGCGGGTATTCCGGTGGCGTTGGTGAATCCTCGGAACACCAGCCGGACGTGTCCCGAATGTGAGTGTGTGAACAAAGCCAATCGCAAGTCTCAAAGTGAGTTCTCCTGTGTGGCCTGTGGGTTCGCTGGATTTGCAGACCACATCGCGGCGATCAATATCGGTCGTCGGGCTGTTGTCAATCAGCCAAACGTAGCACGTGCGGATGCCTAAGCCGAACCATGTTCGGAACTGCGGCGGAGCGTAGTTACAAGCCACCCCGCTTTCCTTCGACCCCCGGAACTGACGGGGGTTCGACCCCCATCAGTTCTGGGGGTGAGATACCAGGATGGTACAGTGGGTGGTAGTTGACGGGATAATAAGACCCGTCCGTTGGGAGAATAGACGTGGAATTTAATAAGATTTGTGTGCTCGGTTTAGGCTATATTGGCCTGCCAACGGCGAGCACGTTTGCAACGCATGGTGTGCAGGTTGTCGGCGTAGATGTCAACCAGCGTGTTGTTGAAGTCTTACGCAACGGCGAGATTCATATCCATGAGCCCGGGCTCCGAACGCTCGTGCAAGCCGCATTTCATTCCGAAAATCTTCGCGTGAGCGATCGACCTGAGCCGGCGGATGCCTTCATCATCGCCGTTCCGACGCCGATCACTTCTGACAAGCAAGCTGACATGCAGTATGTGGTCGCCGCAACCGAGTCGATCGTACCGCATCTTCAAGCGGGGAATCTGGTGATGCTTGAATCGACATCGCCTCCACGCACTACCGTAGATCTGCTGGCACCGATCTTAGAGCGTTCCGGCCTAAAAGCTGGCGAAGATTTCTTCTTGGCCTATTCGCCCGAGCGGGTCCTTCCCGGAAGAATATTACAGGAGTTGATCGAGAATGCGCGCGTTATCGGGGGGATCAACCATATCTCCGCGGAGGCGGGAAGAGATCTCTACTCCCTCTTTGTTCGAGGTGAAATCTTGCTCGAGGATGCCACGACAGCGGAGATGGTTAAGCTGATGGAGAACACGTACCGCGACACGAATATCGCCTTAGCGAATGAGTTCTCCCGTTTGGGCTTGCATTATGGTGTGGACATCTGGCGCGCTATTGAAATTGCTAATCTCCATCCGCGTGTGAACATCTTGAAACCCGGACCCGGCGTTGGCGGGCATTGCGTCAGTGTCGATCCCTGGTTTCTGGTAGAAGGGGCTCCGGAATTAACGCCGCTCATACGTCAGGCGCGCGAGGTGAATGACGCTCAGCCAGGGAATGTGGTCGCGCTCGTAGAAGAAACCCTTGGCGATCTGAAGGGGCGACGGATCACTGCCCTCGGACTCAGCTATAAGCCCGACGTAGATGACCTGCGCGAGAGCCCGGCAATTGAGATCGTACTTTCGCTCGTTGAGAAAGGTGCCGACATCCTATTCTACGACCCTTTCGCACTGGGCGCGGAGATTGAAGGCGCGCGAGAGGCCCCTTCGTTGAAAGAAGCTTTTAAGGACTCGGAGGGGATACTCCTGCTCGTCGGCCATAAAATTTTTCACGATCTCGACCCGAAGTGGGTCGCAGGATTCATCAAAGCCAAAGTCGCCATCGATGCCTGCGGTGCCTGGGATCGTCAGGTTTGGCGGGATGCCGGATTCCAGATAGGAGTCCTCGGGGTTGGGAAAGAAAATGGCTGATGGCCGATTGAAAGTCCTCTCGATCTTTGGGACGCGACCGGAGGCGATCAAGATGGCGCCGGTGGTCAACCGGCTTTCTGTCACGCCGGATGTCGAATCCTTGGTTTGTGTGACGGCCCAACACCGGCAGATGCTGGATCAAGTTCTTGATTTATTTGCGATTACCCCGGATTTTGACCTGGATTTAATGAGGCAGGATCAGTCTCTTGCGGACCTCACAGCCACGGTGATCCAGGGTTTGGATACTGTCGTGCGCGAAACGCAGCCGGATTGGGTCCTCGTGCAGGGTGATACAACGACGGTGATGGCGGCGGGATTGCTCGCGTATTATCATCACGTTCGCGTGGGTCACGTCGAGGCGGGTTTGCGCACGGGCGATAAATGGCAGCCGTTTCCGGAGGAGGTCAACCGCAAGGTAACCGCAGTGGTCGCCGATCTCCACTTTGCGCCGACGGAACAAGCCAGGGACAATCTGCTGCATGAAGGCGTGAACTCCGAGCGCATCGTTGTCACCGGCAATCCCGTTATCGATGCCCTCTTTGAGATCGCCGAGCGGCCCTATGATTTTGATCATCCAGTGTTTCAGGCCATTCCGGAAGACCGGCGGTTAATTCTCGTGACCGCGCATCGCCGCGAGAATTTCGGTGAACCCATGGAACGGATCTTCGAAGCGTTGCGCGGGATCGCCGAACGCTATCGCGAGGATGTTCACCTTGTTTACCCGGTGCATCCGAATCCTAATGTGCGCAAACCGGCTTACAGAACATTGAGCGGTATCCCTAATTTGACTTTGACGGAACCTCTGGATTACCTGCCGATGGCTCATCTTATGAAAAGGGCCTACCTGGTGCTCACGGATTCCGGCGGACTCCAGGAGGAGGCGCCGGCGCTGGGCACGCCGGTGCTCGTCCTTCGCCGGGTGACGGAACGCCCAGAGGCTGTTCAGGCGGGGACTGCACGTCTGGTTGGATCTGACCCAAAAAAAATCGTCTCGGAGACAAGTAAGCTGCTGGATGATCCTGAAGCCTATCGGGCAATGGCACAAGCGGTTAACCCGTTCGGCGACGGCCATGCCGCGGAGCGAATCGTCCAGGCTCTGTTGGACTATCCGTCCTAGTGATGAGTTATCGTGGTTGTGATCGGTCGCCACTCAGTTTCTGTGAATGACGTTATCTCAGCTTAATCGGCTTGGTTTTCGATAGTTTTGATTAGGAATGATTATGGCGCGACGAGATTTTTACAGCGCTCTGGTATATGCCCGTGAAGTGCCGGTCATCGGCGCGTTGGCGTATTATGTCCTGAAGTTGATGGGTATCGAGATCCCGCGATCGGTTGTGTTCGGGAAGGACTTCACGCTGGTGCACGGGGGATTTGGTGTTGTCATCCACCCCTGCACGAAGATAGGTGATGGGGTGAAAATTTATCCTGGAGTTACATTGGGGCGCGCCGACATACACTTGCCCATTGAGGAATCGCCGTTCAAAGGCATAATTGTTGAAGACGATGTGATTCTTTCACCGGGGGCGAAGGTCCTCGGAGGCGAGGGTCACTTACGCATTGGGAAAGGTACGATCGTCGGCGCAAATGCTGTGCTGCTCGAATCCACCGAGCCGGGCGAGATCTGGGCTGGGGTTCCAGCGCGTCGAGTTGGACATCGTGAGTGAGGTAACCGCTGGCACAGAACGATAATCGATGCTGGCCTCCTTTAGAAAAATGGATTCCCAACACACCGTATCCGTAGCCGAAAATCGATCTTCTCCCCGTCTCTGCATCGTTCCGCAGGTATCCGGCGTGGGGGGGATGGTCTCGTTCCAGGCGAAGATGGTCAAAACCCTCCGTGAGCGTGGGATCGCGGTCTGTTTCGATTTGCGCGATGAATCTTATGATGGTGTGCTCGTCGTAGGCGGCATACGAAAAGTGAATGGCCTCTGGAAAGCACGGCGCCGGGGCGTGCCGGTGATTCAACGGCTTGACGGGATGAATTGGATTCACCGCAAGCGACGTACGGGATACCGCCATTATCTGCGATCTGAGACAGCGAATATGCTGCTCTCCTTCATTCGTAAGCGTATCGCCACGGGCGTAATCTATCAAAGTGAATTTGTGCGTGATTGGTGGGATAGGATTTATGGACCGGTCACGAAGCCGTATTGGGTGGTTCATAATGGGGTGGACCTAGATCGCTATTCACCAGATGGTCCCCACGAACGCCCCGACGATCGCTACAGGCTGCTCGTTGTTGAAGGGCGATTAGGCGGCGGATATGAACTTGGCGTTGAGCACGCCGTCAGCCTGGCAGCGCAACTCGCCAAGAGAACGACGTTATCTATTGAGTTGATGATTGTGGGACAGGTGCCATCAGCAGTCCGGGAGCGGGTGCAAAGAACAGCGGAGATTCCCATTCTTTGGCCGGGGTTGATCCCGCCGGATCAGATCCCCACGGTGGATCGATCTGCTCACCTGCTTTTCGCGGCTGATATTCACCCAGCTTGTCCAAACGCCGTGATCGAAGCCTTGGGCTGCGGCTTGCCCGTCGTGGCCTTCGACACTGGTGCCCTGAAGGAGTTGGTGGGAGCAGAGGCGGGGGCCATTGTCCCCTATGGCGGAGAGTCTTGGAAGCTTGACCCCCCAGATTTTTCATCCCTGGCCCAGGCGGCGATGAGTGTGCTGGAGAATCAAGGGCGTTTTCGAGCGGGTGCCCGATCCTATGCAGAGGCGAATCTTGGGCTGGATAAGATGGTCGATGGGTACTTGGAGGCGTTCGGTTGGATTTAACAATGCGCTTCGCGGGCTTATACGTAATGAACAGGTGACAACTCAGATATGTCATTCTGAGCGACCGCAGGGAGTGAAGAATCTCGCTTATGTTTGCGGGATTAATATGGTGGGGGGAGTTTCTTCGTCGCGGAGTTTATCCTGAGCCTGTCAAAGGGCTCCTCAGATTGACAATGCGGCGAGGGGCCTAATTAGTTACATGAATTGAAAGTATTCGAAAACACAGTCGCTGTACAAGGATATCGATGAGAAACGCCGAGCCATGAGCAAACTTATTTTCAATGGGAAACTCGCGTTGCAACAGAGGGTGCTGCCGGCGTACCGCCGCCCATTCTTCGACCGCCTGGCGAGCGCATGCGCGGGGGGGATGAGCGTCTTTACTGGTGAGCCGCGCCCGGAGGAATCAATTCAAACTGCGGGTGATCTCGCAGTCGCCCAATGGGAAAAAGGTGACAATGTCCACCTGCTACGGGGGTCGTTGTATATTTGCTATCAACGTGGCCTGATCCGCTGGCTTCAAAAAATCAATCCAGATGCCCTGATCATGGAGGCGAATGCCCGTTATCTCTCGAATCGTCGGGCGGTAGAGTGGATGCATTCCAACGACCGGCCGGTCGTGGGTTGGGGGTTAGGTGCGCCAGCGGTGGAGGGGCGTAGCGCTGGTTATCAGCGGGGTTATCGAAAAAGATTTCTGGACGGATTTGATGCGCTTATTGCCTATAGCACGAAGGGGGCCGATGAATATGCCGAGCTCGGATATCGGTCCGAGCGTATATTCGTAGCTCCCAACGCCGTTGTTCCACCACCAAGCACAGCGATAAAGCACCAACCCGCAAAAAACCGCCCAGGCCGGCTGTTGTTCGTTGGGCGGCTTCAGCGTAGAAAGCGGGTCGATTTGCTGCTGCAAGCCTGCGCCAGGTTGCGATCAAAGCCGGAGGTGATTATTGTGGGGGATGGCCCCGCGCGCGAGGAGTTTGAAGAAATTGCGCGGGAGGTTTATCCAAGTGCTCAATTTGTTGGACCCAGGTTCGGTTCGGACCTGCAGCAGTATTTCGCATATGCAGACCTCTTTGTCCTCCCTGGGACGGGTGGATTGGCTGTACAAGAGGC
Source organism: Anaerolineales bacterium (assembly GCA_034430795.1). Taxonomy (GTDB): domain Bacteria; phylum Chloroflexota; class Anaerolineae; order Anaerolineales; family E44-bin32; genus E44-bin32. Next base: position 12,816 of record DAOUDJ010000006.1, on the reverse strand, counting down.
GATGGCGGCAGCGCTGCCGGTCATCGTCGCTGAGGGAGACGGAACGCAGAGAGACCTGGTTTCCGGGGGGAATGGTTGGCTAATTCAACCTGGCGATCTGGATGGGTTGGCCGCAGCCCTGCACGAAGGGCTGCGGCATCCGCGCCGATTGGTTAAGATGGGAGAGAAATCCTACATCATGGCCGTAGAGCAATTCAACATCGAGCGGATGACGGAGGTCTTTGTCTCGGTGCTGCATACAGTGATGGAGGGGTAGGGGATGAAGCTGGCATTCATCGCCGACGGACGAAGCCCGACAACGCAGGGCTGGATATCGCTTTTCACAGAGCGGGGACACGAAGTGCATCTCCTCAGCACCTTTAGGTGTGCGCCTTTGCCTGGGATCGCGTCGCTGCATTTCATCTCCGTCGCATTCAGCGGTATGGGCAAGCAGGGAGAAAGAGGCGAGTTCCGTGCCCCGGGCGGCACGCAGGGCAGCGGGCTGCGGTCGGTTATGCGCCATTGGCTCGGCCCGTTTACACTGCCGCGCGCAGCCGGGCAGGTGCGAAAAATCTTGGAGACGCTCGCGGTGGACCTTATCCATGCGCTGCGCATCCCCTTCGAGGGGATGTTGGGGGCGTCAGCACAGCTCCAGATACCACTGGTCGTCTCGATCTGGGGAAACGATTTCACCCTGCACGCTCGTTCCTCGCCGGGCATGAAATACCACACGCGTCAAGCTATGAGCCGCGCCGATGCCCTGCACGCGGACTGTAAGCGGGATATCCGCCTGGCTGCAGATTGGGGTTTTCAACCGCATCGGCCAACTGTTATCTTGCCGGGCGGCGGTGGCGTTGAGCGGGACTTATTCAAGCCCGCCCTCCCTGAAATGGAGATATTGCGATCCGAAGTGAGAAAGCAGCTTAAAGATCTGCCCGGGGACAGCCCTATTGTTGTGAACCCCCGCGGCTTCCGAGCCTACGTTCGAAATGACACCTTCTTCCGATCTATCCCCGGCGTTCTCGAAAGGGTTCCGGGGGCGATATTTCTCTGCCCGGCGATGGCCGGTAATCATGAAGCCAGTCGCTGGACCGCTCAATTAAAGATTGGGCAAAGTGTCCGTCTATTGCCGAAGCTCTCGCAGGGTGAAATGGCGATGATTTATCGAATGTCGAAAGTGATGGTTTCGCCGAGTGAACACGACGGAACGCCGAATACATTCCTTGAAGCGATCGCCTGCGGCTGTTTCCCGGTGGTGGGGGATCTTGAATCGCTGCGGGAGTGGGTTGTAGATGGCGAAAACGGCTTTCTCGTAAACCCAGACGACCCGGAGGCTCTAGCCCAGGCGACGTCTCGCGCGCTCATGAGCGCTGAGCTTCGCGAACAAGCCGGAAAGGTCAACCAGGGTCTCATAGATGAGCGTGCTGACCGGGATCAGGTAGCGATTTCCGCAGAGCGATTATATGAGCAGGTTGTGGAGAGGATGAAAACTCACGGCAGGGAAGCCGAGGGGGAGTTCAAACAACACGAAGGATGAATTGTAGAAATTCATGGGGAGCAATTATTCAGGAACACGCGGGTACATTGTCTTTTACTGCGTATAAGCGTGCGTTGAGTGCAGTCGTAGTGCTATAATCGCGCCGAGCGTTGATACGAACGACCAATAGATCGAGCCATTTAGCCTATCGTACCAAGGATATGATGAAACAAGTTGTGCAAGATGTCCGTAAGGGCGAGACGAGTGTTTTAGAAGTGCCTGTGCCGCAGGTTATGCCTGGCACAGCGCTTGTCCGCACCGTCGCCTCACTCGTGTCTGTGGGGACGGAGCGAGCGCTTGTCGAGTTCGCTGGAAAGACACTCCTCGGGAAAGCGCGCTCACGCCCAGATCTCGTCTGGCAAGTGTTAGAAAAAGCACGCCGCGAAGGCCTGCTCACCACATTCGATGCGGTGCAGAATCGGCTGGATCAGCCGCTGCCGCTGGGATATTCCTCTGCCGGGGTGATCGAAGCTGTAGGGGATGGACTATCCGGTTTTCAAGTGGGTGACCGTGTAGCTTGCGCGGGCGGCGGTTATGCGGTGCATGCCGAGTATGCCGTTGTTCCCCAGAATCTGATCGCAAAACTCCCCGCGGGGGTGAACTTTGAATCAGGCGCCTTCGCCACACTGGGAGCCATCGCTCTTCACGGGTTCCGACTAGGAGAACCTCAGTTGGGCGATCGAGTAGCAGTAATTGGCCTTGGATTGTTAGGCCTCTTAGCCGCAAAGATCGCGCAAGCGGCGGGTTGTGCTGTTTTTGGCATCGACACAAACCCAGAGCGGGTGAAATTAGCCGAAGAACTGGGCATTGAAGCTGTCGACCGGGATACTGCTGAAACCGGAGGTCCGGCGTTCACGGGTGGGGCAGGATTTGACCTCATACAAATTTGCGCTGACACGCCCTCGGATGACACTGTCCAGCTCGCCGGTGTTCTGGCTAGAGATCGCGGAATTGTGGTCGCAACCGGCGCCGTTGGAACCGATTTGCCGCGAAAACCCTATTACATGAAGGAGCTGCGCTTTGTTATTTCGCGCTCTTACGGCCCCGGTCGCTATGACCCGCTCTACGAGGAAGCTGGCGTGGATTACCCACGAGGGTATGTGCGTTGGACCGAAGGCCGCAACTTACATGCGTTTTTAGAACTCCTCGAACAAGGCAAGATTGAAGTCCAACTGTTGCTAACGCACCGCTTCCCTATTGAGCGCGCGATCGAAGCCTATGATCTGATTTCGGACAGCAAGGGGGAGCCATCTCTCGGAGTCTTGCTGACCTACCCGCAAGAGCAGGCCGGGGTCGTGTCAGTGCAACGCAAGGTAAAATTCAGAGAGCCAGCAATTAAGGCGCAGGATAGCGTCCGCTTGGGCGCAATTGGTGCGGGAAACTTCGCCACCGCCACCCTGTTCCCGGCAATGAAGGGTGTTGGCGGGTTGGAATGGGTCGGGCTGGCGACGGCAACGGGGATGAAAGCTGCGCAAGTTGGAAAGCGTTTTGGGTTTGCGTACGCCACGACGGATGTGGAAGAGCTTCTGAACGATCCGCGCATCAACACGATCACCGTCCTCACCCGTCATCATCTTCACGCCTCGCAAGTGGTGGCCGCGCTGGAGGCCGACAAGCATGTTTTTTGCGAAAAACCGCTTGCACTCACACGCGAGGAACTGGAGCAGATTGAAGCCACACTCCAAACGAAGGACAAACTGCTAAGCGTCGGGTTCAATCGCCGATTTGCCCCATTAGCCATCAAGATGAAGAATTTCTTAGATAGCGCCCGCGAACCGTTGGTGATGCGCTACCGAGTAAACGCCGGGACACTGCCGTTGGACCATTGGCTTCACGATCCTGCCATGGGTGGAGGGCGTTTAATTGGTGAGGCCTGTCACTTTATCGACTTCTTGACGTTCCTGACAGATTCGCTTCCAGCGCGGGTATTCACGATGGGTCTTCCTGATGATGAAAGATATCGTGAAGATAACTTCGTCATTACGCTCGAGTTCGGGGATGGTTCAGTTGGCAGCGTGAGCTACCTGGCGAATGGCGACCGAGCGCTCCCAAAAGAGCGAATCGAGGTTTTTGGAGGCGGGAGAGTTGCGGTTCTGGATGACTTCCGGCGGTTGGATCTGACCACATCCGGGCGCACCGAGACCCACAAATCCCAACTCCGCCAGGATAAAGGTCATCGCGCCGAATGGAATACCTTCCAACAGGCGATCACGCAGGGTGGTTCTCCGCCAATTCCCTATGAGCAGATCTTCGCGGTCTCGCTTGCTTCTTTTGCTGCACTTGATTCGCTCCGTTCCCGCGAACCCCATGATGTGGGACTGATTGCAGAGCAGTAAGATATTCATGCGCTTTCAATCGCTCCAGGCACTTCGCGAACTTGGTCCATTGCCGCTCGCACGCTACGCTGTGTATCAGATCGCACTGCGAAGCGGCTGGCTCCGTTGGCGCACACCTACCTTTGCCTGGGAGGAGCGGCCGCTTGAGTGGTGGCTGCGAAGTCACATCCCCACAGGTCAAGAGGGATATGCCCAGCACCGTGAGACGCGCACACAGCAGTTCTTCTATCAAGATATAGAGCGCCTTGGTGTTTCTCTAAAAGAGATTCTAGGTGAAGACAGTGAGGCGCTGGTGGCAGAAGCCGACGCGGTGCTCGATGGACGGTACCGTCTGTTTGGGCAACCCGAGATCGCGCTTGGGAATCCGCCGAATTGGGGCACCTTCGCATTAACCCCGTCCAGCGGCGAGAGGGCGGTCGTTGGTCTTGAGCGCCACTGGACCGAGTACAACCTGAATGAACTCCCTCAAGACGTCAAACTCCTATGGGAAAATTCCCGCTTTGGCTGGGCGTATTCATTGGCTCGAGCCTATGCGCTGACGGGAGACGCACGTTACGTCGAGGGTTTCTTTGCCTTGCTGCGTTCCTGGCGGGAAGCAAATCCCCCAAACAAAGGCTTGAACTGGCACTCGGGCCAGGAGATCGCCATCCGCTTGCTCGCGCTGGTGTTTTCGTTTTTTGCCTTCAATCAGGCTCTTCGGGATCGAGGTGGCGATCTGGAGGAACTGGCGACGATGATCGCCGTACACGCCGATCGCATCCCGGCGACGCTTCTCTATGCCCGTGCGCAAGACAACAACCACTTGCTTATCGAAGCGCTCGCGCTCTATACGGCGGGTGTGCTTTTCCCGGAATTCAAGGATGCCGGAAAATGGAAACGCCTCGGGCGGCAATGTATCGTGCAGGCGCTCGAGGGGCAGGTATTTCAAGATGGCGGGTATATCCAGAACTCGATGAATTACCACCGTCTCGCCTTACAAGCGGGGATATGGGCTGTGCGGCTGGCTGAACTTGAGGGCGACCCCTTACCCGAAATATCCGTGGATGCAGTGCGCAGAATGACGAATTGGCTTGCTGCGGTCGTGGATCCAACGACGGGGAATGCTCCCAATTGGGGGCCTAACGACGGTGCCCTCCTGCTTCCCTTGAGCGTTTGTCCGTTCGGCGATTTCCGGCCGACGCTGCAGGCCGCGGCGTTGACGGTGCTGGGTGAGCCAATATTCTCTCCGGGTAAGTGGGATGAATTAGCTCTCTGGCTTGGGGTGGAGGACGCTCGAGACGATAAATCAAGTGTCACCGGCGACACTTCGATCGATGATAGCAAACAAAGACGGGAGATTTTTCATCAGCACAAGGATGCCGAAGATCAGGCGATTATGTTGCCGGATGATTTCCGTCAATCAGGGATCTATATCATGCGCGGTCGGGAATCCTGGGGGATGGTGCGCACGGCTCAATTCCACAGCCGCCCCGGGCATAGTGATCAACTCCACTTCGATCTTTGGTGGAGAGGGATGAACCTTGCACGAGATCCCGGGACGTATCTCTACAACGCCGATCATCCTTGGAACAATGCATTTTCGGGCGCCTGGTGTCACAACACAGCCTTGATCGATGAGTGTGATCCGATGCTGCAGGCGGGTAGATTCCTTTGGCTGAGATGGAGTAAAGCCAGGCTCCTTGGGCGTTGGCGCTCTCCAGACGGATGCCTCGAAATCCTTTCGGCGTTGCATCAATACCGGAGTCGAGAACACACAGTCCACCAACGAACGATTTTGCGCGTTGAAGATCGACTGTGGATGGTTGTTGATGATATTCTGGGGGTCGGAGAGGCGGAAGTCCGGATTGGCTGGAATCTCCCAGATATACCTTTTGAAATGGATGAGCATGGGCTTCGTGCGAATCTACAGGGGTCAAAGGTGAGCATTTACTCGGAGGGGATCCAGGATCGATACGCGCTGTACCGAGCAGGCGAATTAATTTCCGGGGAAGACTTTGTGGCGGATTCGAGCACCTTTGGTTGGTACGCCCCGACATATGCAATGAAGCAACCAGCGCTGCACTGGTTGCGAAGCGCCCATGCTCAACTGCCGGTGAGAGGGGTGACAAGATGGGTGTTTGATGAGACGGACATGGAAGACGTCGACATCGGCTGGTTGGATCCAGAGAAAGGGCGGCCGGCGTTTTCCCGAGTTGATTGCCGTGGCATGAGATTGGAAACGTAGCGTGCACATCTTATTGATCCATCAGGCTTTTGCCGCGATTAACGAGCCGGGCGGCACTCGGCATCATGAGTTCGCTCGCCAGCTTGCGCGGCGCGGTCACCGCGTGACCATCATCACCAGCCAGGTGAGCTATCTCACGGGTCGAGCAGTGGGTGACGGGGGTTGGCTCACGCGTGAGGTGGACGACGCCGGTGTGGAGATCCTCCGCTGCCGGAGTTATTCCGGATGGCACCGCTCCTTTTTGCACCGTATGCTGAGCTTCCTCAGTTTCATGGCGGTCTCATTCTGGACAGGTTTGCGTGTAGCGGATGTCGATCTAGTGTGGGGTACGACCCCTCCAATTTTCCAGGCTGTGACTGCTCGATGGATTGCCGGGTTGAAGCGGATGCCTTTCCTGCTTGAAGTCCGCGATCTCTGGCCCTCCTTCGCCGTCGCCGTCGGTGTGTTGACAAATCCGCTTCTGATTCGTCTTTCCGAGTGGATGGAGCGAGGGCTGTATCGTCGTGCCGATCGCGTGGTCGTTAACTCCCCGGGATTTATCGAGCACGTGCGCTCGCGGGGCGCCCAGCAGGTGGAAGTCGTCGCGAACGGCGTCGATCTCGCCATGTTTGCAAGACGAAAAAAAGATCAATCTTTGAGACGCGAATTGGGGTTGGTGAAAGGCTTCTTAGTCATCTACGCAGGAGCGCATGGGATGTCGAACGATCTTGAAACGGTTTTGAAAGCCGCGGATCTCCTGCAGAGCGAAGAAGATATCCATTTTGTATTTCTCGGGGATGGTAAAGAGAAGACCAATCTGATGGCGCTTGCGGAAAGTATGAAGCTGCGCAATATTCACTTCCTACCGTCGATACCGAAAGACCAAATCGCTTCGACGCTTGTGCAGGCAGATGCCGGGCTAGCCATTCTTCTTGCGGTAGATGCGTATAAGACGACTTATCCTAATAAAGTTTTTGATTATATGGCCGCCGGTCTTCCCGTTGTCCTGGCCATTGACGGGGTTATCCGTCAGGTGGTTGAGGATGCGGGGGCGGGGTTGTTCGCGCAGCCTGGAGACCCCGAGGCCATAGCCGAGGTGGTGAAGCGGCTTGCAGCGGACCCTGTATTCGCCGATCAAATGGGACAGGCTGGCAGGCGCTGCGTGGAAGGTGATTTCGATCGCGAACACCTCGCCGCAAAGATAGAGCTCATCATGGAAACGATAGTTGCATTTGGAAATGGACGTTCCTCAGATGGTGCGGCAGCGGAAAGCAAGTCAGGAGGGGCGGATGACGGTTAAGCTTATTCCCCCTGGTGTTCCGTTGAGCAAGCGCTTATTTGATCTGATCCTGACACTTCCCGGTCTGGTTCTGATAAGCCCCCTGTTGGGGCTCATTGGGCTACTCGTGCGCATCTTTCTGGGATCTCCGGTGATTTTTCGTCAAATAAGGCCAGGCAAAGGCGGGCAGCCCTTCACTGTTTACAAATTCCGTACGATGACGGATGCGCGTGGTGCTAGCGAAAACTTACTCGACGACGCTGAGCGGATGACGGTTCTGGGTAGATTTCTGCGCAGTCTCAGCCTCGATGAACTCCCTGAGTTGTTCAACGTGCTGCGTGGGGAGATGAGCCTGGTCGGTCCGCGGCCGTTGTTGATGCAGTACCTCGACCGATACTCAATCGAGCAAGCCCGCCGCCACGAGGTTCTCCCGGGGATCAGCGGGTGGGCGCAGGTCAACGGTCGTAACGCACTCACCTGGGATGATAAGTTTCGCTATGATGTCTGGTACGTCGATAACTGGTCATTATGGTTGGATATTAAAATCCTACTGACCACGCTCTGGAAGGTGATCACGCGTGAGGGGATAAGCCAACTGGGGCACACAACAGCCGCGGAGTTCATGGGCAGCGACAAACAGGAACCATAGCGCTAGTTATGTCAAGAAAAAGGCGCAATTTGTGCCCTTTCACTCCTTGCGGAAATAACAAATCACGGGTACGATGATGAAAGAATGTTGGTGAAATATCAAGCTGAGGAGGAACAAAATGAAGGAATCTTTAGAATTCTACGATGTGAAGTCGAAGACGAAGTTCTCGGCAACAGAATGGCGGATTGAAACCAAAGTCTCAGACGATGGTAGGACTCGCTACTTTGCTGTGACGAAAGCCCCAGCGGGCACGCACGAAGCCTGGCGAATTGTGGGCAAAGACTTCGCCCTAAAAAACCAATAAGATTTCTGTTCCTAAATATGGGGTAAAGTAGCTCTGCTGCAGTACATCAGCAGAGCTTACTCTCTCCATAATTCGAGATGGAATCACGAGCTGCCTTCGATATGGGCGGCTCGTGTTACATCTGTAGGCAGTGGTATTATTGCGGCGAACTACTGATACCTTTAGCTGCCGGAGGTCCGTGCACCCGATGAGCCGCCCAGACAATGCAACGTTCTACCGTAGAATGCTGCAGATACGACGGTTTGAAGAGACCGTGCTCGATCTCTTCCCACGCGGGCTTTTCTACGGCACCACGCATACATACATAGGCCAAGAGGCGAACGCGGTCGGAGTGCTCGCCTGGTTGCGCGAGGGTGATATCGTGGTCAGCAACCATCGCTGTCACGGTCATTTTCTCGCCTATGGCGGTTCGATGCGCTCGTTAGCTGCGGAACTCATGGGGCGCAGCACTGGGATTTGCGGCGGGCGTGGTGGAAGTCAGCACATACAATGGCGCGATTTTTATGCAAATGGGATCCTGGGTGGGACAGTTCCCATGGCGGCAGGAATGGCTTCCACGGAAAAGTTCAAAGGGGGAGACAGGATGGTTTTCTCCTTCATAGGGGATGGAACGTTGGGTGAAGGTGTCGTTTATGAGACCCTGAATATTGCCGCGCTCTGGGCGTTACCCATCCTCTTCATTGTTGAAAACAACCGCTATGCACAAAGCACGCCCACCCGGTTGAATATGGCGGGTGAGATCCCTGATCGCTTCAAGGCTTTCGGTATCCCCGTTGAATCCATTGATTCTACGGACGTGGTTGAGATCCACGAAGCCGCTGAACCCATGCTCCAGCATGTATGTGGGAATAATGGCCCTGCGGCGTTTGTGGTGCACACCTACCGTTTTGCACCTCACTCCAAAGGTGACGACAGCCGAGATCCGGAGGAGATCGCCCGTTATCGAACAAAAGACCCTCTTCCCATCCAGGCTGAACGATTGGATGAAGCGATACGAAGAGAAGTTCAGGAATCGGTGGAGATAGCAGTCGCGGATGCCTTCAAGCAGGCCGAATCCGATCCCGCTGCCGAGCCTGCATCACTCACATCTCCGTTGGGAAGAAGCCGATGACGACCATCCTCGAATCGCTCAATCGGGGCTTGCGAACGTGCCTGGATGAATCAGATCGGGTCTATGTGATCGGGGAGGACGTGCTCGATCCGTATGGTGGTGCGTTCAAAGTGACCAGAGGGTTATCCACGGATTACCCTGAACATGTGATCACCACACCCGTGTCGGAGGCAGGCATTGTTGGCATTGGGGTTGGCATGGCGATGCGCGGGCTGTATCCGGTGATCGAGATCATGTTCGGCGATTTCATCAGTCTTACCGTAGACCAATTGATTAATCATGCCGCAAAATTTAGGTGGATGAGTAATGACCAGGTGCGGGTGCCGCTCGTTGTGCGTACGCCAATGGGGGGGCGGCGCGGGTACGGGCCAACGCACAGCCAGTCCCTGGAGAAGCATCTGCTCGGCGCGCCGGGCTTACGTGTCGTTGCCGTGACGGCGTTGGGAGATGCGGGAGACTTGCTGCATAAGGCGGTTTTAGAGGATGAAGACCCTGTATTGTTCCTTGAGCACAAGGCGCTCTATGCAAAGCCGATCATCGCCCATGGTGAATTGTCCGATTTCGAAGTCGAGGTAAGCGATGAGCATTACCCATCCTACCGGCTGCGCATTGCCGGCGCACCGACGTCGGTGATTACGTTGACAGCCTATGGATATTCAGCAGAACTGGCGCGTGAGGCCGTGAAGCGTCTGGCTTACGAGCATGAGATCTTCAGCGATCTCATCGTTCCTACACAATTATCCCCTTTCGAAATAGATGACCTAATCGACGCGGTGAGCGACACGAAGCGCCTGCTGACCGTTGAGGAGGGTACGATGACACTCGGTTGGGGTGCGGAAGTCATCGCCCGAGCCCTCGAAGAACTTGGCGCCGGGTTACAGGCGCAGCGTGTCGCCGCACGCGATATGCCGATACCCGCTGCCGGGCTGCTGGAAGCAGCTGTACTCCCGCAGGTTGAGGACATTATTGAAGCGGCCATTGCACTTTCTGAAGCGAATTGAAGCATAGATTCGGCCAGGGCTTCTCTAATGGTCCGCGAGCGATTTCTCGATTAGACTCATTCAAGGGAAGTATTCATAATCTTATGGCTCGACTTTTATCGAAGGCCGAACTCTGCTCAGCTGTGACCTCACAGAATTAAGGAGGAGCATGCCCGATCCTATTGAGATCCTCGTACCGCTCTTGAACCCCAACGAGCCTGAAGTTCAGGTTGCAAAGGTGCATGTTGTTGAAGGGCAGAAGGTTCAGGAGGGTGATCTGCTGTGCACGCTTGAGAGCACGAAGTCGGCCATGGAAGTGGCTGCAGTTCGCGAGGGGTTTATTGTTGGTCTTGAGTTCGTAGAAAGTGATCTGGTACGAGCAGGTGACCGCTTATGCTGGTTGGCGGATGATTCGGCCTGGACACCACCCGAGAAGGAGACTTCACCGGCAGACGAGGCTGAAGGCGCGATCCCTGATGGATTACGGATCACGAAGCCCGGTCTGCGCCTGATGCGTGAACATGGGTTAGATCCCACGTGTTTGCCGAAAGAGACGCTGATAACAGAATCTGTAGTGCGCCAGATCCTGGCGTTGGAAGGTGGCGGAGAAATGGAATTGCCAAAACCGGATTTTGATGCGGGAGCGATTGTTGTTTACGGGGGTGGTGGTCATGGAAAATCGGTCATCGACTTGGTCCGTGCTCTTGGGCAGTATCAAGTCGTGGGTGTGATTGACGATGGTCTTAAGCAGGGGGCGGATGTAATGGGGGTTCCTGTAATCGGAGGGGGAGATCACCTACCCCGGCTGGTAAAAGAGGGTGTGCGGCTTGCCGTGAATGCCGTTGGCGGAATAGGGGACATCGCCAGCCGAATCCAAGTCTTCCAGAGACTGCTGGAGGCCGGGTTCGGCTTTCCGACCATCATCCACCCTACCGCATTTGTAGAACCTACGGCGCGACTCAGCCAGGGTGTGCAGGTCTTCCCGCATGCTTACATAGGGAGTGACGCCGACGTCGGGTTTGGGACCATCATTAATACGGCAGCCATTGTTTCGCATGATTGCCGCTTGGGAGCCTATGTCAACGTCGCTCCAGGAGCTCTGTTAGCGGGAGCGGTAACACTCGATGAAGGCGTGCTGATCGGAATGGGTGTGACGTTGAACCTGAATGTCACAGTCGGGTCTAAGGCACGCATCGGGAACAGCGCCGTCATTAAAGAGGATGTCCCCTCGGGAAAGATGATCCGAGCGGGGGATATCTGGCCGCAGGGCTCAAAGGGAACATGAAAACCGTAAAAAATAAACGATCTAAAGGACAGGGAAGCACAGCGGACTCTGTGGGGGAGAAAATCCCGATGTCATCCCCAGATATAACAGATCTCGAGCGCGAGGCGGTTGCGGCGGTAATGCAGACGTCGCGTCTGAGCATGGGCCCGGAGGTCGAGGCATTTGAAGCTGCCGTCTCTCGCTCTGTGGGTGTGAACCATGCCATCGCAGTGAGTTCGGGCACCGCGGGGCTTCACCTCGCTGTCCGTGCGCTGGGAATCACTGACGGTGATTGGGTGATCACGACACCCTTTTCTTTTGTTGCCTCAACAAATGTCCTCCTCTATGAACGCGCCATTCCAATCTTTGTTGATGTGGACCCTGATACAGGCAACATCAGCACGGATCTCATGGCCGAGGCGGCTGCGGATTTAATCGCCGGCGGAAAGAAGGCTGAGCGCTGGCTGCCGCGCAAAGGGGTCGAACCTGCCGGTGGGTTGCGCGCTCTTTTGCCCGTCGATATCTTCGGGCAACCGGCCGACTACGATCCGATCCAGACGATCTCCGCTGAGCATAATCTTGGGGTCATCGAGGATTCCTGCGAGGCGCTCGGTGCGCAATATAAGGGTCGTCAGGCAGGGACACAGGGTGATATCGGTGTGTTTGCGTTCTATCCAAATAAACAGATCACTACGGCCGAGGGCGCCATGGTTGTTACCGACATGGATGATGCCGCTGAAATCATTCGCGCGCTCAGGAATCAAGGCCGCGCACCAGGCGATTTGTGGCTTGACCATACTCACCTTGGCTATAACTATCGCCTCGATGAGATGAGCGCCGCGTTGGGCCGGGTGCAGATGAGCCGTTTGGACGAGCTACTGGAAAAGCGTGAGCGAGTCGCGGCGTGGTATCACGCTCGATTGGCCGAGATGCCCGGGGTTGAACTGCTGCAAATTTCTCCTTCAACCTCACGAATGAGCTGGTTCGTATATGTGATACGCCTCGATGGTGGAGTTGACCGAAAGAAAGTCGTAGAGCGACTGGATGCGCAAGGTGTGCCCACGCGCCCTTACTTCACGCCGATTCATCTCCAGCGCTATATGGTGGATCGTTTCGGTTTCCAACCCGGGGATTACCCGGTGACAGAAGACATCAGCCGGCGAAGCCTGGCATT
>DAOUDJ010000005.1:0-5817 GCA_034430795.1 Anaerolineales bacterium | reverse complement strand
TTTTAGGAAGCGAACTCATAACCTGAAGGTCCTCAGTTCGAATCTGAGCCCCGCTACCTTGAGGCACCCGCGAGGGTGCCTTTTTCCTTCCAAGCCCCCTTGAATAAGGTTCGAACTGATAACCTGGGGGTTACGAGCCTGGCTCTTGAGCTCTGAATTTCGGCCCTCCGGAAGAAACGGAGACCGTCAGGCTTTTCCAAATCATTGAATTCATTTTCTTGGACCAAAAAGGAATAGGGTGACCTGACATTAGGGTGGATGTATTCACATTCATTTGTGTTCTGACCTATTTCTAATCTTGAGTTGCACTTCGTTGTTGAATCCAGGTTTCTAATATGCCTATATTGCGAGAGATTATATTAACAGCAAAGAGTGCTTATGGAAACACGGGGATGATGATTCAGTTATCCGTAAGACATCCGCAGCTTTCACGAATTACTAGCTTGGTCGGAAAAATTCGTTGTTTTGGCTGTAGTGTCTCGCCTTGTATCAGTTTATAAAGAATATCGATCGCACAAGCCCCCATTTCGTACGCAGGCGCAGTGACTGTTGTCAACGGTGGATCCACCAACTCTGATAATTGAAGGTTGGTATTCCCGGCAATGGCGACATCCTCAGGAATGCGAAGATTGAGCTCCTTTAACGCCCGCATGGCACCGTAGGCCAGTGTGTCATCGACTGCGAAAAGAGCGGTGGGGGGTTTATCTACTTGGAGCAAGCGTAATGCGGCCTGGTAGCCCGCCTCAATCTCAAAAACCGGGGCGATCGAAACGTGGTCTGGATTAAAATCCAGACCTGCTTCGTTGATCGCCCGGCGAGATCCTTGATAGACCTGATTGACGTTTGGCCACTCCAGTGGGCAGGTGATGATGCCAATCTGGCTATGCCCATGTTCAATCAGATGTTGGGTAGCTTGAAAACCAGAGCTTTCCGAATCAAGCAAGATGGTATGCCCTTGTATATGGGGAGTGTCGACAAACACCATCGGTGGAAGGTTGCCTGGCTGGTCCAGATTTCGTTCGATCTCATCCTCAAATTCAGGCGACAACCCAATAGATACAAGTATGAAACCGTCTAAACCTCTGGTTAACAATCGATCGACATAACGATCTGCTGGGCCATCACGTGTGCCACTGACAATGATTTGCAAAGGAGAATCAACCGCACCCTGTTCGATGCCGCGAAGCAGCGGAAGATAGAAAGGATGAAAATCAGCGATGAAAACCCCGATGATGAATGAGGGGATATCCGGTCTTTGCTTGGCAAGTTGATGCCTGGAGTATGGCAAGACCGTTGTTCCTCTCCCTCTTTCGATCTCGACGAGATCGTTTTCCTTCAAGTTTTGATAGGCAGATCGTACGGTATGGAGATGGATGCCAAGATGTTTGGCCATTTTGGACGCTGGAGGCAGCATTTCACTAGTCTTGATCTCCCCACTGGCGATTAACCAAGAGATTTGCTGGCTGAGTTGCACGGAGATAGGCGTGCTTGAATATGGATCGATGCGGATGTACTTCAAGATGTTCTGCATAGTCACATTATTGTATCTGAAGTCTTCTTGGAAGATGACCGAATCTCGGAATGGATTGGGGAATTGAGTGGCGCATGTATCTGATAGGACCTTTGAATGCCTTTCTTCCTGTTGCGAGCAATGGAATTAATAACCTAATATCAACGCCATAGATGTAGATCCTCAACAATAACGGCGAGCCTGCAATTGCTTTGCTCTTATTCAATGCTCACTTAAGCACGAGAAGCCTCGATCTTTGCTTGACCCTGGGATAATGATTTAATTATCAAAGATAATTGGTGATTACGACTACTCAGATTATTGTCCTTTCACCTCGAGCGGCGCAGCTGGCCAAATCCTGTCTTCGAAGTCCACACAAAAGATACCGTACAAGCCTTCGTGAAGCGAATGTTCCCATGCGTCAGGGTTACCTGGAACCGCCGTTGTCATGACTGAAGAGACTCCTGGTAGCCATCCTGGCGCGGATCCAGGTTCGCCAACGAAATCGATCATGTCTTGCCACGTCGTTCCCTCATCAAGTTTCAGAACTTTCATATAAGAATCATGTTCAGTAGTATTCTTCAATGTCATGACTCGGTCGCCCTCGGATGCTACGCTGGGACCATCATACTTACATACTTCACCATCGAAGGTTAAAATGATGTCCTGATCTATTTCTCCAGATTTGCATCCACCAAGAGACAACATCATCACCACCAAAACACACAGAGTCCATACTTTTATCCTTGGATTCATCTTGCATCTCCTCCCCAAGTCAGTGGGGTTGGCTATGTTGATAGCTGCTTTGATGACAACTCGAATGGATTTACAGCACTCGACACCAAGACGGGTTATTTCATTGCCAGACACAAAGAAGTTATCTGTGAAGTGTGATTCTCAACAATTATTATAATACACTATAACTATATATATTACAAAGAATTTCAATAGTGAAGCGCAACAGGGGAATGCCGGAACAATGTTGCCATGAACCATTGAGCAGCATAACAATTCGCCAGACCGTGTGAAAAGCAACCAAAAGGCTACGAATTCTCAGCTCTAGCAGCGAGTATCGACGAATTTCAATAGATTGACCGCCGAAACTGATGAAATACCAAAAAAGCCCTGGATCACCCCAGGTGTAGTGGCCGAAAAAGGACATCCGTTCTGGAAAATGTGCTTGGACACACAATGAGCGCTACAATCACGGTCTTGAATTCCTATCAGGATAGGCAGACTGTGATTTCACCGTATCCTAATAAAATACAAATGAATCCTTCACTCATGTATTGAGGTTTCCTTGGAACATGGGACTAATTGGCGACATCAGATAGAAACCATAAGTTCCCGGCAAAGCATGCCCTATTCCTTGCGTCAGCTTTGGTGTAACTCCAAAGAGATCTTCAATCCACGCCGCGTTCAACCGCCTCATAGACAGAACAGGAAGCGCTGCACCGATCTTTCTGAGCATCAAAGCTCGTTCTGGTCAAACCCACGTTAATAACTCATTCCTTGGCGACCTCAACTTTCGATCAGTCCTATGAAAGCAGCTTTACGGCTTCGGCATGTTGATGATGTGCGGACTGTCTTTGGGACGGAATCCTTTCATGCGCTGTCATTGAGATCGTAATGTCGGAGAGGTTTGGAATTTCGTGGAACATCTCATGTGAGATTTCATCGACGATGTTATCGATACTGTTCAGGTGTAGATCCCCGCCAACATTGAGGGCGGCTTCGACATGCAGACAGTGACCGACCCAGCGCATGCGTATCTGCTGAATGTTTTTAATAGCTGGGTGGTTCATGATCACCACTTCAGCCTTTTCAACGAGAGCGGGATCGACGGCATCCATCAGTCGATACCACATAGCAATCACCGCATCGCGGGTGATGAAGACGACTACTATTCCAATTAGAATGCCGATAATTGGGTCTAGAATGGGCGCGCCCAGCCATGTACCTATCACAGCAATGAGCACTGCGAGGGATGTGATCCCATCTGCCCGTGCATGGCGGCCGTCCGTGATCATCGCCTCCGAACCAATCTTGCGTCCGACACGAATTTGGAGCACTGCCACAAGTTCATTTCCTAAAAACCCAACCAAGGACGCAGCCGCCACCCATGGTAGATGTGTAAGCGGTTCTGGATGGATGAATTTCTGAATAGACTCCCAAATGATATAGCCTGCGCTGAAAGCAATGGAGACGACAATCAGTAGTCCGGCAATATCCTCTGCGCGACCATAGCCATAGGTATAGCGTTTATTGGCTGCCCGACGAGCCAGCACGAAGGCGACCCACAGAGGGATGGAATTTAGTGTATCACCTAGATTATGAACTGTGTCCGCGAGTAGTGCTACGCTATTGCTGGCTAAATAGATGATGATCTGAATTAGGGTTGTGATCCCCAGCAATACGAGTGCCCACTTAACAGTCCGAATTCCAAGTTCGTTGTTGTAGATTGGGTCGTTGTGCGTGGGATCCCCGTGGGTATGTGCGTTACCGGGTAAGTGCAGGACTTCCGCGATCGTGTCCCACAGACGATGGCCTGAATGATGGTCATGATTATCGAGATGGTTGAGATCGTGATCGTGTGTGTGGGTGTGCAATGTGAGCTCCTTGACACTTTTTATCATACGACTGACGTGATAAAGTATAGAAGAGAACAGGGTCAACTTTCCCTATTGCAAAAACCTGCGAAAACGATGACTCACGAAGGCATTAATTACGTTGATATCATGCGATCCCATGGCTTCCGGGTAACACCGCAGCGCCTACTGATCCTTGATGCGATTTGCGAGGGTGATGGGCACACAACTATAGGTGAAATATACGCCCGGCTTATGGCAATGGATCCATCGATTGATCGATCCACTGTCTACCGAGCATTGGAGTTCTTTGAGCTGTTAGGGCTTGTGCTCACTGCCGATATCGGAATAGGCGAAAAAGTCTACGAGATCGCCAAGCCCGATCAACATCATCATTTGGTTTGCCAGGAATGCGGAAAGATCCAGGAAATTGACTATCTCGCAATGGAGCAGATATGTCGTGTTCTTGAGCGCCAGCATAATTTCGACGTAAACATGGATCATCTGGTGTTGTTCGGGATTTGTTCGGACTGTCGGCCAGCCTAAACAGCAATGTTCTCTACCGCTCCTCAATTCCACAAGTTGTAAGTGTCTCTCACAGTCGTGGGATGACGTTACTAACAATATCGATTGACCAACCCTTCATTCATGGTTTGCACAGGGTAGCTGGATAAGTCTGCCTGATATCTCGCGTTGATGAAAATCGGATGAACATCGGCCCAATTCCAGGGCTTGAGAAGAGGAACCATGCTATCTATGGTTCGTAGATTCAACTCACGAGTGCAACACAGAAGAATGAAAGTATGATTAGTGGCGTTCCTGCCCTATACCCCAAATGCACTTGCCAGGTTGACTCTCTGCGTGTAGGATAATTCAAACTAATGCTCGCTGGGTTCTGAGTAGTCGGAAATCGCAAGGCCACCCTTGGAACACCAGCCTGACGGTCCAAGGCCCCCTTTTTAGGGTTAGAACTCATAACCTGAAGGTCCTCAGTTCGAATCTGAGCCCCGCTACCTTAAGGCACCTGAAAGGGTGCCTTTTCTCTGTACGCCCGGCATGGGCGATAACTAGGAGGTGGAAATCCTCTGCGGACGTTGATCCGACGAACCGCTAGCCGAAGGCAACTGTGTTGGTGTGAATCAACGCGGGAAGGAAGCTGGAGAGCAAAACCTGGACTTGATGGACAAAAACTGCGTAAGGAGGCGTGAAGCGCCGGGTGAGCTGGCAGAGGACAGTGAAGCCCCAAAAGGATCAGAGCGGCTTTACGTAAACGCAGCGAGGATCAGGGGAAAGTTATCGTACCTTATCCGGGGAGATCTGCAATGTGTCTCGGAGACGAGACTGAGGAGATCGAGAGGTCTTCTGACCGTATTGCAGAAGTCAGCAGAGGCCGAAGTAGTCGATGGAGTAACGACCATCCAGGGAGAGCAGGGAAACTTGCTTACAGGGCGAAGGGCCGAACGGCAAACGAGCCTGGGGTGGAACATTCGAGGGACGAGCATAGAAGGCGGACTTCCCCGGATAGGGGACCTGCTGGTAGGGCGAAGGCGGAGAAGCCGTTGGGGTCCAGCCAGAGGGCCGAGCAGTCCCCGGCATCAACCACCAACAAAGGCTAGAGGGCTGATAGATGTCCTGACGTTTGCCGAACCGCCGGATGCGGACCCGCATGTCCGGTGGTGTGGGAGGGGGGAGCCGTGAGGTTTCCCCCTATCCCGATTC
>DAOUDJ010000004.1:0-8149 GCA_034430795.1 Anaerolineales bacterium | reverse complement strand
CATTCGTAGATTCAACTCGCAAGAACAACACAGAAGAACGAAGATTAAGTAATTGGGATGATTCTATTCAGAACCCCGTTGAACTTGCTAGATTGAACCTCCGCGTGTAGGATAATTGAAACTAATGCTCGCTGGGTTCCGAGTAGTCGAAAATCGCAAGGCCACCCTTGAGAACCTAGCCTGACGGTCCAAGGCCCCTGTTTTAGGAAGCGAACTCATAACCTGAAGGTCCTCAGTTCGAATCTGAGCCCCGCTACCTGAGAACGAAGTGCCCGAGAGGGCGCTTTCTGTCTTAAAGAAACAATGTTTAGGTATGGATTCTAGGATTAGGACTAAGGACCTCGGGGATATTGGTCCATAGGGTTGAATTCTTTAAGGTTTTACAGATCCTCGCAAAACGGGGGAGGGGTAGGGTGCTCGTTTAGGATTCGAACTGATAACCTCTTGATCCTTGGTTCGAATCTACAAACCATTGACTGAGGAGAAAACGTCCGAGAGAGAGGGTTATTCCACTAACGCGATCCAGGATACTATTCCAACCATCAGAGTTGGTAGTTGAATCAAGGGTATTCTGCCCAATGTCGAGGAAGTAGAAGATCAGGTAATATGGTATCCCATTCGGATGAAGTCAACAGGTTCGCATACGTATTGAAAGATCGGACGGATGAGTTAAGTAGCCAGCACAGTCCTTTTCACCTCGAGTTATATATTCCAAAGTACTTGCACGCCATCTCAACGAGGCGTTTCAACTAGATATTTCCAATATCATGGAAAGACCCACGTAGTGATATCGGTATTTAACCCCTCTCCCACAAGCACGGGGGAGAACTCCGGGCTTCTCGCCACATAGAGTCTGCCGCCACTAATGAACAGCAGGTGCTGGCCTTGTGGCCCCCAAGTTGCCTGAAATACCGGTTCGGGAAAAATCTGACGCGGAGGGTTGTCGAGACCGCTGGTCAATTTGCTGACCCAAAGCTCCGAACCCGTCCAAGCCAATTCCCGCGTCCCCGGCGCGACCAATGGGAACCCGAACGACGAGGCAGGTACATCTAGGTTGATAAAGTCACCGGTTAAGGATACTGACAGGATTTCGTTCCCTCCTGTCTTAACGAAGAACAGATTGGCTTCATCCGACCATACAACCTCTCTAGGTTCATCTTCGACAATGCGCCATGACGGTGCCCCACCCACTTGGATCAAGTACAGACCCTGTCGGACATCAGGATTCTTTTCCGCAGCATATCTGTCTACGCCCAGCAATAGAGTCCCCGTTTCCGCATCCAAGGCGGCGTCGGTGAAGTAGCCCTTCCAGAGAACTTCTTCAGAACCTGTTTCAACGTTGATGGTGCGTAAGTTTACGGACCCAAAATCATACGAGAGGACAATAAGGTTTTCGCTTTCCATCCAGCCAAAAACCATCTCTCCGCCATCAAAGAGCTTGCGGTCTTCAGAGCCATCGGCCCGTGCGACCCAGAGGCTAGCAACATCGGGACCGTCACCGGCAAGGAGGCCGGGAACGCCGTGGTGAGCAATATACTTCCCGTCCGGTGACCAAATCGGCCAAAGCGTCGGGGTGTTTCCGTCGGTCAATCGAGTAATGCTGCCGTCATCGACGGAATAGACGTAAAGGTCCGTCGTGGGACCATCGATGAGACCAACGAAAGCCAGATGCCGTCCATCCGGTGACCATGCAGCACTTTCGCTCGAGACAACATACATCGTGGCTTCGAAAAATGGGTGGCCTTGCGCTACCTGCCCAATAGCCGAGGTTAGTGAGGCTACTACCTTCGTCTCCCCACTTGATAGCGAAAAGAGGTAGAGATTATCTGACACCCCACTGAAGTCCGAAAATGCCAGGTGCCCACCGCTCGGTGCTCCCTCCACGAAAGGACCCATCATGATTGGAAATATAATCTGATCGCTGAGCTTCTTCAGGTTGGAGCCATCAGGCTTGACTGCATAAATACCGTCCTCGGCCGTGATCACCCACCAAGAGTCATCGGTTGGCAACACTGCGTCGGGCACTGGAGGCATCTCAGTTAGCAGCGAAGGTGAGATCGGCGCTTCCGTGGCCTCTGTTGCTAGCTCAACTTCTGTGGGAGAGGCGGTGGTCTTAGGGCCGCAAGCGGTCAGTAGCATCCCGCATATCGCCAATGTTGTGAACCATGTCTTCATGACGCCTCCTTGATGAGAAAGGTGACTCCGCCATATTATCCTGAATTATTAAAAAAAAACAGCAATCGCTTACACTTGGATTCAACTACCAAGTGCAACACAGAAGAACGAAGATGAAGTATTTGTGGTGATTCTATTCAGAACCCCGTTGAACTTGCTAGATTGACTCTCCGCGTGTAGGATAGTTCAAACTAATGCTCGCTGGGTTCCGAGTAGTCGAGAATCGCAAAACCACCCTTGGAACACCAGCCTGACGGTCCAAGGCTCCTATTTTAGGAAGCGAACTCATAACCTGAAGGTCCTCAGTTCGAATCTGAGCCCCGCTACCTTAAGGCACCTGAAAGGGTGCCTTTTCTCTTCCAAGCCCCCTTGTTCAGGGTTCGAACTCGTATCCTGGGGGTTATCAGCCCGTTTCTGAAACGCTCAAATTGAGCCCCCCGGACGAAACGTAGACCGTCAGGCCTTCCCAAATCTTTGAATTCATTTTCCTGGTAAAAAAAAGGAATAGGATGAACCCTGACATCTGGGAGGACGTAGGTGCATTCAATGGTAGCCCACACTAATTCAGCCTTACAATCCGGACCCTCGATTACTGGATTCCAATAAAGAACATCTGGATCCTTGGTTTCCCACGCTTCACTCTGGACATGACCCCCTTCACTTTGTTCCGGGGACTACGGAATCCGATAATGATGCTCTGGAGGGGTTCTTTTGAATGAAACCAGGGTCAATCTTTCCTATCAGGATTTCAAGGCCGTGATCATATCGCTCAGAGTATTTTCTGGCACATTTTCTCGAACGGATGTACATTTTCGGGCATTACAGATAAACTAGGGCTAAATGGTATGATACGGCTATCCTACCTAAAAGGGTCATTAAGGTGAGCATTTCCCTCCTCACTACCAAACTATATATCCCTCCACCGCGCCCAGACCTCGTGCCTCGGCCACGCCTGCTTGAGCGGCTAGCTGGGGGACTGCGTGGCAAGTTGACGCTGGTCTCCGCCCCAGCAGGGTTTGGCAAGACTACCCTGGTGAGCGAGTGGGCGAGCCGGGGTGCTGTACCCGTCACTTGGCTCTCCCTTGACGAAGGGGACAACGATCCTGTGCGCTTCCTGACTTACTTCATCGCGGCCTTGCAGATGATTGATGCGGATATTGGCGAAACTGCCCAGACAGTGCTCCAATCCCCACAGCCACTACAGATTGAATCGCTTCTTTTGGGGCTGATCAACGAAATCACAGACATCCCGGATGATCCTTCGACAGTCCTTCGACCAAGCTCACCGACCCATTCGGCCGGAGAGCTTGCAGGACGTAGCTTCGCTCTCGTCATCGACGATTACCATGTTCTTGAAACCCAGCAAATCCATGATGCTCTCATCTTTCTGCTCGACCAACTGCCACCCCAAATGCACCTGGTCATCATGACGCGCGAAGACCCACCTCTGCCGCTGGCACGCTGGCGCGCCCGGGGACAAATGACGGAGATACGAGCCAGTGACTTACGCTTCACAAAAGCAGAAGCGGCCGATTTCCTCAATCAGACCATGGGATTGGAGCTTAAGCTGGATGACATCGCTGCACTTGAAGCCCGCACGGAGGGCTGGATTGCTGGGCTTCACCTGGCAGCGCTCTCGCTGCAGAGGCATGGCGACCGCGCTAATTTCATCCAGAGCTTTGCCGGAGACGACCGCCACGTGACGGATTACCTTGTCGGTGAAGTTCTTTCCCTGCAACCCGAGAGCATCCAGCGCTTTCTGCTGCACACCTCCATCCTGGAGCGCATGTGCGGACCGCTGTGCGATGCGGTGGTGGACGACAATGAGACCTCCGGCGAAAGTCAAGGTGTTCTGGAGCACCTGGAGCAAGCCAACCTGTTCATCGTGCCTCTAGACAACAGGCGCCAGTGGTATCGCTACCATCACCTTTTTGTCGACCTGCTGCGCAATCTCTTGCGCAGGGTGTCTCCAGAGCGCATTCCCGATCTCCACCGCCGGGCGAGCGATTGGTACGAGCGGAACGAACTGATCACGGAGGCGCTGAGTCACGCACTGGCGGCGGATGATTTTGAACGGGCTGCCCGTTTGGTAGCTGCGAACGCGCTACCCATGTTGATGCGCGGGGAAGTAGCCACCGTGCAAAACTGGTTGGACGCGCTGCCTCAGCAAGTCGTTCGCAGCCACCCACGCCTCTGCATCGACCAGGCCTGGGTGCTGCACCTAAACCATCGTCCGGATGCCATTGAGCCAGTGCTGCAGGATGCCGAACGGGGCCTGGAGTCGAGTGACTTGGCTGAGCAGGACGTGATCTCCAGCTGGCTGGGAGAAGTATTGGCCCTGCGTGCATGGGTCAAGCGCAGTCAGGGAGACCTCGCTGAAGCCATTGAACTCTCCTACCAGGCGCTTGAGCGCCTGACCGAGGAACATGTTTTTGCGCTCTGCCTGAACCTGGTTTCTCTCGCCGGCGCACTGCGATATTTGGGCGATACTGCAGAAGCAATTCAGGTGCTAACCGATTGCATTCCGCTCTGCCAGGCGGCCGGCAACTACTTGGGGGTCATGGCTGACACCAACGACCTGGCCGAGCTATGGCTGATGCAGGGCCATCTCCATCAGGCAAAAACGGTGCTTGGGGACGCGTTGCAATGGGCCGACCAACAAGGTGTGCAGCAAATGCCAGCCACAAGTATGGTATATGCAAAGCTGGGTGATGTACTGCGGGAGCAGAACGACCTGCAAGCTGCCGAAGATCATCTGTCGACTGCCATCAAAATATCCCAAGGGCGGCTTGCGATAGTTTCCGGACAGGCGTACCTGCACCTGGCGCGGTTGAAACACGCTCGCGGCGATGCGGCCGGCGCCCGCAACACCCTCAAGCAAGCGCAACAAGCCGTGCAAGGCTGGGAGACCCCTGAGATTGCGGCCGACATGGCAGCGCATCAGGCGCGATTATGGCTGGCTCAGGATGATTTGCCGGCAGCCATCCGATGGGTGCACCAATCCGGGATCCGTTCAAACAAAGAGCCGATCTACTTGCATGAATTCGAGCTGCTCACACTGGCGCGCGTGCTCATTGCCCAAGGTAGGACCCAGCGTGACCAGGGCTCCCTGGTTGAAGCGATGGAGCTGCTCAAGCGGTTGCGTCAGACCGCCGAAGCAGGTGAGCGTATGGGCCGCGTTATCGAGATTTTGATGCTTCAGGCGTTGGCCCTCTCGCAGACCCCCGTCGAGGGGACGGCGCGAGGTGAGACCAACCCGGCGCTGATTGCACTCGAGCGGGCGCTGGTATTGGCTGAGCCGGAAGGCTACGTCCGAATGTTCGTAGACGAAGGAGAGCCGATGGCGCGCTTGCTCTACGAAGTCGCCTCTTGGGGCATCGCGCCGGAATACGCTGGCCAACTGCTGGCAGCTTTCCCTGATGTTGTTTCAGCACAGCCCAAGCGTCCTCCACCTGAAATGGTTGAGCCGTTGAGTTCGCGTGAGATCGAAGTTCTCGGGCTCATCGCCGAGGGGCACTCCAATCAAGAGATCGCCGCCAGACTGTTCGTTTCCCTGAACACAGTCAAAGTTCACTGCAGCCATATCTACGGCAAGCTGGGGGTCAAAAGCCGCACCCAGGCCGTTGCCAAAGCCGAGACACTGGGCATACTGCCGTCAAACTGAGCGCGGACAAATGGATTGCAGCTTGTTGTTTATTAGCTCCGCCACTTCTTGCCAACTAAGAAGCTGAAATAATACCTTAATAATACTTTCAAGTAATGACAGTCGTACTGTCTCAGTGATAGGCTGTACCTGCAAGCAGCGGTGACCAGCAAATCAGCAAGATACAAGAGGCATAAGTGAAAGCTTTCCACCAAAAGCTCAATCTGGACCGACCGGAGACTTATCAGATCAAAGTTCCTGGGCGTCTCGACGAGCGTTTGGCAGATTGGGTCGAGGGGATAACTGTCACGATCGAAAGAGAAGGCAATGGCTCATCGATCACCACGCTGACCGGCACCTTTGCCGACCAGGCCGCCTTGCAGGGCATATTACGCAGGTTGTATTCCCTGGGGATTCCGCTGATTTCCGTCAACCGGGTCGAGCCTGATTAGGCACTCCGGTAGCAGATACTTACTTGAGAGAGGAGAAAATCAAATGTTTTATGGCGATTTTTTGTCAAGTGGGATATGGATATTTCCCATAATCATGATCGTAGGTATGGGGATCATGATTTTTGTAATCCGTCCCATGATGTCTGGACGCGGCGGACATCGGTCTTCACGGCAAGCTTCCGATCGGGAGCATCACGGAGGCGGTGAGGGCAAGGACTCTGAGACGCCTTTGGAGATAGTGAAAAAGCGATATGCGAAAGGCAAGATCACCAAGGATGAATTTGAGGATTTGAAACGAGATCTTTGAGATCGGGATTTCAACACAAGGAGAAGAAGAGTATGGGATTAATGGACCGCATGATGGATAGAATGATCGTCAATATGTCGGTCGCTGAAAAAGAGAATTTGATGATGCATATGATGCCCGCCATGATGGAAAAGGTTGACATCAAAACTCTGACCCCCATCATGCTGAAAGAAGTCGGAAGTGTTATCACGCTGACCGGAATCTACAACATTCTCCACAAGGCGCTGAATGATGGTGAATTAAAGGGTGAGTTTGGGGAAATCGTCGATTCTCTCAGGGAGAAGGCGCCTGAACTTATTGAAATGATGCAGGACATGATGCCGATGATGATGTCCGTGATGACTGAGACCGGCATTATGGACGGCATGATGGGTGTGATGGAGAAGTTGATGCCGGTGATGATGCCGATGATGCGTGAAATGATGCCAATCATGATGAATGAACGAATGCCCAAGCTGATGGCACAACATAAGAACGTAAACGAGTTGATGCCGGACATGATGATCGACATCATGCCTGAATGCATCGAGATGATCACGCCGGAAATCGAACAGGGTAAACGGGCAGCCTTCTTGTCCCGGCTGGCTGAAAAAATGGAACAGGCCGAGCATGTCGAGGCCTAGTTCGGAGGATAGAACATGTCAATAATCGATAAGACGATGGACACGATGATCAACGCCTTACCGCAAGAAAAGCGGGAGGAGATGATGATCGATATGATGCCCTTGATGATGGAAGGCATTGATATGAATGAATTGATGCCTCGAATGATGTCAAATATGCTGAAAGATGTTACGACAGATGACATTGTCAATTTCCTGAAGGACATCTTGAAAGATAAAGAGAGATTGAGCGAACTGGGCACGAAAATCCAGGATGCTAATCTGATGAGTCAAATGATGTTCCGGGTAGATAGGAGCAGTTTGAATTTCGAAGAGACTGTGGCCGCTTTGAGCGAGTCCGCCAAGCAAAATGGCTGGCTGATTCCCGATACGCGTGATCTTCAGCGTGAATATCACGACGCGGGTCTTCATGAAATGACCCAGTGCACGATCCTTTATTTCTGCAACCCGCAGGGTGGATACGCCATTTTTACCAGCAGTGATAAGAACAAAGCGATGTCGGTCATGATGCCAATGGGTGTCAGCATCTATGAGACAACCGAAGGGCAAGTAGAAATCGCGGCGATGAATCTAGGGTTGATGAGTAATTTCTTCAGCGGCACGATAAAGGATGTTCTCAAAGATAGTGGTGCTCGCTATGAGAAGTCACTGGAAGCCGTTGAATAGATTAATCCATGAGAAACACGAAGATGATCGGGAGATCCTCATAAACAAAGAAAAAAGTGTGACCGAAAAAGGTGGGGGTATGCTTTCAGGACTAACATATGCCGGCGAACCTCCTACAGGGCCATTTGTACTTTCCCTGGTAGCCGGAGTGCTTATCCTTCTGGGTTGTAGTGGCCGAAAAAGGACATCCGTTCTAGAAAATGTGCTTGGACACACAAAGAGCGCTGCAATCACGGTCTTGAATTCCTATCAGGATATGCAGACTGTAATTTCACCTTATCCT
>DAOUDJ010000003.1:0-2181 GCA_034430795.1 Anaerolineales bacterium | reverse complement strand
GCGCGTAGAGTTCACAGTCGAACAAGGTCCCAAGGGACCCCAGGCTGCGAGCGTAACGATCGTATAAGCTCTCTGAGCTGATCACCGAAAGCCTCCGCACTGCGGGGGCTTTTTTTTGGTTATTGAAAATGGAGGGGGTTTCAAATTGCAATGGAATTTTACAGGAATTTGTCATTTCGATAGAGCCGTGAAACGGCGACTGAGAAATCCCTATGATGCATCTCTTGAAAACTCCATCCCTGAAAACGAAAGGATTCCCCCTTCTCTTCGCAAATGAACATTTAAAACATAACCCGGGGCGCACAAGTACTTTCGTAGGATTACGCAGTTCAAAGTGCGGAGGTACGCTAGGCAATGTCGAAAGCTTGCTCGTTGGAGAGATCATTGTCCACATCCAGCATCTTCTTCATGTTGAGTGTTCTGCGCGGCGGGAAATCTAGGAAGTGGTCCTGTATCGGAGTGTTGTCATTAATTCAATCTGCTGCATTGATAACGCCGTATCTTGGATTGAGACCGCTTGCGTGGAATTTCATTCTCGTCAAGAATTGAGATCATGCGTCGCTGGTTGATTCTCCTTGTCCCCGTGGGACTGCTCTTATTGGCGATCGGTTTTGGTGGTGGTTTTGTATGGGCGCACAGACCCACCCCAGCACCACCAGCGACTATTCCACCAACGTTCACCCCTTCCCAAGCGCCCACTAAAACCCCGACCCCGACTACGACGACCACGGTGACGGGCACACCCTCGCCGACATACACAGCCACACCCGCTTTTACCTCTACGACTACACTTACCCCCACTGTTACCTACACTCCAAGTATCACGCCTTCGCCAACCGCCACGCCGGAACTCCGCGGGAGGGTAAGCGTTCAGGCAAACTGCCGCTATGGTCCCGGCTCTGCCTATCTATATGAATGGGGTCTCTTCCCGGGCAATCGCGTCACAGTCCTGGGCCGCAACCAGGAAAGCACCTGGGTCTACGTGGATCCCTGGACCTATATGGACTACTGCTGGGTTAAGACCGAATTTCTGGAACTCACGTACGACGTGTCGCGTGTGGTCCAGATCCGAACCCTGCTTCCTCACACAGAGTTCTACTGGGCACCTCGCAACGTGCGTGCCACTCGCCTCGGCGACGAGGTCATGGTCAATTGGGATCTGATACCGATGAGTTTAGACGACAACCGTGGATACCTGATCGAGGGCTGGTTATGCAAGGATGGCCAGCTGCGTTTCACGCCGCTTCAGTTCTGGGCTCCCCCCGCCATCCTTACAGATGAACCGGGGTGTATGGAGCCATCCCACGCGAGGATCTATACAGCAGAGAAGCACGGGTACTCGGCCTGGGTAGCAATCGCCTGGCCTCCTCATCCAACACCCTCACCGTAATACGACGGTCTCTCTCTGCATTGAATCCCACACAACAGCTTTAGGGTTGGGACACGTCGAGGCAGACGCGGCACCAACGCATTAGGACGCAGCGCGGCAGTCAGCCACTACATTCCTTTCCAGACCTGCATCTGTGCGCTCCCCTGGTTATTGCCCGTACTGGCGATCATCCATCTGGATTCAAGGTATTCTTACGCCCAGCCAGGGTCGATGGTAAAATCCCTTTTCATGCTAGGGAGACTCCGTGACCGAAACAAACCAAATGATGGATAGGGCAGATGATGCCGATCCTTCTGCTGATGAATTAGAACTAGAGCCTTTCCAGGCCGGCCCGGTGGTCACACTTTCGGGCGGTCACGCCGTCCACGACACCTACACCGCGTTCTTGGCTCCCCTCCTGCCTGTCTTGATGGAGAAATTCTCCTTATTAAAAACCGAAGCGGGCTTGCTCTCACTCTTCATGCAAAGCCCTTCCATCCTGCAGCCTGTTATCGGCCATCTGGCTGACAGCCTCAGCATGCGTTATTTCATGATCCTGGCACCGGCAATAACAGGCACAATGATGAGCCTGCTGGGAATCGCGCCGAGTTATTCTGTTCTGGCTATTTTCCTGTTCGTCGCTGGGCTCAGTTCGGCCGGTCTGCATGCGGTCGGTCCTGTCATGGCGGGCAGGATCTCCGGGTCGAGTTTGGGCCGGGGGATGGGTTTCTGGATGGTGGGCGGTGAGTTGGGGCGGACCGTAGGTCCCATACTGTTGGTTACCGCCATTGCGTATTTGTCTCTGGGTGGAT
>DAOUDJ010000002.1:0-11890 GCA_034430795.1 Anaerolineales bacterium | reverse complement strand
GCTCTTTTTTTGGTCTACCTGGGCCCCTCCGCATGTGAGCCAGGATAATTTCTATATCCGCTTCAGAATATCGCCAGCGATCATCTTTTTTTTCGCCGAGCTTGTAGCGCCGTAAATAGGCGCGCAGAGAGATAGGAGAGAGACCGGTACGTTGACCGACCTCCTCC
Organism: Anaerolineales bacterium; assembly: GCA_034430795.1. Classification (GTDB taxonomy): domain Bacteria; phylum Chloroflexota; class Anaerolineae; order Anaerolineales; family E44-bin32; genus E44-bin32. The sequence goes on along the minus strand of DAOUDJ010000002.1, from coordinate 11,723 downwards.
GTAGTATAGATGTATTGAAACTTAAGCTTCTTCTGGAGCTTCACCGAATGCCTCCTCGTAGCTCATTTCCTTTTCCCTGAGATCGTCCCAATACTCCTGTGCCTGCTCTTTGCTGAGCGGCTCGATCCTGTCATGCTCCCCCTGCCACTGTGTCAGATAGAGAGCAAAGAAATTCTCCTTTTTTGTTTTATAGAGATAGGTATTTCTCCCCCCTCTCTCATGGTTGCTACCATCCCAGTAGCAATTGTGCGCTACTACCTGAGCCGTGTCGGTGGAGTATTTTTTCCCGCCGATTACTTCAGTCATTGAAATTGGATCCATATTGGTATCCTCCTATATTATATTGCCTATCTCATCAGTGCCGGGCGGCTAACTCCGACAGACCGGGCCACTTGCCCGGTTTCGATTTAGCTATTACAATACATTGTCCAATATGGATCATCGATTTCATTCCAATCCTCATCAAACAATCCATCCCCTACACCGGAAGTCCTTTCTCGCCAATCGAGCTTGATATCATCCGGCAGGTTTTCTGACAACCATTCTCGATATTCTGCTGCCTCATCTCCGCAATCATCCTCAAATACTACTAATGTTTTCATTCTGTACTCCTTAAAATTTATTTGTCAGGATTATAAATACGTTTACCATACCGTGGATCGTACCATATCCCTACTGAATCCAGTTCGGCTTTCCATGCTGGCATATAGCCGTTACGCAAAACCGCCGCTCAGAAATTCGATATACTGGACATTCAAGTTCCATCCCTAAAGCCACCGCCTTGTTTTTTCCTACAATAATATTCATTCCGTCCCCCTTGTTAATTTTAATCATATTTATATAGTATCGTATACGCTACAATATGTCAAGGATTATTTTAGGTAGTATGGTGACTAATTATTGTATTTATATGACATTTAGGTTATAGTACAAATAATATGCCGCGCAAATGCAGCATCTGCACACATCCGGATAAGCTCGACATCGAAGTTGATATTCTGAGTAACGTACCATTCCGTACCATTGCCACGAAATATAATGTAGGCCGTCATCCGTTAAAACGGCATTTTGATAATGGTCATATATCACCGGAAACGATTCAAGCAGAAAAATTGCGGAAGATTGCCTATTCCGAGAACCTGCTGGAAAAACTTATGTATCTGCAAAACGAAGCGCTCAAGGTTCTGGATGAAGCGAAAGATCCGGAGGACGGGAAACCGCTCACCATACTCAGTGCTATCGGAAGATTGCACGGCATGATCGAAACCCAGGCAAAACTAGACGGTCGGTTAAAAGAGCTAGAAATCAACATCCTAATCAATCCGACCTGGATAGCCCTGAAGCAGGAAATCTTCCTGGCTCTAAAACCTTTCCCCGATGCTCAAGCGGCGGTATTCGCAGCAGTAGCAGGGGGTGATCTTAGCGATGTGCAAAAGCAAATGATTGAAGGGGATCGGGGTTATAAAGATGTAACACCAGGGGTGATGGAGATTATAGAAAAGGAGTTCCAGAAGGAGCCAGAGCAACCTCCTGAGCTATCACCACCTGAGATTCATAAGAAAAAGGTAAAGCCGAAACCACCGCAACCTGAAGGGCTTCAACCCACCCGGAGGTGATGATGAGAAATTGGTTCATCTGTTTACTGGATTCCGATAGTGATGGTGTTTCTTACCAGCGCGGCGACATTGTGATGAGAAAAGCAGAGGTAGGCCCTCCTGGTGTTCCCTGGGCGAGCTTTGATCCGCCCCCAGGATTAGCAGGACAACCGAAGCTTGCGAGTATTGACGATCCTGGCACCGGCACGTTGACTTTTCACTATACGGTCGGCGTCCAGGGGCAGGGGCAAAAAGGGTTTTGTGTGAAATGCCGCGTTGGTCTTCCCCTGGGGCACGCAGAAACCGAAGAGCCGTGGTCAGCTAAAGATGGACCACCACCAGTCAAGGAAACTGAGAAGGCTCCAGAGCTGAAACATGGGGCAGGTCTGGCGGCCACAGCCGGGCGAAGTTTTACTGGCTGGACTGGAAAATCAAAGCCAGTGCCCCCACAACCACCAGAGGAAGACTTATTGGATCCTCCGGACGACGGAATTGATTGGTTAAGGAGATGAGAGGAATGAACGGATCACAAGAACCAGAAAGACGCACAGAGGCAGCCGTGAGGCTGCGGGTATTGCTTGCAGAAGAGCACAGCATAGGTTACAAGGCCGGGTATCAGCAATCTGCAATGGAAGGAATGGAGTTGTCTCTCCAGTTCCGTAAGGCCGAGTTCAAGATTGAGGAACTTAAGGAAGAGCTCGAGCGTTGTAGAGGATCCGACAATTACAGTTGGGAAAACAGGGCACTGGCAGCTGAGGACAGAGCCAAGCGGCTTCGTGAAAAGATAGCATCCATAGAAGAGCTGCTCAGGATACCGGATAATAAATGACACTTCGACTTAAAGCAAATGAAAAGTATCGACGTGCTCTTCTCCGAGCTGAAGAGGATGGCTGCCGGCAGGAGACTGTCCGGTACTTCGCTCACACCGATCTATTCTATCTGTTGACCCGTGTTCTCCACCGTCAAGATGCCGACAACGATTGGGTGTTTAAGCAGGCCAGGATGTATCAGGCTGCACCCGATGGCTATCTCGACCTATGGTGGCGTGAAGGATATAAGAGTTCAATTATCACATTTGGCGGTATCATCCAAGGGCTGATGAATGATGCTGAACGTACATATGGAATTATCTCCATAACGAGGCCATCAGCCAAGAAGTATCTTAGGCAAATTAAGGTGGAACTGGAGACCAACAAGGCTCTGCAAGAAATAGGATCAGACGTATTCTGGGAGAACCCCAAGAAGCAAGCGCCGAAGTGGAGCGAAGACGACGGCCTGGTGATCAAACGCAAGGGCAATCCAAAAGAGGCAAGCATTGAGGCGTGGGGATTGGTAGACGGACAACCGGTTGGTCCGCACTTCTCTGATCTTCACTATGAAGACCTTGTGAATAGGGACACCGTTCGCACAGGGGCGATGATCAAGCGGGTAAAAGAGGCATTCATAGAATCACTGAACCTCGGCCAGCGAGGAGGGCGTCGGCGGGCGTGTTGTACACGATGGCACTATTCTGATGTCAACCAGACGATCATAGAACGTGGAATCCTTATTCCCCGGATCTGGACGGCCACCAAGGATGATACTTTCACCGGGGAGCCGTGGCTATTGACCCGGGAGGAACTCGCACAAAAGATCAGCGACTACGGTCCCTATATTGCTGCCTGTCAGCTATTCATGAATCCCACACAGGACAGTCTCCAGGTACTCAAAGAGAAATGGCTGCGGTACTGGCGGGCGGATCGGTACAAAGGACTCAACCTTTACATCCTATGCGACCCGGCCAGTGAGAAGAAGATAGGCAGCGATTACACTGTTTTTATTGTCATCGGTTTGGGCAGTGATCGCAACTACTACGTGATTAACTGGATTCGGGATCGCCTGAGTTTAACCGAGAAAGCTAATGTCCTTTTCAAGTGGCATCAGCAATACAGGCCGGTGGATGTAGGTTATGAGAAATATGGTATGCAGTCAGATATTGCGCACTTCAGGGATAGGATGGAACGAGACAACTACCGGTTTGGCATAACCCCCCTCGGCGGGCCGCTCGGCAAAGGCGGACGAATAGACAGACTGGTACCGATCTACAGCCAGGGGAGGATGTATATCCCTGAGACCTGCCCCTACACACAGTACGATGGCGAGACAGTTGATCTTACCAGGATATTCGTTAATGACGAGTACAAGGCTCACCCATTCGAGGTGCACGACGATATGCTGGATTGCAAGTCAAGGATACTAGATGAAGACTTCAATGCCGTCTTCCCCCAGGGTGAAGAGATAGATCCGCTGAAGCTACGCACGCCAGTGGAGCAAGAATACAATCCCCTTACCTGGGGCATGGAGGATAATTAAATGGGACTACTAAGCAAGGCAGAGAATATTCTGGAAAGGCAGTACCTTGGGTACCTTGAGCAGCAGTATCTTGAGCAATTGAGAAACCAGCTGATGCGGCGTATTTACAACGATGCTGAACCTAAGACGCATTTTACCGGGTTATAAGAAAGTCAGCACACATAATGTGTAAAGGAAGAAGTAATGGATAAAGAAACAGAAGATGCCTTAAAGCTTGCACAGCTTGCAGCCTTCCCTCCTATTGCTATTGAGCAGCAGACTGATTACGACTGGTTTCATCTTAAGTTTGCCAAGCCGTGGTGGTGGCGAGTGCTACATCCGATTAAAACCAGGACGATCAAGAAGTGGATGCGAGAGACTGAGCCAGTGATGAAACAAGAGCTGGAGAAGATGAACTTCAACAAGATGGTAGAGAACATGCTTTACCAGCAACTTTGCTACGGCACCAGTGCAACCCTAATAAATGACAAAGTTTATGGCAAATCCCCTCTGTGTACTGCTCTGGATACCATGAGAAAGATGGTGGTTGCAGCACAATGGGAAGAGGTCTGCAAAGATATACTGGAAACCTCTCTCCCCAGGATACAACCTATTAATGTGGCGATCCCGGATCATCTGCCGGTGAAGCCGTGGAGTCTAAAAATGGATACAAAGGAAAAACCATGAAAGCAAATGTCAGCGGGTTGGAGAATATGGATATGATAGTGATTTATGCTGGCAAACCAAAAGAAAGGCGTTTCCGAGTATTCCCGAAATTGGCAGACGAAGTGGTCAAGTTGCTCGACGAAAGTAAAAGGTTTTGGGAATGGGAAAAGGTCATAGAAACTCAAGCGGCTATGATCAGAGCGTGCCAGCAGCGCACAGACAACAAACTGTTAGAGAAATACATGAGGCACATTGACGCATGCGAGAGCTTCACCTACGTTGGGGATGAGTGGTGTGGGGACTTGGGGTCGAAATACTATACAAAAGAAGAACATGCAGTTCTGTTAGAGTTGCGAGATAAAATAGAGAAGGAGTTACCATGAAAGATGAACCGTGCGACAAGTGTGCATACTATGAGGAAATGATAGGACAACCAGACATTGGCGCCTGTCATTACAATCCGCCCACGGCGATTACCGCTATTACGCCTAATGGCCCGTTGGCAGCGGGTAGCGCATTCCCGCCGACGAAAGGGACCAGCTGGTGTGGGAAGTGGAAGAAAGGGAACCTGATCAAGCTATCGACTAAACTGCCACCGGAACCGACACCGTTTCCGCCTAGCATAAACTAAGGAGAAGATTATGAATAAGAAAGACTGGAAGAAGGCGATGGAAGAGGCGAACTTCCCCTACATGGATTTCGTTAAGTCTGCAAAGGAAGGGGCTACTCGCAAGGGTGGCGAAGGCTGGGCGTATAGGGTTGTCATTGTGGATTTAGAGATACGGCTGCCTAATGGGTTCTTTTCCCGGGAGATGGTGAACGTGGAAATGGATCTGTTGGATGCAAGCCAGAACCCCGGTGGCCTGTTGTGTGAAGAAGTGCTCAAGCCTATCAAGAAGGCATTCAAGGACGCAGGGATTATAGAAGCTCTTGATCTGAATCAAGACTGGATGAAAGCGTTGAAAGATGCGGGATGTCCTTATATGAAATACATCAAGAAGGCGGGTCTAGAGACCGTACACATTCCTAACGGGGAAGACTACCAGGCTATTGTTGTGTACCTAGAAAAAGAATACTCACCTGGACGCACGCTACGCGCAAAACACCAGGTAGATGTCGCATTAATAAAGATTTTTACCCAGCCAATGAAAGGCCTGTGCAGCGAGTTGAAAGCATTAGTTGAGGCGATGGACGCGAAAGCAGCGAGAGATGCAGAAGCTAGATCATAAATGGAGGATGATTGATGTTTATAATTGAAACAATACGCAGAGGGCATAAACAGAATTACATGGCTGTGTCCATCTATGATCTTTTGTGGTTAATCCGCATGGAAGGCATTGATAGAGATTTTAGATTCCTATCAGCTAAACGAGTCAAATGGGCCGCTAAGCTGCGCCTGTTATGGGGTAAGCGCCCAATGGCTATAAGCACCAATGATGGCAGAGCAAGGATAGAATGGCATCGATATCAGGTGCCTAAATACATAAGCGATTTGAATACAGCAAATTACTATTATGCCATAAGTGTAAAAAGAAAGAGTTGTCCTAAATACACATTAATTGCTGATGATGAGTTCGATGTATTGCACTTGTTGGGCGATCTTTCGGGTAGCGAAGATTTAGAGCGTTTCGCAGTCTATCGTTTTATGAGCGTTAAATCTTATCTTAAGCGGACAGAAAAAAATGAAGACGCTGGATCAAAAGCGTAAAGGCTGGATTGATCGCAACCGCAACTTACTCGATTGGCTGGTGCTGGCTGAGGAACGGGTGAGGTTCGGGCACATCATAATCAACTACCATGCGGGACGGGTTACATCATACGACCTGTGCCCCAGGGAAAGAACGGAGGCAGAGAAATAAAACGGGAGGGGAAAAATGAATCAAGAAAGCATAGTTCAAGTAAGTATCAAGGATATCGTTGTTGACGAAGCGGTTCGCACAAGACCTATCTCTAAGGTTTGGATAAATAAATTCAAGGAGTTGATTGGCCTAGGAGAATTGAAAGAGCCCTTGTTGGTCTGTATCCTTAAAGGCATTTACTACTTGGTTGACGGGAATCATCGGCTGGAAGCCTGGAAAATCGCCACGGAGGGTAACGGGGATATTAAAATCCCCGCACGAGTCGTTAAGTGCGAAAACTATGAACAGATGGTTGTCGAAGCCTTTAGGGCAAACAAGAAGCATGGACTACCATATCAAGAAAAGGAGCGGGAGGCGCTCTTTTGGAAGTTTACGCAGGAGTTCAAGTGGCCGAAGAAAAAGGCGCAGGCGGAGTTAGGCATTTCAGACGAGCACACTGCGGAATGGTATGAACCGGAAATCGTTACTATTCCAGTAGATAAGGAAGCCACGTACCCCGAGGAACCCACTCCGGAAGAGCGAGCCAGCATTGTTGAGGAAACCATAATTGATGAGCGGGCCAGTGAGGCCGAGACACCCACACAGCATGAGCGTGCCATGCTCCTCGAGAAAACCAACGAGCCAGAGCGAGCCAGTGATGGAGAGTCACCCAGTTGTGGTGAGCGGGCCAAAATGCCAAAGGAACCCACGCAGAGCGAGCCCATTTCAGAGGATACGGCGGCAATCGTGTTTCACGTGCGCCGTCTTATCCATCTGATCCCCGCTGGCTGGCAGTGTCCTCAGAACCCGGAAATCAAAGAACTGATTGGCGCATTAGGAGATAAACTTATGGAGGCGTATATGGAGGTGTGTAATGATTAACAAGGAACGGACAGAAGAACTACGGGAAAAACTACGGCCAGTAGTGCGGGAGCATGCAAATTATAAACAGTGGCTAAATAAGTATAAGAACGCTCTTGGTATCAAAGCGGACGGTGAGCAGCAGAAGATCGTCAATGAACGCTCTATGACTGTTGAATATCGCAACTGGCTAAATTACAAAATACAGGATGTGAATGAGCGTCTTCATGAAACAGAGAAGTCTATTAGACATCTAGTTAAAGAACTGTCGGTCTGGACGGAACATTACTGCAACGTGAAGGGGATCGGCGAGATCACCATTGGCTATCTGGAAGCCTATGTTGATTTAGACAAAGCCCTAAACGAGGGTCTGGTGGTGATCAGCAAGGTGTGGCGATTCTGCGGCTACGGTGATTCGAGAGACCATAATCTTAAACGAGGTGAAGGAAAGCGGAAGTATTGTGCGCCCCTATGTTCTCAACTCTATACAACCGGCATGTCATTAGAAAAGAGCCGCAACACTTTGGGCCACAAGTACGGCAAAATCTACGATGACACAAAGAACCGCTTAGAGAACAGCGAGGTTATTGTTGAAGAGAGAAAGCCCAAGAAACAGGGCGGCGGCACCCATGAAGTAATGTGGAAAGACGGCAAGCCTTGCCATCGGAGAGACGCTGCTATCCGCAGAGCAATCAAGGAAGTGCTCAAAGATTATACGATCATCAGGGCGGAGCTTGAAGGGAGGGAAGTACGCCCACCGTACAGTGAGGAATATTTAGGGCGCAAGCATAGTGAATAGAGTGAGCCATTTTTATTGAGAAAACCATGGAAGGGAAGCGAGCCACTGACAGCGAGACAACCAATGCCGGAGAGCGTGCCAATCTTTAAGAGACACCCATCGGTCATGAGCGAGCCAGGCATAGAAAGGAACCCAGTGCCTCTGAGCGAGCCATGCTGCCTGAGAAAACCAAAAAGGCAGAGCGAAGGTTAGCGGTGAACCTTTAAAACCGCTAATATAAAACTGAAGGGGTAAATTATGGATGAAAGAAAAAGGGATTTCAGCAACGGCATTACTTGCGAGATCGACAGGACTGTAGTAGATGAGATAAAAATTACAAAAGAGAATTTGGCAAGCGCGGTAAAAGAGCTGCTTATCGATTTCGAAAGAGAAACGTCTCTTCAGGTGATGGAAGTAAACCTGGTCGGGCGGAAAGACAGGCTGCTTGACTGTGTTGACATCGAAGTTAGGCTTCCCAGTTACATGAGCAAAGAGCATCTGGAAGCAGTGGAGAAGCGATTTCTGGAAAATAAGCGCATGAGGGGAGGGGGTTGACAACTAAACATAAATATAGTATACATATGATTAGATAGACCATTAATCGGTCTATGCCGACCGAATACGGAGGCACTTGACCGGTTATTCATAATTACTCGCTAAAACGGCGGGTTAGTTATGTTTAGCCGGGCAGGTGCCTTTTTTCATTGAGAGGGGATTTATGGCAGACCCGACTTTGTCGGTTGAGAATGACGTAGGCACCCTGGTGCTCCAGGCTCCTGAAGATGTGTGGAAGAAGATCAAGAAGGAATTAGGCGTCCAAACCCGTGAGCAGGCAGCCAGTTTTGTGCAGGCAGACAGCAAAGCCAAGGAGATAGTGTTATCCATACTGGGACTCAATACCGTTGTCACGAAACCTGCAACCAATCGGGCAGACTCTTTTTTATCAGCCACCAGCAAACCCCGCACGTTTAAGCAAGTCGCCAACCAGACATACGACAAACCCAGCAGTCGAAAGGCAGGGATGAAATTCTAATGCCAGTAACGGTTGATGATGTAGTCAAACGGCTTGCTTCTCTCAAGAAGATACGCTTGCCCTATGAACCGCTATGGAAGGACGTAACAACGTACGTGCTCCCACGGCGGAGCTTCTGGGACATAGACAGCACACCCGGGCAGAAGCCAGTCCAGAAACTATTCGATGGAACAGCACTGACGGAACTCCAGCTCCTGGTTGACGGAACACTCGGCAATCTTGTATCGGCGACCCTGCGCTGGCTCCGCCTAACGATGGAGAACCGCCAACAGAATGAACTCCCCTGGGTAAGGGATTGGCTCGAAGAGGTTGAAGACGTTTTGTATGCCGAGTTCGCCCGATCCAACTTTTACGAAGCTATGAGTGAGTTCTTCCTGGATGCGGCCTCTATCGGTACCGCGGTAATGCTGGTTGATGATGATGTTGCTGAGAAACGGATACTGTTCTCCACCAGGCACATGAAAGAATGTTACCTGGCCGAGGGCAGGAACGGATTTGTTGACACATTATATCGAGAGTTCCGAATGTCGAACCGGCAGGCTATGCAGACCTGGGGCAATAAGCTTTCTGATACTCGCAAGGAAAGAGTAAAGCAAGACCCATTTGGTAACGCAAAGATCATCCATTCAGTCTTTCCCCGGGGAGAACGTGAACCCGGCAAGGTTGATGCTGTCAACAAGAGCTGGTCTTCCATTTATATCGACACCCAGTATCACAATGACGCCTTCATCGACGAAGGTGGATACGATGATTTCCCCTACCTGGTCTGGAGATGGAGGAAAAACAGCGATGAATATTATGGTCGTTCCCCAGCTGGTGATTCAATCCAGGATGTTATGCGGCTCAATCAGATCGGCAAGACATCCTTGACGGTAGCACAGCTTGCAGCTCAACCGCCTTTGAATGTTCCCTCAACGCAGAAGGGCATGGAGCGGATCGTACCGAGAGGATACAACTACTACACCAACCCCAAAGAACTTATTACAGCAATCGATCTCGGCCAGAACTATCAAATCACCAAAGACCAGGAAGCCGAGATCAGAGAGCAGATACGCAATACCTTCCGGACAAAGATGTATCTATTGATGGAGGAGCTGGAGGGTGGGCCCTACACTGCTACAGAGATCCGTGAGCGACAGGGTGAGAAGGCAACTGTCCAGGGGCCGATGATCGGCCGGCTGAACAGCGAATGTCTTATCCCCCTGGTCAAGAGAACATATAAGATTTCAGAGCGCAATGGCTTGATTCCACCTCCTCCTCCAGACCTTGAACAAGGCGGAAGGGTACATATCGAGTTCCAGGGGCCGCTGGCACTCCAAGCAAAGAAATATCACCAGACTCAAGGGATTGATACGGGGATGTTATTCATCGACGGGATGCGGGAAATGTTTCCTGAGAGTCTGGACAACGTGAACGGTGATGAGCTCATGCGTATCGGATTGGATTCAAAGTCTATGCCGCAGAAGATCATCCGGGAAAAACCCCAGGTAACAGAGATCCGCATAACTCGCCAAGAAGCGGAAGCGAAGCAGCAGCAAGAAGCGATTGCCATGGAACAGCAGAAACTTCTTGCGGCTAATGCTCAAAAGCTCAACGAACCAGTTAAACCGGATTCTATGCTGGCAGGTATCGCAAAGGCGAGCGCACAACAGGGAAAAGGGTCACCGGCTCCACCGGGACCATAAATAGCTGCCGTTGGCAGTATTAAAAACAGCTCGAAAGAGCACGAGGAGTTAGAAAATGTCATCAGATCACATTTTACTTGCTGCTGGCCCGAGAGGGCTGAAGCAGACCGACGGCACTCGAACAGATTTGGAACGTATCGGGCAGCAGTTGGACAGGATCGTATCGCAGCTGCATGGACAGATGTATGAGCAGGCGTTACGGCTCAATATGTTTTTCGCAGCCAATCAGGCGGAACAGGCCGTCTCGGTTGACCTAACCACGACTTACACCGGGTTATGTTTAAACAATCCCGCGGGTAACACAAAGAACCTGGTGCCGAGACAGATCAGTTTCGGCATTAACACCCATCAGGTAGCCCTTGCGGGTTTGGGACTCCTGGGCGGATATGCAGCAGCTGGTGTGGTAACTCACGCTTCAGCGCTTGTCACATATTCAACTATGCTGGGCGACGCTACAGCCGCAAGCGGCCTGGCAGACGACGAGTGTACAATCGTGGGCACGCCATTGGTTCTCATGCCGTTCATCAGCACAGACATCATCACCACAGGTGCTCCTGCCAAGGGTATCGGGCTTGTGGATGTTGGCGGCAGTATCATTATTCCTCCTGGTGCCTATGTTGCTATCTGGGCGGAAACCGCAGTTACCGGATTCTTCGGAATTACTTGGGAGGAAGTGCCCAGATAAATGCTGGAGTGGTTAGGAGAGCTTAAGGAAGAAGACCGGGCGCGACGGATAGAAGAAGCGTTCGGCAAAGTATTGGCGACCGAAGATGGACAGATTGTATTTACCACCATTTTCGAGAACCTGTATTTCTTCCGTAAAGCCGAGACGCCTGAACAGCAGGCGTTGAACAATTATGCAAAGTTCCTCCTCGGATACTTCGGGGAGGATGCAATCTACAGGGTCATGGAGGCCCTGATAAAGAAGGAGTAAAA
>DAOUDJ010000001.1:0-27365 GCA_034430795.1 Anaerolineales bacterium | reverse complement strand
TCTTGTGAATATGAGTGAAAGAGAAAAGCAACCTGCTCGTCCGAGAATCGTTTGTGAAGCTGTGTCATAACTACCTCCTGGATGAAGTTGAGGTAGTCAGTATGGGTGTTCGCCTTTCATCTGAATAGAGTTCGCTTTTCAAATGAAAACAGTTCACTTTTGAAATTCAAATAACACATAACCTTCAGGGGGCGTGTGAAATACGGGGGGTTGACATGTGCTTAGCTCCGAGTGTATGCTTATTGTCATGCGGCGCGCTGGCCTGCGACGTGCCCCGTTTAGCGCGATTGGTATAATCCCGTATAGGTCAGTTGCATCTGAAGCCAGAAGTTTGCGCAGGGGGTTTTTTTGGCTGTTGTGCCTCGCCTGAGGCACCATCCGACATAAGGTCTCTCGAAGGAGGAAACGATGAGCGGCACGGACGTCCAGTTGATTGTCGTGGGTATCTGCATATTGGCCTTGCTCAGCGTGATTTTGGGCAGTAGGAGGATTCGGAAGCTCATCACGCATAGCTTCATACAAACCCTCAGCGGGCGGGGCGGAACACAGATGGAGCAATTTACAATTGGAAGCCGCGCCACCAATGTAGAATACATTGAACTAGATGACAACACGTCTGCATAAGGAGGGGGCTACGCGGTATGACAGCGCCAATACAACCACTTATTAGGCACGGCCTAAGAAGTACCCCCGGACGCAGAGCACTAGTGATTGTGCTAAGCCTTCTCGATTTCTTTCTACCGCTTGGAGGATTTATCCTCTCTAAGCACCCCGCCCTATCTGTCTACCCATTAGCCTTGTTTTGGGGCGGAATCTGTCTTGAGATTGCAAAAGTTTCCTTAGGGGCTTCGACTGGGATAGCTCTATATCACATACTTGACTGACACCAGGCCAAGTCTATTGGATAGCCCCGCCCTTATCATCGGCGGGGCTATCCTCTTGATAGATTGACTCTTGTGGTTCCTCTTCCTTTTGGCTTGGCTTCACGCGAAACAACCTGAGTAACGCGTCTTTGAATCTCAAAGGCTTCAAGGAAACTGGCTTCTCGCTTGTGCTTTTATTGTCCTTTTCGTTACCTTTTTTCGGTGGGAAAATGGTGTGAAGAGATATCTAGAATACCCAGTCGAGAAGCCAGTTTGCTAGGCCTATAGATGCTATCGTGAGAATCCCCCCGCTGACTATCACAATGAGACGAACCATCGAGCGTGACATCGAGGATGAGGCTCCAAGTGCCTGGTTGATTTGAGCACCAAGGGCACTGTAGACGACGCTTAGTGTGGTGATGATTACAGCCCCTCCCATCACAACACTAAGCACAAACTGTGCGATCCCCTTCCATACATTGATTGCCTCCGCACCAGTCTTAGGGGCAGTCTCGGGTGAGATGTAAACCTGTAATGCAGGAATAAGCGCTTTTGAGGAAGAAACTACAGCGAGCAAAATAACCATCGCAATAGCTTGCTGGAGTGCATGTGCATGGCCGATCGCATCACCTGTCGCGGTAGAAAGCTGCGCCTGCGCCAGGTTAACGACCAGTGACACGAAGAAATAAATAGCGATTACACCTGTGATTATGGTGACCCATTCATCAACTGCTGTGTTAAGAGCTTCCATGGTGGATCTGTCACCATTCCGTTTCAATCCCCGTTGCAGCTCTTGCTTTTGAACGCACACTCGCGTTAAAGCCTCCGATGCCCAATACTGGGAAGCTTCCAAAGATAGTGCTGGCCGTGCCGTTGACTCTGACCTCCACCTCTGCGCCACTTACCTGCACAGAAACAAGCGAAATCGTCATCCAATTGTCTTCGGCGATCCTTCCCTGCATTGCGGCGACTGCTTCCGTTGCTCGCTGCTGAGCCCAAGTCTCGTTCAGAACGAAGTTTCCCTTCGTAGCCTCGCTGAGTTCTAACGCGCCAGCAGCTGCTGAGGCTGCAGCATCTGCCGTGATTCTGATCTGATTACGCATCACCTGATACCGACCGAGATCCAGTGAGATGAAGAGGGCCATGATCAGAATCGGGATCAAGATCACAAATGCAACCACGACCTGTCCTCCTTCAGACTCACTGTCTCGGGCGCGAGTTCCCGGTCGTGCCCTATGGATTAAGTGTTCCTGGTGTGATCCACCCATCATCAGATCCTGCCGACATGAACGGTGAGTACATGAAAAACGCGGTTCCTCGAGGATTCTTAGCCCCTCCTTCCGATTGAAAGATCTCCCAGAAGTCCTTCCACACCAATACCGAGATATGGACGGTCATACCGCTTCCACCTCTTCGTGCCCAACCATGCTCCTTATGTGTATAGATATCAACAGTGCTGGATTCCCATAGTTGTTTCATGCCCTCGTCTGCGTGGAGCGTTGATTGTTGTGCGAGTGTGTTACCAGCAAGCCCATAACGTTCACGGGGCATAAATATAGCGCCACTGTAAGCAGCGTTCTGCGCGGCTAGCTTGAGGTAGGTCCACCAACCCGCGTAGGTGATCAGTAATATAAAGAGTCCCAAAACAGGAAGAATGATCACAAATTCCAATGTCGCTTGGCCACGTTTGGAGCGCTTTATCAATGAGATAATCCGATTTTTCATCTCGATATTCTTTCATGGTGCGCCATTGAATTCCCATATGGGTGCATACGTCGTCCCCCGGAGTGGAGCATCAAAGAATATCCCCGTTGGCGCCCATGGAAGATTAACGGTCCCTTGGATAGTAAACCGTTGTCCCCGCACCCCATTTCCGCTAAGCCATGCGTATGGATACTCGACCACCTCACTCGTCAGGCTCGAACTTGGTGCAACGCGGTCGCCAGTTGAAATCGAAAAACCTAGACCATACCCCGGCAAGGCTGCCTCAAGCGATGATCCCTCCAGGGACAGTGAAGCAGAAAGATGGTGGACATGCCAGCCAACTGCCAGAGCGAGGGCGAGGAAGAATATACCTATGAAGACAGGTATGATGATTGTGAATTCTAGAGTTGCCTGACCTTGCTGTGATCTGTTTTTGCCAAGAATAAACACGATTATCTTACTTTTGGGGTCTTAATCACTTGGAACATTAATTAATCAATGCCAAAAGCTACCAGGATATTTCTGCGGCTCGCTGTTTGACGTAGTTGCCGACTATGGCAATCACGGCGATAGCGACCAGCACAATTAGCGCGGCGATTGCGGTCCACTCAAGCGTATCCTGGCCTTCTTGATTGGAAAGAATCCCTTGTAAAAATAGCCCCTTCATTTCTAGCCTCCTGTACTCATATTGATGCATGCCTTGCGTCGATATGCGGTAGTAACATCACTCTAGCACGTTGTATAACGTGGAAACGTTATGTGTTCGTTATTTGCGAAGATAAGTTGAGGTCTGGACAAGCCCAAGGGGAAAAGACGCTACTCGTAGACATTTGGCTTATGCCTTGGAAGACTTAGCGACGATGAGCGAGATTGTATCTAGTGTATTGGGAATGATCAGGAAGGAAGGAAAAATTTCAAGGAGAAGCAGTCAACCCCCAGATTGCTAGAGTGGGTTTGAATTCTTGATTGACAATCTCAAACCACAGTTGGCTTGGGTCATTCGTGATTAACCCAATATGGAAGTACACCCAGCCGCTAGATAAGCAATAAACCGTCGGAGATGCAAATTGACTGAAATTCTCATCAGAGCTTGTTCGAAGGACAATTGTTTCACCCAATCTTTCGATGGATATTCTCAGAAAACCACCATAATCTCGTTCACCTTGAGTCTCGCATCCAGCCTGACCTTGCGGTCGCTCAACAGCCTCAGGTTCAACATCAATACTCACCATAACCAACATCGAATTCGGCGGGATGAACACCTCGGTGTTCTTGCTGAAATCGAAGAGGTTGGTGCGTAAACCCTCCGGCGCATACCTCTTCCTACCGGTAGCTGGTTCGTAGGTCATCGAGCGATCGCTTCCTGGTACGAGGAGGACTTCCTTCACGGTGAAGGTCTTGCCAGCGATCTCTGCCGAATCGCCGATATGGAGCATCGGCGGCCAGTCGTCGAAGTCCTGGCTCATCAGACGACCGGGGAATAATCCTGTTCTCTCGCCACCCGATCGGAAACCTGGAAAGGCAAGCTGAATTCGTTCCACGGGGTCTAGCACCGGAGGCTCGTATTGCTGCCGGACCTCTCCAACCTTCGCCGTCCGTAACGACGTATCCGAATTCGCTTGAGCACGAGCAGCAACAACTACCTGGATTGGAATAAATAGGGCAATCAAGACGCCTACCAGCATCAAGGCTATATTGTTCCGCCTCATTGGAGCCTCCAAGCCGGTCCTGTATTTCCAAGTACTATGTAAACATCGCTCAAAGACACACCTCGGGGCAGTGTACCAAGAAGGGCAAATCCATGGTCCGCTCCACGCACTTCGGCATGGACGCCGTAACGCACGGCGATCTCGCCGCCACTCCCCTGATACAGCGCCACGAATTCCATCGGCGCTACATTGAAAGTCCCATCCGCCTGGGGATACAGCAGATAAATATCGTCCGCACGATCCGTAACGGTGGAGATCTCGACAATGAGCCAGGGGTCGTTCCGGTTTTGTGGAAGAAAATCCTGACCATGCAGGTTGTCGTTGACGAGGATCGTCTGAGTGGTGGTCCAGGCGTCACGGACCGAGATGCCGTGAGCTTCCTCTCCGAAATCCAGGATCGGGACGGGCATTTTGATACGGAGTGTCTCTAGATCGCTCGTGACCATGGGCAGCTCGTCGATGTTCAAACATGGCCTGCTTTTACAGATGCTCGCAGTGGAGGTGGAATCGTAGTTGGCGTCGTATAGTTCAACCTCCCAGATAGGAAGCGAAGGCGATTGCCCATTCCCATCGAGATCTGATAATGCCAACCAGACATTCGATGTGTCATCCGGTAGATCTGCCTCGAGCCAGGTGAACTCGGATAGGATCTGCACCCCCTTGAACGATGCCATCAAGCCGTCCAGATCGTTCTGTGCATACAGATCCAGGTTTGCCCTGTCCCTCAACGCCATCCGATCCCAGTCCTCCCCTAAAGCCTCCATACCAGGGAAATAAAACTGCAGGAAGAAGCGACCGAAGCGTCCCTCATCGTCCGACCGGCATACGATTTCGTAAGGCTCATGGTGCTGATACCACACGCCCACACCCGGGCAATCCCCTGGAGGAGGGACGCCGGCGAAGTCGATAGTCATTGGAGAACTGGACCGGGCACCTATGGTTCCCCTTGTGTAGGACATCCCGATTCCAACGGAAACCCACACTGGACCCTCGTATACGGTTTGGAGCCCTTCGTTGGGGATCACGCTCGTGGGGGTAGCTGCAAGCCCGGGCGGCGGGGCTGGTCCTTCTTCAGCCAGCTCCACCTCATCCATGTCCCACACCACGACAGCCGCTTCATGGAGCAGGTGCCACTCACCGGCCGGCAGGTGATTCAGGCTTGCCCACGCCGTCGTTACTTCCTCGTCCTTTGCATCCTCGGGCAGAAATCGCCATTCGTGTCGTGCTTCCTCCACAGGTACGGCGGAGAGGCATAACATCCATCCCTCCCGGATTTCTCCGGGATCGAGACGTCTGCCCGGTTCATACCAGGGCTGGGGTGGGGTGAAGGCCTGGGGATCGAATCGTTTTCCCGTATCTGGCGCAGTATATGCGCTTATTCCATCTGTGTACTCGAGGGATGCGCAGGGGAGCCCGTACTCTGATTCTGGATCAACCATTCCTAATGGGGGCCAAGTGTTTGATAAGTTCTCCCCAGTGTTCCTAGGTGTTAAAAAGGGGTCATTTACCGTGTGATCCGAGGGGGCACGAGCCCTGATATATACGGCGAGAGTTGTGAGTTCAGCATCTTCAAATCGACCCCGCCAATCTTGTGCGCCAGGGTGCAGGATTGCGTCCTCGCCAGAGGGGTTGGAATACAGCCATCGATCGAGCGGGATCTCCCGGGGATCCTCCACAACGCGCAGCACCTGCACGAAAGCCCCACTTGCGGGATCCTGGAATTCGGGATGGAAGATTGTGTCAACAGGGGGTTCAGGAACGCTAACCAGGGGCAGTTTCACGATGTCATAGGGACCGATTTCGCTCTTCGCCGCTCCGGCAAGCTCACTGCTGACGATCTCGGCAGGCGCGCTCTCAGTTGGGCGGCCGCAAGCTGCCGCTGTTAATACAAGAGTGGCCAGAAGCAGAAGCCAGATGTGTGAAAAAGAACGGTTCGCCATGCCCCCACCTGATCGCACCGTCCAGTCTATCAGACAATACCTTCACGGGTAAGGAGGATCAGCGTGGGCAGGATCGTCACCAGAATGCTCGCTAGCAGGATGACGACCGAAGTCAGTAGAATCACCTTGATCCTTGCCCTATTACCCTCTTCAATGATCTCCAGCTTCAAACGCTGGCGCATGGCGGTGGCGCGCATCTGGAAGGGCTCAACCAGACTCTGTCCCTTCTGGATGGCCACTGTCACCATTCCCAGAAACTCGTCGAATTGGGGCGTTCTTGGTAGGTCCAGGCGAACCTCCTGAGTGGCCTCGAGGATCGAGCGCCCCATGCTGATGCTGGATGCTAATCGACCGCAAGCCACGCCAAAAAGTCCGACGTTCTGCGTTTGAGCCAGCGCCTCGGCGATGTCCGCCCCTGAGCGTAAGAAGAGGGCGATACGATCGAGTCCGAAGCCCATCTCCTTCAACAAGCGATCCCTGCGTTTCTGAATAGTCCGGTTCACGATGCGATCCGGCAGCATGAACCCATATACTGCGCCGAGAGTTGCGAATAATGCAGATCCAAGAGGAAGCATCGGTATGCCGAGCAGCGGATCCAGCGCAAAGCTGATCGCGAGCGCCGCTCCCATATAGATGAGCGCCAGGACCATTCTTCGGGTGTGAAATTCCACCGGCGAGGGGTAGATCAAGCCGGAGCGTCGTAAACGATCGAGGAGGTCCTCGCCCTCCGGTCGTATCCTGCGGCTCAGATCGATCAACAGTGTCTGCAGGATGGTCCCCTCAGCCAGGCCGATCAGACGAGGTCCGCTCTCCGTGCCCCGTATCCGCAGAAACGCCGATCGCGGCATAGCGAAGGAGGCCACTATTATAAACAGTCCGAAGCCGGCCATGGCGGACAGCAGCAGTGGGATCAATCTTCCTGTCATGTATTCTCCTCAGACATCTTCGATTTCGAGCACCTTTGAAACATTCGCCAACGCCCGTGAGCCCAGCAAGAACCCCACCAGCGCCAGCATGTAGGCGACCGTTTGGAGCAACTCCCCGCTCGGCGATGCGTAAATTTGGGCCAGCGCGGGTGATGAGAAGCGCAAGAGGGCCACAAGGATCACGGGGGCTACGGCCACGAGCCTCATCTGGCTGCGAACACCGGATAGCTCTGACTGCATCCGCTTACGCTCGCTGGCAGTCTCGCGAATGGTTGTGCTCAAAGGGCTCAAGATCTGCTGCAGCGGGATCGTAGCACCGCGGTTGGACCACACGGTGATCGTGTCGACGAGCAGATCGAGCGAGCTGCTCCGTCTCGACCGCTGCACATCTTCAAAGGCCCCGTGGATGCTCGCGCCGGATGTGATCTGGCCGGCGACGAAGCTGAAATCGTCTTTTGCGACCTCCGGCGCCATCTCCGCCGCGTGGTTCATGGCTCCCTTCAGCGAACCGTACAATTGTGCGCCGACACCGAGCCGGTCGCACATATCCGCCAGTGTTTCCTCGTATTCGAGACGTTTGGCATCCCGACGCTGGTAAAGCCATTGGATGTACAGAATCAACCCGACGGCGCCCATCAGAATCGACACACCGATTGCGCCGGTCAATAAGTACGCAGCCAGGGAAGACAAGAGTGTGGTCAGGAGACCGACGCGGATGAAACCTGCTGGTGTCACTTCAAGGTCCGCCTGAGCGATGGCAGCAGCAAGGCCGTGCTTGCGAAAGGTCTTGATGGGGTTAACGGAGGGATCGGCTGGAGACCGGGATTTCTCGCCAGGTTCTCCCATCAATCGTGCGATCCGTTCGAGTCCCCCGGTCTTGCGCCTGGCTGTCAGGGATAGAACGATTAGGAAGATGCCAACACCGCCAAGAAAGGATAGGAAGATGCTCGTGAGCATTGGTTATTACTCCTTCATGAGGGTTCCAGGAATCCCGCGTCTATTCCGACGTCCCGCAAGGCATCGGCGTGAGCCGATGAAGTCAAGGGACCGTCCAACCTCTGCCCGTCATGCCGGAAGATGGAGATCAGCTCGGGTTCGTAGCTCCCGCCTTTCTTGATCACTTCGCCTGTCAGCTCAGCGATGGCGCGCACGCGCCGGACGGTCCGGCCGTTCGTCCGTGTGACCTCGAGGGATATGGCGATGTCAAGCGTGGAAGCGACCATGTGTGCGGCTCTCCACGTGTCCAGGAATCTGCCGCGTTCGCTCTGCGCGAGCATCAGGAAGATCCGCCCGAAGAGCTCCTCGACGCCGTAAGCATGAACGCTGGTCAGGCCGTTCTTGTGCCCCGTGTTGAGGGCATTGAGCAGGTCGAACACCTCCGCGCCGCGCGCCTCGCCCAGAGTCAGGGCATCCGGTCGATGGCGTAATGCAAGCTTGACCAGGTCCTCCTGTGTGATGGGCGGCACACCCTCCAGTGATTCGGGACGCGTCCGCAGGTAGAGTACGTTGTTTGGTTTTTCATCCTCGGGGTAAAGCACGATCTCGGGTGTGTCCTCAATGATGAGCACGCGCTTTCCTGCAGGGATTTTTCGGCCCAGCGCCATGAGCAGTGTCGTCTTTCCCGATCCTGTCGGTCCGACGGTCACGATGTTCAACCCCGCCAGCACTGCGCCGTGAAGGTAACTTGCTGCCTCAGGAGAGAGCATCCCTTCCAGCTCACCTTCGAGCAGTTCCCCATAGTCAGGGATTTGAGCATTTGCCTCGAGCCTCTCTGCGCCGTTCTCATCCGGCTGTACCATGTCCTCCAGGTTGATGTCCCGCGCTCTGGGGATGCGGATCACAGCCGCCGGCCAGGGCGTCGCCACGGGGTGAGTTACGACGCCGATACGTTCCTTGCCCGGGAGGACGGCATCGGCGATGGGCATAACCATGTTTGCCTGCCGGTTGGACCCGGCGATCCCCCGATTGAGCATCTCCAACAGCCGCTCCGGCGATTCGAAATGAATGTCCGTCTCCTCCCAACGTCCCTGACGGTGGACCATCACCTCATTCGGGCCGTTCACGGCGATGTCCTCGATCGAATCGTCTTCCAATAAGGGATCCAAGGGGCCCATCCCCAGCAGGTCGGCCAGTGCCCGGCTCACAAATAGCTCCGGGTCGAAGGGGATCCTTTCACGGTTCTCTCTCAGGGCATGGTCGTTGAAGGAGATGTAGACCTGGCTGGCCAGCTTTGCAGCTTCATCGGTGACCCGCGGTCCAGCAGCCCCCAGCTGATCTGGAGCGAATGTCCCCGTCAATCGGCGACGCACTTCGACAAGCGCTTCCTGGTAGGGGTCGCGACCTGCAAATGCTTCCCCTAATTCCTGAACGGCGAATCCCTCCTCGAAATACGTCTGCTCCACAGTAGTTCTCCTCGGACTCTAAAATGCTAACAGCGGGTTCTATGCGTGCGGTTTGATTCGCTTCCCTCGCAGGATGCCGAAACCTCGTTTGACCCTCCCGTTCTTCATCCTCTCTGACCACGCCGCCCCAATGGGCGGATAGAACTGCGCCGCCAGCTCAGCGATCCCATTCATTGTTGCTTCCGTTGGGGCAGGGTTCTTGCGTTCATTGGCGTATTTGGCGATGTAGGAGATGCCCTCGTTCCCTGCACGCGTGACGTTCCCGGTTGTGTCCAATGGGAGGATTCCTATCGCCGAGACCTTTGCGAAATTGGCTGCTTCCTGCAGCGAAACCCCCAGATCGTCCTGCCATTTGTTGATGACGAGCCCAAAGCGTTCTTTGTCGATCCCGATCCTTGGAATCACGGTCTTGTGGACGCCTTCCTTGACATCAGCAATGCTGGTCATATCCGGCTCGCAAACCACCAGGATGTAATCAACTTCGTGCAGCACACCCTGATGGAAGCCCACATTCATCGAGCTTCCTGGATCGACAATCACGAAGTCATAATTCCTTGAAAGAAGCGGTAAAAGAAATCGGGCGAACTCCATGCCAGCCTCTCCGGCCAGGTGTTCGTGTCTGGACTGCTCCATGTTCATCACGCCTGCCAGGACCTTCAAGTTGGGCGCGCCTTTCACCGCAGTCATTAGCCCCTCGATTCGCTGTGGTATGTCTGCCTCCAGAGAGGGGCGTCCTTTGCTCGTGTGGTATGCAGAGGCGGCGTTGAGAATGCCATAGGGGGCATCGACATTTAGCCGCAGGCGCACGTGGCCCCCATTCATATTGGCGTCCACCAGCGCGACTTTCCGTCCGCCGATGGCGGCAAGCGTTGCAGCTATCTCGCAGGCGATGGTTGTCTTGCCCACACCGCCTTTTGGCGCCCATACACCGATGACCTGTCGCTGCCATGAACTCACCCCAGCGGCAGCCGTTGCAGTGCGTATGGTTTCCGGGACCCCGGCTCCCCACGCTCCCTTGCCCCACTGGGCCGCCAACGCCTGGAATAGAGGCGGCAGCTCAGTACAAATCCGCTCGATGGTTCCCGGATTGAGAGGTAGGTTGAACACGGCATCCAGATGGACATCGAGCATGGCCTCCATCTGGCTGGATCCCGGTTGCGCCAGACCCACAACGCCAAGGGGGTACTTTGCACCCTCTCGCAGGCTCCTCACGTCAGGCAGACTGTATCCATCCACCTCGGCGTCGATGAGGACAAGCTGCGGTCGCATCTGATCGATCGTGCGCTGAGCGCTGCCCTTTTCGAAGATGGGTAAGGTCGTGATCACGCGAACAGGGCGTTCGGTGGCGATATGAAGGTCACGGAGGAGCTGTTGGCTAAGGTCCGGTCGAACGAAGGCGAGAGCGCTGAGATATTCAAATTCCATCATCTGCCATCCTCATGGTCATCAATCTTGTCGATCGTATTGGATAAGTCATGGAACGATCCATTGCTTTGTCTCTACGGCGTTGGCGTGGTCGTCAGCGTAGGAGTCGCCGTAGGGTTGGGTGTCGACGTATTCTGTGCCGTCACTGTTGGGGTGGGTGTGGGCGCCAGAGCCTCACGGTCGGCGTAGAACAAATCGAGCAGATCCTGAAGGGAGGCTCCCATCGTTGGACCGTCTAGCTCACCCTCGGCCAACGGCGATAGGAGCCCGATCTGGAGGATGCCTGCGCTGGATGCCATGGTGATCATCTCGAAGGCGTCGCGAGGGATGATTACCTCCAGCCCGATCACATCACCCAATTCAATGGTCGTATCACCGGCCGATGTGAATGAGGACACTGTTCGTTCACGAATCACTCGCACCACTGGTGCGCCGTGAATGAGCACTTTAGCAAGGGGTTCACGAATATCCGGCAGCGAAGTCGGTGTCGGCGTAACCGTTGGCGTCTCCTCGAGAGGTGGGAGATCGATCCCGCTTCCTTGGGCCAGTTCTTCCAGCAATTCCTCTGGGGATGCGTTCACCGGGCTGATGAAGCCTCCCATGCCAGGTGGAGCCGGTATGTACTCAGTTTGATCCATCACCACCGGGTCTCGCACTTGATCGACGGCTACTGCCAGGTCCACCCGGTCGCCCGAAGAGATGCTTTCCGGAGCAGTTCCCCGGGTCGAGATCACGACTAGCATCATGTTGGGATCGTCCATGCCCAGGCGTGTCAGTCGAGCGGCAGCCGGGTTCTCCTTTGCGACGATTGCGCTTAGAAGGATGGGTTCGAACTTGAGCACGTCCTGGATGAGCACGCCCCCGGAAGTCCTCATGATTTCAAGTTCCTCAGGCTTTAGAAGAGATTGCAGTATCGGCTGGGCTGAGGACTTGAGTTGGAGGGGTACCAGCACCAACAGGTCATCGGGGATGTCGATCAATCTCGTTCCGGCTTGGATATCCTCTCGTGCTGCCACGACGAGCGATGGGGCAGGCGCAAAGGCTGTGTTCATCATAAATAGTGCGCCTCCACCAACCACTGCGAATACCAGACCAACGATGAGCATGAAGCGATTGACTCTCATGATTTCAAAACCTCCTCATCCACGCCCGATTCTCGAACTTATCGATAACGGGCTTTGACCTTCTCTGTAACGCCTTCTAAAACCAGCCTTACTGTTTCCCGCTGCATCGGGGAAAGGTCGTCCACGTCTGCTGTTTCAAGAGCGAGCCAGCCGCGGGTGAACCATTCCAACCCTGGTCCTGCTTCTGCGGACCTGCTCAAGTCCCGTGCCCTAGCGGCTGCGATAGCTGTCGAACAATCCGTCATCCGCTGGATGGCCTGCCCGAGCTCCACGACCCAATCGGGGGTCTTCCCGAGCGCTTGGAGATGGTCCTGTACAGTTGGGCAGCTTCGCATAGGTCTCACGCTCCAAAGAAGATCGTCTGAAGAAAGCCCGCTATCTCTGCTTCTTCCTCGTTTGAGATCAGATTCCGAGCCCGCTCACGTGCATCCAGATGTCTGCGCACAACGCTGACGATCGACTTGTCGGTCGCTGCTCGAGTGGCGAATTCAAGGGATCGGCTTTTCTCCCCTCCACAGGCTGCGTGAGCGCAGGCCAGCGTGAGCGTGGTGTAATCGGCTTCCATTCTTTTTGCTTGCTTGACAAGACGGCGCACGATGGACTTCGATGCGCCTGTTCGGTCTGAAAGAGCCGACAGGGCGTCTTCATCATCCGGATCCGGAAAACCTAGAATGTTCTTGTTCTTTTGCGAATTCGAAGAGCTGTTCCCACGCGTCCGGACACGAGCTCTCTTGCTGACCTTTCCCGTTGCGCTTTGGCTTGAATGATCGCTCTCTTCAGGGCTCACTTCATCGAATTCCATCGCTGATTTTGCTGCGGCGAGGGGCTCGATCCCACCGTCCACCATCTGTCGAAAAGTGGCAGCCTGGGCCTGTGAAGCTTTTGTCAGGATGGCAGCCAACTCCATCTGCGAATCTTCAGGGATGTTCTCAAACGACGATTGCAGCTCCTGGACGGCTCGCGGCGCCATACCTTCGGCGAAGCATCTTCGCAGGACGGGTGTGCTTTTTTCATAGGCGCTGACCAGGCTGGACACCGTGCCGAAGGGAAGCCCGCTTCGACGTGCCAGCTTTCGCAGGCTCAACTGAGGATCGCTTCCTTTCAAGGCCATCAAGCTGAGGACTTTTTCATAAGCAGTCAGCTCGCGGTGCCCCAGGTTCTCCGCCAGTGCGAAAGCCTGGAGGTCGTCCTCCGCCTTGGCGATGATAGCGTCGATGGTCTGCAGGTCCGCGAGCCTTGCAGCCGCCAGTCGCCGGTTTCCTGCGATGGGACGATAGGTTCCCGCCTCACCCAGTCCAGTCGACAACCTCTCTAGATAGATCGGCTCGAGCACGCCGTGCTTCTTGACGCTCTCGAGCAGCTCTGCGTCCTTCGGAAACATCTTCGGATCGAACGTGACAAGTCTGCTCTGGTGGGGCGAATCATCACTGATGTACTCGATAGGAACAGGCAGGTGCGATCGCTGAAGCCGGAAGCCAAGTTCTCTTGCACCAATGGACTGACCCTGAGTGCCGAACTCGCCTTCCGCCAGGGAAAGTTCCTCTAGCAAGCTTTCAGGTGCAGCGCCTCTACCTGCCATTCGCTGTCTCCATGTGTGTGTGCAGCGCATAATCGAACTCCGCTCCTCGACCGTTTCCTCCCAATTGATCCTGGTCTTGACCGGACGCAGGGTTGGCCTTCTTCGATCTTTCTTCGTCAGATGTCTCGTCGAAGATGAACTGGCAGATCTCGTCCATGACGGGGATGAATTTCTTGGGGAAGGTGCCGTAGCGCCATCGTCCGCGCAGGATGGTTCGCGAATAGGGAATCCCGGTTAGAACATCAAATCCCATGGTTGACAATGCTTGGCTCGTCTTCAGTTTTCGCCGCCAGCGTTCGAGCTCTCGGTCTTCCCAATTGGCGCTCCCAATGCCCATGGGTAGGAGCGCACCGCGTTTAAGGCTATGTTGAAGAGCGACTTTCAAAGTGTTGATCGTCGGTTTGGCCGTCTGCTGGGAAAGCATCACAGGGATCAGGACTACATCTGCAGCGACGATCCCCATCTCCACGAGAGTGGGGTGAGTTCCCGTGTCTATGATCAGAACAGTGTTTTCAGGGAAAGGTGCGCTCTCCAGCGCGTATTTCAAGGAGGCAAGGGGAGGGGCTGCGTTGGCGATGCTGACCAGGTCCGCATGTCCGGGTATGACGAAGATCTGCTCATTATGACGGCTCTTTCGCGCCGCCTGGCTCATGAGTTCCCTTGATGGGATGCCCTCTGTTTCCAACCGTAGGATGTCAACCAGAGTCGGTGGATCGATCTGACCACCTAGGAGAATCGATGATGCGCCTCCCTGGGGGTCCATGTCGACGACGATGATTTTCTTCTGGTCTCTGAGGGTGAGATAACGAGCGAGCATGGCGGCGATGGTTGTCTTGCCAACGCCGCCTTTCATGGATGTTATTGTGACGACCATGCGCTCTCCAATCACCGGGCAGGAGGGTGTCGGAGAAGCCGCAAACTGCAGGATGGGTGTAAGGTTATGATGGGGACACAACCAATCACCAAGCAGCTTCCCCTTGCTTGCGACTTTAGCACGTCAGCATGCCGCTGTGCGTTAGGTGATCGTTAGATGGAGGTCGGACTGGAATTTAAGTTACCTGGAAGTATTAATCTGAGAAGGTTCGTACTCTTCCTCTCGGAGACTTTCTTGAAATGTGTATGTATACATACAGATAGAGTAAAAACCATATCTCGTGATGTTGGCTTGTGAGAGCCATAAACCGGTAGATCCTAACTCACGAAGAAGTAATCTCCCCCACCGGGGGACACTAATATGATTCACACAAACATAATAGGAATTATTACCAGGAAGCACACGAGCATAGAAATGATCTAATTCATCACGGATGATTCATGGGAAATTTGTTATGAGAATACCAATTCTCTTACTTGGCGTTTTGTTTCGGTAGGTGGACACACCATTCGTTAGACCATCCACCATAACCTACTCGAGTAGGACTCGAACCACTAACCTACCGGACAGAGGTGCTATTCCTGTTCGTATACAGATTCTTATAAAAGTCGAACGGCCTCGAATTGAGCAGTCGGGAGGGCATTACGGGGAGCGTCGGCGCCTCTCGTAGTCAGCCCAGCCTCTGATGGCAGCGACGACTTTCTCGAAGGTAGGCGTGGCGTCGGTGATAGAAACTCCTGAAAAAATGAATGCGCCGCGACCGTATGTGTAGGCGCCGAGGATGCACAGAGTGTTGCGGGGATCCCTGAGCATGGGCAGTAACTGGGCGGGAGCGATGGGATATGCCCGGAAGGTGGTGATGGCAGGGGACCTCCCAGCAGATGCGATGTTGCCGAACTTGTCGACATCGAGTTGGAGCTGAGTGGCTTGAACTTCAAGCGGTTCGGATGATGGAGTGAGGTTGGGGAAGAGATCCTGAAAGAGGGGCTTCCATTGAGCAGTGTTATTGACGACGGCCTCAACACGCCCAGCAGTCTCTCTCTGCCGAGTTGAGGGATTATAGCGGTACCAGAATGGGATTCCGGCGACACAAACGAACACCCCTCCGTTCCATACGTAGTCGCGGATCTGGGTGACGGTTGAATTAGTGAGGAAGTCTGCCTCAGGGTAAACCTCGCCAAACGGGTTAACTACGATTTCCGGCGGTGGCTGGGCGTTGATTGCACTGGCGGGACCGATAAAGGCGCGGCATTGCAGCTTAGCGAGGGTCGCTTGCCAATCCTGGGGCGGGCGATTCGAGTGTATTGGGACAGGAGGGGTTTCTTGAGGAGACGCCTCGATGGTGCCGTCCAGTACAAGGACACGTGGCCTACTGAAACGCGCTGCGCGAAGACGCCCTGCCAATGTGGAAAGCAGTGTTTCTAGGAATTGGTGATAGGTGATTGAGTAGAGAAGCAGAGCCAGGATGGCAGCTGCAACTGTAAGCGTCAAGAGCCAGACTGGTACAAGCTGGTTGGCTGCGATATTGGTGAGGATTATAGCGGCGAGCGATATCGCCAGGGGTGCGATGAGGAGAGTAAGCCATCTTGCCGTGCGTGCTCGAAGTGAAGACAGATCGGTCATTTGTGCCCCCTTGGGAAGTGATGCGGAATTGTGATCGCTACCTCAGGTGGTCTGAAAGTTAATATTTGGAATTATTGCCCATATCATATGCTGAAAAGGGAAAAATGTGGAATCGCCAAATAGCATTGTGATAAGAGCCCTTATCAAAACACAAATCCCGCGAGAATGCGGGATCTGCTATTCACCTGGGGCTTAAAAGCCCTTGTGTTATTGCCGAAATAATTTCTCGCAAATAATTGATCTCGGATATGCGAGTAGTTATTTAATAGCAAATTTGGTGAAACCGATTGACTCTAGAAATTTTTTCAGATTAAGACTATTCAGTTTGATGCTTAGATCATTAAAGAGTGGGTGATTAGGTATGTTGCCCTCTACTATATAACCTTTAATTCTAGTTTGATCAGATTTCAAAATTAACGCACCAACAACGATTGTATGATTAGGTCTTGAAAACTGCTGCACAGAAAAATCAAGAGTATGGCTAGCTTTTTGCTTCATTCTCCTAGATGTGAAAATAGGACTAATCGCAATCAATTTACGAAATTGCTGATCAGTACCACTATCTGAATTAGCCCATATATCAACAAATTCAAGCACATTGATCATAGCGTTTCGGATTGAAGATTTTGATTTAGTGGATGATGCACGGAGACGATGTGTAATTTGTCTTGCTAATTCGAGTGATTCTCGGCGAGATCTTTTTAATGATGAAAATACTCGTTGCTTGTAAGAATTACCCCAAATAAGTGGATCTATCAAAGAAATGGCATTCCCAAGGAATGCAGGACCTTTTGTCTCTTTATCAGGCCAGAGCTCTATCTGGTCAACGAACCAATCACGATATTTGTCTGGTTGGAATCCATTATTTAGGAGTCTTTCATCGAAAACATAATGATCGAATGAGTTATCTATGCTATCTGCCAACCGTCTTACTACAGGATCTATTGACTCTGGAATAATGCTGGTCATCTGTGGGTATTTACTACGGTGGAGGATAAGATGCATAAGTTCGTGTGCGATCATATACTCGTCGATTCGAGCCAGGTCAAGAAAGATGGTTTCTTGACCTAATTCATCAGTAGAGAGAGCTGCACCAGCACTGCGAATTAATAATTCCTTGTCTAGCATCACATCAATATTAATCTCTGAATTGGGGTTGAGTTTTTCAGCCTCGTCAATGAGTGAGTCAATTCGGGGGGTTATAAGATTAGGTGTTCCTCGAATTTCAGAATTTATAGCTGCCATCTATTAATCATCTCGACAGTCGAATTATTTGTGTGGAAAAAATGTATTATATATTTCTTGTTCAAAGAGCCTGTTACATCTAATTATCATCTAAAGTATCGTCAACTTCGACATCTGGCCAGGTAACTGCATTGATAATAATAGCGGGAACCGGGATGCCCATTAGACAATGCATTCTGCCCAATAAGTCAGCAAATCCAGATCGGAAGGAATTTAATGATCGAGCTATTTCCTTATAAGAAAAAGTATATTTGGATTTCTTGGGATGAATAACAAAGTCATCCCGCAACCTCTTAAGACGTATAAAGTCGTTCCACATCTTTCCGTCACGCGGGATTTCTTTCCCCCTAGTAATTTTTGGTATCCATTCTTTTATCTTATCTTCTAGCGAGAACCTTTTTTGTGCACTATCCTGAAGGGGATCTTCTGGATGTGAATCGTTCCAAAGGGAAGCGCGCCACCCAATGAATGCCTCGATGCTGGCCTGTCCTTGAGCTAAACATTCCTGCAATCCATCAACGGATCCTTCATTTACAGCCCGATCGCGTGCCTTGCAAGCTGCACGGAATTTTGCTTCGTAGGTGGAAAATTCAATTACTCCAGTATCCTGAACTTGCACTTGCTCGTTTAGATTTTGATCTACAATAGCAATTTGCCCATCGCCAGGGTGAGCATCCCAGGTAGAAGTTATTAGATTCTCAAAATAGGGAATCGGATTATTGTGGTTGCGGCACTGTTCAACGACACTATTAAAATCAAACCCTTGTACCGCATAAAATTGGACAACCTGTTTTCTCGTCTTTAGGTTAAGTGGAAAACCGATTTTGCTGAAGCTGGCATAAAGCATTATCTTATCAGCAGCCTGCTTCCTGGAAATTTTCCCTTTGTATCTCAGCACGCTGCGCGTCATCCGTCAAACCCCACTTCATGCCATGCCTAAGGCTTCGGGCTGATGAGCCCCCTGCTCTCTACACCGATTGCAATTCTCTTTCCAATTCCTTCCAACCTTTCTTGGGGTGTACTGGAAGTTTGAGATTCTTATGACCACGTGAAGCTATCGTACTATAAAGCTCTTTCAGTTCGGTTCTATCAATTCCTAACTTCTCTGATAGGCGCTTTATGTAATGGACCACAGTCGAGACTCCTATCGAATCGCTAGGGTCAAACATGGGAAATTCTTTTAGGAGTTCAGGGCTGGATATTCCGCCACAATTCTGAGGTCCGTTAACATCAATATAGGCGACATCAAGATACGTTTCTAGAGCAAGCTTTTCCTTTCCCTCTTTCCGTAGGTGGTCAGCCATATTGAGTCTAGTGTTTCTGTAGAGTCCCCAGTTGCGCTGCCCGCTATGCTTCATCAGTGCTGTATTAAGTAAATACCAACGCACATCGCCGTCAATTGGCTCTTGCCCGAATCGTTCCCTGAGCATAGCCCTGGCTTGCTCGAATTCTCGCTGCTCCTCTTTGTGTATTTCGTAAGTTCCATGAACTTTCATCCACTGAACATCGATCGCATCACGCTGTTCTTCTGTAACAAGCACCTTCTTCTGATCAGCAGGGCGCGTGCGTACATAAATGTATTCATCGCAATGCGGACACTTTTTCTTCCTGCTGGGGCGCTTGTCAAGATGTGCTTCGCAATGCGGGCAAACAGATTCGAGGTTGCCAATCATTTCAGGTTTCGGTTCTTTGCTAAAGACTTTATTTAGGAAAGACATAGAGGACCCCCATGAGTGTGTAGCCAACTAATATTGAATGGTGATAATTTGAAAATCTTCGTATTGCTCAAACATCACCAGGATCGATATCCCTTTTATCATCCTCAAGAAATTCATAGTACTGCATTTCATCATGCAGAGCTAAGGCTCGTACATGGATGATTCTTTGAAGGTCACCATCATTTAGTTTCTTCGCGAAGCTTAGAAGCTCTGCTTGTAGTGCTGTTATTTTTTCTGGTTGGGCTGTGGATCAGATTCCTCGGAATCCTTGTATTTACGAGAGGTGCGCCGTACAGGGATCGAACCTGTGACCTTGGGCTTAAAAGCCCTTGTGTCAGTATGCATTAGTTAGCAGTTAATCAACCTGATAGAGGTGTAATTTAAATCCGAATATAGAGTCTAACGGCGTTGAGCTCAGCCGTCACGCTCGATACTTGAATTGCCTATCAATAAACCGATATCCGGATCGGGAATTGCAAATCGCGGCGACCGCGCGTTCGGCTGCAACGGTTAGGCGGCAGGATCCTGGCCATTCTCGACTTCAATAAAGGGACTTATCTTAGACTGCGTGAGCGTCTCCACTAGTGGCATGACGAGCTCCTTGGCAATCCTCCTCGGATTATCCACAAGATCTAAAGCTGAATATCTTTGGCAACGTAAATATCTATCCTTGGGATAACGCCTGGGTCCAATTCCCAAAAACCCTGTGTATGCATCAGGAAGTGCCCCATTTAGCCCTGTAATGGCAAGACCTATATCTGCCAGGCCATAATAAGAAGCTCGCCTATACAATTCAGAGGCGAATAAGAGGGTGCGAAGAGTGATTCCGGCTACAATTGGAGGGAATACAATTAGCGTTCCATCCTCTCTTCTCTCAGCTCCCCTGCCACAAAACAAGCGACATGATCCATCAAAACCAACTTCAATGTCCAAGACCAATTTAACTTTCTTTTCTTTGTCAGCTTCTCCAATATGGCCTAGTTCCCCGAGATAGCTATCAGGCTGACGTATCCATCTACTTAGTTTGGAGAAGTCAGGGCGATACCCTAACATTGTGACATCATGAGATAGAGCATGATGGACAAGTTGGTTGAGCATCTCTGATTCTTTCATATCTGCTTGCAATGCTTCCTTAAGGATGTTCCCTTTAGAAGCAACAGGTTTTACGATCAAATACAAATATGCCAGATCAGAAGTTTGCGGATACTTAGAAGATCTAATCTGTTCTTCAATTAGTTCACTAATATTCTCTTCCCATAGCCGTCGTCTTTGGTATAGGCGTGCGATCTCCCCCTCATTCAATATCACATTCCCTTTGCCAGACCGACCGTAAAATCGATTATCGTTCTTAACAGTGACCATGTGCGGCGCTCTGGCTGATTGCGGTACAAGGATAAGGATATAGCCGACTGAAGGATCCTTAGAAGTCGGAATTGTCGAAATAGTGATGTGCGGTGGCTCAGAGATCGACGATCGAACGATAGAGTCTATCTTCTCGGGTGCACCAGCAAGCTTAATTGGATTAAGAAGAGTCAGCCTTTTTTCTTTGTCTTCGCCTATGCCGAAAAGAATAACCCCGCCATCATTTGACATCGCAGCAACATCTTTCGCAATCTCATCATTCTTTGAAGGAAGTTCACGCTTTGCGTCAAACGAAGGGCTTTCTTCTAGTGAACCGGCCTTCGCTACGATGATGATATCCTCTTCGGTCTCTGGCATCCACATAGGTTAATTCCCCCAAATCTTCTAATTGTAAAAGAAAAGACGTGCGCCAAAATATCGAATATATAGAGTGTTTCTCAAATATTATTCTGAAAGCGGGAAAAAAGGAAATTTAAAAAATTCTTTCGATAAGAGTAGCTATCAAGCGTATAGACTCCACTCCCTGAACCAGAACCTATAACTCAATCTTCATCTCGAGCATAGACAAGTCTATTCTCAGGGATGAACACAACGGCAATTCGAAGAATATTCCAAGTGCTTATTAGTCCTCGTTCAGTAAATATCTAAGAAACCAGCTTATGCGAAGATGTCAAGGCATGAGAACTCATTATGGAATAGTCGTGGGGCAATGATGAAATAGTAAAGCCCTGTGGTCATGATGTGAAACACAATATGATGTTGGCCAAGGAGCACACAAGAATAGATATTAATAGGAGTTTCACTGGGAGTATATATATGAGTCGGCCTATCGCGATAAAGGGGCGTGTTTTTTCGGTATATTAAGGAAGCGTTCGATTTGGAGGTCATCCTTTTCGGGGACCAATTCTTCCCTGAAAAATCCAGACGACCTGCATATTTTTTCCCCTTGGCTGCCCGGTTCTGACGATCACGTTCTAAAGGTGCATTTTGCTCAGGGGTGGTATGAGATATTTAGCAGGAACTTGATCCAGTGCAGATGGGTCATTGCCTTGTTAATAATTACGCAACTAATGATAGAGTAACGCGAAATCTATTGACTTCCGGCATATACATCTCTAAGATGCAGTCATCAACTATTCTGTGGAAAATAAAATATTCACGAAAAATCCGCGCAGAAGCGGTGCCACGCCTTTAAACCCCGAGCGACAACTTCTCGCTGACAATATAGATCGACTCTCCCAACATCTACATCCGCTCCATGGTTTGATCCAAGACCTACTGATGCGAATTGACAACATGGGATCCCTCCTTCGTTACTAGCTTCTATCTGTGGGATGAGTTGCGCGTATACACAGATGATTGTTATGGGAAGCATGAGCCGATGCTCTCGCGTCTCAGGATCACCCTCTTGATTGAGGAATCCGATATCTGCGGAGAAACTTGCCTATCGCTCACAATTGAAAACTCCGATGAACATCTGAAAGCCCGGCCAGGGTATACACGCCCGTCCGGGCTTTTTGCTTTTCCATCACGACTTGTCAAGGGACAACCATTTACCTCCACCGAGAATTTATTGGTGAAGCATTGAAGGAAAGGAGATTGACTTAGCTGATACAGAGCCGAAGGAAAAAATGAATAGTCGTTCCTCGAAAGAAAAGACCCCCATCGCGGGGTCTTTTCGATTTTATGACCCAAACCCAGGAGGTGGACCATGATCAAGAAAGTTACGTATCGGCAGGACCGTACGACTTATTCGCTGGAGGAGGTTCTCTCGGATGAGATCCGGCATGTGATCCAGCGAATGGCGCAAGAAGGGAGATCCGCCATTCGGGAAGGTTACCTACGGCGGTCCTGCGCCTCCGTTCCCGAGTTTCTCATCGCGTGCGAGATAGCCGAGAGTTCAGGATTGCAAGTGACCGTTTAGTTGCGATAAGCGGAAGGCTTTCGGGTTGCCTCCTCGGCGACCCTCTAGTGAATCATCAGGAAGGAGTCTCAAATGCATACCTCACCAGCCTTGAGAACGCGATCGCGTTCATGCAGCCCCTGGCGCCGACGACAGATAGCACGTCGGCGTAAAGAGCGAGGCAGACTGATCGTGGCTGTCCTCGAGCATCTCTATGGTGAAGATCAAGCCCGTCTCATGTGGACGGACTACCTGAAGTCCAAAATGAGCAATGCTCGAAGGGAGGAAGTTTCATGAAGGTACCCAGGATTCAATTTCCCTCTGTTGTACCGACTACACACCAAACTGAAAATCACGAAATAACCAGGAGATAGACGATGAAAACTTTGATAACGCACGATGGGAAGTTCCTCGCACCACTGACGCGTGCGAACGGCCGCGAGCCGGAGGCGCTTCTGGCGAGAGAGCGCATCGGGCTTTTCGCGTCTCAACCGCAGGGATCGCAGGAGATGAATCTTGATGATTTCCTCGCTGGAATGCATGCCCTGGGAACGGAGATCAAATCGCAGTTGATCTCCATGGATGAGGAGATCGACCTGGTGCTTGTTGGGCTCCTTACCGGTGAGAATGTGTTCTTCCTCTCGCTTCCCGGCGCGGCCAAGACAACGTTGGCGCGCATGGTCGCCAAGGGAATCGACGGTCGCTTTTTTCGGATCAACCTCAACCCGGACGTCTCGCGCAATGACCTCTTTGGTCCGCTCGATCCAAACGCACTGCGTGACGGGCGGTGGTCGCGCAGGCTGTCTGGGCTGGCCACAGCAACAGTGGCCAACCTGGATGAATTGTTCAAAGCTTCGGGCGCGGTGCTCAACATGCTGCTGGAGACCTACGAAGAGCACACCCTGACCGAGCCTGATGCAATCCACCATCTACCTCTCCTCCTGGGCATCGCCGCAAGCAACGAGCTCGTCAATGCCGTCCCTCAAAACGCGGTGTGGGACCGGATCCTCATACGTAAAGAGATCGCATATCCGACCCGACAGCAGCACTGGGAAGGGCTGCTCGATTGCATGAGTGGGCGCAAGCCCATAACCACAAGACTGGATCCTGAGGAGATTCTCCTCGGTCAGGCGCTTGTCGAGCACAAAGCCATGTCGCTCCCGCGAGAGATCAAATCCCGGATGGTGAAGGTAAGGATGCAGTTGATCAAAGTCGGGCTGCCCATCTCACCCCGCCGTTTCATCGGATGGGGACGCGCTGCTGTTGCGCATTCCCTGCTGCGAGGAGAGAGCGAGATGAGCCCCAAGTCGCTGCTGATCGGGCAGCATATCCTCTGGATCGGTCTGGAGGATCGGGATGATGTGCGGAACATCGTCTCGCAGATTTCTGATCCGGAACGGCAGATCCTGATCTCAGCAGCAGCGGATGTGGAGGAAATCATGAGCCGGATCGACGGCGAGGAAAATCTTCAGGCGCTTGTCGGGTGGAGGACAAAGCTCACCAAGCATGGCAAGCTCATCGATGCAAGGGTCCTGAATCCAGACCTCGAGCGAGAGAAACAGGACCTTCTCGAACGGGTTCAGACCGCGCAGTCCAGGCTCGTCGATCGAGCTGGCGAGGTCATGGAACGGAGAGGGGAGTAAGCAGGAGGATTATCTGATGACAGGACTTAGTGAAGTAAACGCCATGGATTTGACCCATGTGGAGTACCTCCTTGATCCGCCGGACACCATCTGGAAGGGCGTGTTGACGATGGATCACACCACCTGGCTGGAGGTCAAGGATCTGGTGGTCATCCGGCAGGCTGAAGAGCAGGCTCATGAATGCAGTCATGAAATCACGCGTGAAGCCTGGCTTGGGCTCTACGCCTCCGCGAACCCCTTGCGTCGAATCCCTCCCAGCGGCATGGAAGTCGCTCATTCCATCTTCTCGCGAGCGGATCAGATGCCGGAATGGGAATCGCTGCGCATGTCGATCGTAGCCGATGAGATCGCGGCTGCCTTCGGCGCTGCCCACTTCTCATGTGAACTCATCAACCGGTTGCCGCCGGAGGTCAAGGAGAAGATGGAGCGAGCGCAGCAAGCACAGGACAAGTTGGAGGAACTTCGTGCCAGAGTTCAAATGCAGAAGATACTTTCGCCTGCTGGGGAGGGTGTATCCAATGTCGAGGGAGAAGGAACCGTCGATGACAACGCCGATACACCGGGACCCGGCCTGGAGATGTCTTCTGCCTACCTCGATGAATTGGAGGAACAGGTCCGAGAGGCGGAAGCTGAATTGAGTTCACGTACGAAAGAAACTCTGGAGGAGATGAACCAGTCCAAGGCACGCATCGAGCGGGCGATGGTGGATAGCATGTCAGCAGCGTCTACATCGCTATCAGATTTAAAATCTGCGGCTCAAGAATTCGGTTTCGGTTGGGGTTTGAGTGGGAGCGTCAAGCCCACACGACAGCAGGTTGAAGGGCTGCATGAACTCTCGGAATATCTGAAGCGATCGGACCATCTCAAATTGATCCTGGAAGCCTTGGGCTGGGCGAAACGGATGGTTTCATCTGAGCGCCGCAAGTCTCGATGCGGTCGGGAGAGCTTCACGCACTATCAGGTCCAGGAGCTGGATCTGGAATCGATAGCGCCCGAAGAACTCGTCGGCTGGATGGAATCGGATCGAGAGTCCCCACTCTGGCTTGATTTCCTCCGGAGAGCCCTTGACGGGGAGCTTCTTCACCGGAGATACGAAGGCGAGGATGAGGTGGGCCGTGGTCCCTTTGTGATGCTTATCGATAAGAGCGGATCGATGCGCGGCCAGCCGAATGCCACCGCCTGCGCGGTCGAGCTCGCTCTGATGAAGCTCGCTCTGGAGCAAAACCGCCGCTTCGTCTCCATCCCCTTCTCAGGCACGGGTCAATTCCAAGTCTTCGACCCTGGACCGCGACCGGATCCTGGCGAGCTCGTCCAGCATCTCGAATTGTTCTATGGGAATGGGACAGAACCATACGGTCCTTTGACGAAAGCGGTTGAGTTGGTTCGCAACGATCCGGCGCTCCGGGAGGGTGACATCCTGATTATCACGGATGGCGCTTTTGGTGCGGCTCCGGAGTCGTTCCTGGAATTGTTGGCTGAGGCTAGGGAAGAACCCGGTCTGAAGGTAGTGGCTGTCATCGTGCGAGGGAAGCCCGGTCGAGCAGATTTCGCCGACAAAGTTGTGCTACTTCAAGATCTCGTCCAGGAGCGCGATCGGCTGGCGGAAGCGGTTGCACCGCTGCTCTGATAGTTGGAGCACATGGCTATGAAGCTGATCACAGGAGCCCCCGGAGCCGGGAAGACGAACCGGCTGGTAAGCGAGATACGCCAACGTTTAACGGAAGGCATCTCGCCCTATATGATCCTGGCCACGACTTTCAGCCGCCAGGCAGCTAGAGAAATCGCCGACCGTATAGGAGGTGACATCCCTGTGCGGACCATCCACGGCATGGCCTACTGGTTGATCAGGCTGGCCAGACAAGCGCGTGGGGATAAGGTTCCACAGGTCATATCAGAGGATAGGGCGCTTTCTCTCATGGAGCGCGCCGCGAAGGAGCTCGACGTCCTTTTCATCGAGCCGAGACAGGCCATCCAGGATATGGAGCGAATGCGCTCTCGAGGAGGGAAGTACGATGCTCTGCATCCACTTGTACAGCAGCTGATCCAGCGATATTTCCAGATCCTCAGGGCCGAGAACCTTGTTGATTTTACAGGGCTGCTGGAGCAGAGCTCGCGGGAGTTGGAAGATGATGAACTGCGATCATTCCTAAAAGACATAAGTGTCTTTGTTGATGAGGGTCAGGATATCAATCCGGTGACTGAGTGGCCTGTACTGGAGGTGCTTCTCAATGGATCAAGGGAGTTCGTCCTTCTGGCTTCCCCTTCTCAATCCATCTACGGCTTTCGGGGGGCGAATTGGGAGAAGCTGGTAGCAGGTTTCCCTCAGGATCTACAGACCGAGGTGATGCTCGACAATCACCGCTCGACGCCTGAGATCATCAGCGCTGCTCGGCCGCTGGCGGGTCCTGACGCGAACGGCATGCGCCCGATACGGCCATCGCTCGGCATACCGGTGATCGCCGTGGACGCGCTCAACCCCGAGATGGAGATCGACTACGTCGGACGTCAGATTGTCCAATGGATCGAAAGCTTCAGACAACAGAATATAGCGATTTCGGAGATCGCCGTGCTGACCAGGACCCATGCCCAGCAGAACCCGCTGCAGATCGCGCTGCGCTTGCGGGGGATTCCGTATCAGATTGTGGGATCTGAACAGGACGTGTTCCAGCGCGAGGAGACGCAGGCCGTCCTCGGTTATCTGCGGTTGGTGCTCGATCCAATGGATGAAGGCATGCTTGAGTCGATCATCAACTACCCACCATGCGGGATTGGAAACCGAACCCGATACCAGCTGCGCCGTGATGAGGCTTTGACCTGGGACCACTTGATTGCAGTCCTGGGGAAACCCGGTATGTATCGTGAGCAGGTAGTGCAGCGGGTGAATAGGATCCTCGACCTGCGTGAGATATTCACTGATTTACGCGGGAAGGATCTGAAAGTCTCAAATCTGGTGACGAACATCATCCAGTTGAGTGAAATCTCAAGTTACCTCAACAGCGAAGGCGACTTCGCGGCTGCCCGGGCATTGGGAGAGCTGGTGGTGACAAGTGTGGAATTCGGCTCGTTGGGTCGGTTCGTGAAGTACCTAGAGGAGCAGGTGAGCCTACCCCGGCAGGCGGAGGGGATCCAGCTTTCAACGCTCCACGCTTCAAAAGGCAGGGAGTGGGTGCGCCGATGTGGCGCAAGTAGGGAACCCGGTTTAGGCGGGATAGGTTCTAGGTGAACAGACCTATCGGCCATCAGGCTTACCTGGATCCGAAAGGTGAAGGGGAACACAGCATGCCTGTCAAAAGCGGAGGATGACGGAAATCGTGAATGTCATTGC